>NZ_RAWI01000231.1 GCF_003612125.1 Corallococcus praedator
GAAGGGGAGGGTCGCCTGCTTGTCTGCTAACCTGGGGAGGAACTGACGGTCCGGAGACTTCAGTGGGGCTCGTGGGGGGGCGTGTCCCGGAAGAAAGACCTCTTTTCTGGGACGCGCCGGGCAGCGCGGACCGCCATCCCTGATTAGCTTTTTTCGCAGTCCCTGCCGTCGTGCCCATTCACCGTTGGGGAGCGTCTGTCCTGAACCCGGTTCCACGCTACGAAGCGCTGTTCAAGGCGGGTGACCTGGAGGGGGCCCGCCGCGAGGCCACGCAGGTGCATGAGCGCAACGCCCGCGACTGGCGGGCGATGCTCACCCTGGCCCGGCTGGCGCTCGTCGACGGCGAGGAGGCCCTCGCGGAGTCGCTGCTGCTGGGCGTCACCCGGGCCGGCGCGGGCGAGCAGCGGGAGTCGCGGCTCGTGGGTGCGGCGCTGCACACGCGGCGCGGCGAATGGAATCAGGCGTTGGAGCTCTACCGCGCGCTCGTCGCGGAGCCCTCGCCCCCCACCGAGGCCTTCTTCGGCCTGGGCTACGTGCGGGTGGAACAGGGCGACGCGGCGGCCGCGCACGCCGCGCTCGCGCACGCTGTCTCGCTGGAGCCCCGCGTGGCGCTGCACCACTTCCAGCTGGCCCGCGTGCTCTTCCTGCTGGACCGCCTGGAGGAGGCCTTCGCGCACCTGGAGCTGTCGCTGCACCTGGACCCCTGGCACGCGCCCAGCTACCTCGTGTTCGCGCGCGCGCTGGAGGCGGGCGGAGAGCTGGAGGCGGCGGAGGACCTGCTGCGCCAGGGGCAGAAGGCGGTGCCGGACGACGTGGGCCTGCTCAAGGCGCTGGCGGATGTGCGGCTGGCGCGCGGCAACGTGCGGGGCGCGGTGTCCGCGGCGGAGGCGCGCGTGCGCGTGGAGCCCGAAGGCGTGGCGGCGCTGGGGCACCTGGCCCGCCTGCGCGTGACGGAGCGCCGCTTCCTGGAGGCGCTGGAGCTGTGCCACCAACTGGAGGCGCGGGGCATGTCCACCGGGCTCAGCCGCTCCGTGGAGGCGCTGGTGTTCGAGGCGCGCGAGCCGCCGGACGTGGAGCGCGCGCTCGCCGCGTGGCGCGAGGCCGTGCGGCTGTCCCCGGACGACTGGATGCCCCCGTGGCGCCAGGCCCTGCTGCTGCTGCGTCAGGTGGAGGACGGGCCCCCGGAGGCCGTGCTGCCCGCGAGGGCGTTGCTGGCGGAGGCCCACCACCGCGCGCCCCAACGGCCAGAACCCGTCCTGGCCCTGGCCCGCGTGGAGGCCCGGCTGGGGGCTCGGGAGTCCGCGCGGGAGCGGCTGGTGGTGCTCCTGCGCCATCCCTCGCTGGAAGACGACTGGCGCGCGCAGGCCGAAGCGCTGCTCACCGAGCTGGGCTGAAGCGGGCCGCCGAAGCAGCCCCGGCTCACGCGGCGATCTGCTTGCGTAACAATCGCGTCAATTCCGCGGGGTCCACCGGCTTGGGCAACAGCTCCGCGCCGTAGCGGATGGCCACGGGGATGAGGTCGTCCAGGTCCGAGTGCCCGGTGAGGAAGATGAACGGCGCCTGGATCTCCTGCAGCTCACGCATGGCGATGAGCACGTCGGAGCCGTTCATCTCCGGCATGTTGTAGTCGCACAGGATGGCGGAGACGCCCGACAGGTCCAGGTGGAAGGCCTCGGCGGGTGACTGCACCGTCAGCACCGTGTAGCCCGCACTTCGCAGGACGTCCCCCACGGTCGCGAGGACGAAGAGGTCATCGTCGATGACCAGCACGCTTGGCATGAGGTGGCCCTCCAGCGCCGGTGCGGCGCGGCGATGTCTCAAGTGTATCCAAGTCCGGCCCGCCGCGCGCACCCTCCCCACCCAACAGGTTCGCTGGGTCGGGAACGCCCCCGTCCTGCCTCAGGGCTTGGGCGCGGAAGGGATGAGGATGAGCTGTTCCTGAGGTGGGTTGAGGTACTCGGCGCCGGTGTCGGTGACGACGGCCATCTCCTCCACGGAGAGGATGCGCAGCGCGTCCGGGCTGCTGCCGTCCTTCCACGCGAAGAACCCGTCGAAGGCGAACACCTGACCGGGCTGCAACGTGCGCAGCGCGGAGCCGGTGGCTGGCTTGCCGGACTGCGCGCCGGAGAGCGCCGGGCCGGCGTCGTGGGCCCAGTAACCCACGGGATGGCCGGTGCCCCACATCACGGGCTCGGAGCCCGCTTCGCGCATCCAGTCGCGCTGGGCCTTGTCCACGTCGTAGCCGCGCGCGCCGGGCTTCATCGCCGCCAGCGCGATGCGGCTGCCCTTCTTCGACTTCTCCCACTTCGCCAGCGCCTCGGCGGGGGCCTGCTTCTCTCCCGGGGCCAACACGTAGGCGAAGCGCTGGATGTCCGTCACCCACGTGTTGCCCACGCGGATGCCGAAGTCCGTCTGGATGAAGTCCCCCGCTTGGATGACGCGGTCGGTGGCGTTCGAGTGTCCGCGCGTGGGCCCGCTGTTCACGTTGGGGTTCTGATCCGGCTGCCACCCGTCGCCCACGCCCAGCTCCGCGATGCGCTTCTTGAGGAAGCGCGCCACGTCGGAATCGCGCGTCCTGCCCGGCACCACCGTGCGGTACGCCTCTTCCTCCAACTGCGCGGTGAGGGCCGCGGCCTTGCGCATGATGTCCACCTCTTCCGGCAGCTTCACCGACAGCCACTCGGAGACGAGGTCCTCGGAGGACACCAGCCGCTTGCGCAGCGCCGGGGTGAGCGCCGCCTCCAGCTTCGCGCGCTGCGTGGCGGACAGGCCGTCCGCGATGGACATCCGCTCCGAGGAGTTGATGGCCACCTTCGCGGGCTTCGCCTTCACGAGCCGCGCGGCGACCAGCGCGAGCACGTCCGCGCCCCGGTCCACCGGCACCACCTCATCCACCACCGCCATGTCCTTGAGCGCCGTGGCTTCACCCACGGGGGACAGCGCCACCGAGCGCAGCGCATCGCCGTCGCGAAGGAACAGGAACGCGGCGGTGCCGCCCGCGTTCTCCCCGCCGACGTGCGCGGCGAGCGGGTCGTTGTCGTTCTCACGGCACAGCACCACCCACGCATCCACGCCCGCGCGGGCCATGGCCTGGGGCAGCAGCTTCCGCAGGCGCTCCTTGCGCAGCCGGGGCCACGCGCCTTCCGCGGCGGGCACGGCGGGCGCCGCATGGACCAGCGAGGCGGACAGCAAGGCGGAGAGCAGGACGGACCGGACGCGCATCATGGGGCGTGCTTCCTGGGTGGGGGAGGGCGCCCAGTGTTTCACGGCCGCGCGCCCCTGGAATCCATCGACGCGCTGGCCGCCTGGCTGACCGCCCTGATGCGCGCCAGCGGAGGCCTCCTGGTGCCTGGCCTGGGGGTGGGCGTCTGGGGCATTGGCCCGGCCCCACCCGAGGGCCTTCTTCGCACGTCTTCACGAGCGGCGGGCACAGGGGTCGCTTAGAGTGGACCCATGGCAAGAACGGCACCCCGCAAGTCCCCGGCGAAGGCGAAGAAGCAGCCCCCGCGCCCGACCGCGCCCGCGAAGCCCTCGGCCCCGCCGGCGAAGGCCCCGGCCCGGCCGGTGAAGTCCAAGGTGGAGCCCCGCGCGGAGCCCCGCCGCGCCTCCGCGTCGGCCCCGAAGCCTCCCGTGCTGGAGGCCGAGCCCGTCTTCGAATCCGAGCCCGGCGCCGGGCCCGTGACGGACCCCCGGGAGGACGACCGCAAGCGCCTGCCCGCGGGCGAGCCCAAGGGCCGGGTGCTGCCCTTCGAAATCGACCCCGCGCAGCTGGAGGCGGGCCTCAAGAAGCTCCAGGGCGAGCTGGTCCACTGGACCAACAAGGGCCGCTACACGAAGGTCCGCTTCAAGTTCCGGGGCAAGCAGCTGCTGCCCGACCTGCCCCTGGCCGCCGTCGTCGCCGCCGAAGGGCTCACGTTCTACTGGGGCGGCATCCTGCGCATGCTGGTGGCCAACGTCGTGGGCCGCAGCGTGTTCGAGGTGGAGCTGGTCAACGACGCGGACAAGCGCGTGCAGGCGGGCCGCGAAGCGCTCCTGTCCGGCGACGTGGACCAGGCGCTCACGCTGTTCCGCGAGGCCCTGGCCATGGACCGCGACAACCCCTCCGCGCACCTCAACGTGGGCGTGGCGCTGAAGCTCCGCGGCGACCGCGAAGGGGCCCTGGCCGCGTTCGACCTGGCGAAGAAGAAGGACCCCGAGGGCGGTGTGGGCGCGGAGGCCGAACGGCTGTCCGCGAGCCTCCGCCCCAAGGCCTGAAAACACGCGTCTCGCGGGGCTGAAAACGCACCGCCCGGGTGTTGAATCCCAGGCCCTGGAAAGGCCTCTTCCGCCCCCTGGAACCGGGCGGGCGGGCAGCCAGGGTCCATGCGCCCTGTTTCCCCTGTTGACTGAGGGAAATCCAGGGGTTACGAACACTCTCCCATCGGGCGGAGCCCCCCACGTGAGGGGCCCGTCCGCACCTTCCAGAGCCCATGGCTGACGACACCACCGACACGCCGGCAACGCCCTCCGCGCCCCCTCCGTCGAGCGGCGCCGGAGAGCTCATTCCCATCAACATCGAAGACGAGATGCGCCGTTCGTATCTCGACTACTCGATGTCCGTCATCATCGGCCGCGCGCTGCCAGACGTGCGCGACGGCCTGAAGCCCGTGCACCGTCGCGTCCTCTTCGCGATGAATGACCTGGGCAACCTCCACAACCGCGCCTACAAGAAGAGCGCGCGCGTGGTGGGTGACGTCATCGGTAAGTACCACCCGCACGGCGACTCGTCCGTGTACGACGCCATGGTGCGCCTGGCGCAGGAGTGGAGCCTTCGCTACCTGCTGGTGGACGGCCAGGGCAACTTCGGCTCGGTGGACGGCGATTCGCCGGCCGCCATGCGTTACACCGAAGTGCGCATGGAGCGACTGGCGGAGGACCTCCTGTCGGACATCGACAAGGAGACCGTCGAGTTCGGGCCCAACTACGACGACTCGCTGGAAGAGCCGCTCGTCCTGCCGGCCAAGTTCCCCAACCTCATCGTCAACGGCAGCAGCGGCATCGCGGTGGGCATGACCACCAACATCCCGCCGCACAACATGACGGAGGTGGTGTCGGGCACGCTGCACCTCATCGAGAACCCGGACTGCACCGTCCGCGACCTGATGGAGTTCATCAAGGGGCCGGACTTCCCCACCGCGGCCATCATCACGGGCCGCGAGGGCATCATGCGCGCCTACGAGACGGGCCGGGGCTCCATCCCCATCCGTGCGCGCACGGAGATTGAGACGAACAAGAAGGGAGACCGTGAGGCCATCATCGTCACGGAGATCCCCTATCAGGTGAACAAGGCGCGCCTCATCGAGAAGATCGCCGAGCTGGTGCGCGAGAAGAAGCTGGAGGGCATCAGCGACATCCGTGACGAGAGCGACCGTCAGGGCATGCGCATCGTCATCGAGCTCAAGCGCGACGCCATCTCCCAGGTGGTGCTCAACAACCTCTTCTCCATGACGCAGCTGGAGACGACCTTCGGCGCGGTGATGCTGGCCATCGACGGTGGGCAGCCTCGCACGCTCAACCTGAAGGAGATGTTGGACCGCTTCATCGCGCACCGCCGCGACGTCGTCACGCGCCGCACGCGCTTCGAGCTGCGCAAGGCGCTGGCGCGCATGCACATCGTCGAAGGCCTGCTGGTGGCGCAGGACCTCATCGACCTGGTGGTCAGCCTGATCCGCGCGTCCCGCGATCCGGACGAGGCCCGCTGGGGCCTGATGAACATCCTGTCGCCGGAGCTCTACACGCGCGAGCACTTCAAGGACCTGCAGCGCATCGACTACGCGCAGGCCAAGGCGCAGATGGAGCTGCTGGTCAGCCGCGCTCGCAACGAGGAGCCGTCCTACGGGGGCCTCGCGCACAAGTACGAGGGCGCGGGCTTCAGCGAGGGCCAGGCGCAGAACATCCTGGAGATGCGCCTGCAGCGGCTCACCGGCCTGCAGCGCGAGGAGCTGTTCCGCGAGCTGATTGAGCTGGCGCGCGACATCATCCGGCTCCAGGACATCCTGGCCAACGAGAGCAGCCTGCTGAGCGTCATCAAGGCGGAGCTGATGGAGATCCGCGAGCGCTACGGTGACAAGCGCCGCACGGAGATCTCCGGCGCGGTGGACGAGTTCACCAACGAGGACCTCATCGCCGAGGAGACGATGGTGGTGACGCTCTCGCACACGGGCTACGTGAAGCGCTCGCCCCTGTCGGAGTACCGGGCGCAGAAGCGCGGCGGGCGCGGCAAGACGGGCGCGGGGACGAAGGAGGACGACTTCGTCACCAAGGTGTTCGTGGCCAGCACGCACGCGTACCTGATGCCCATCACCACCAAGGGCAAGCTGTACTCGCTGAAGGTGTACCAGATTCCCCAGGGCAGCCGGACGTCGCGCGGCAAGGCCATCGTGAACCTGGTGCAGTTCGGTGAAGGCGAGCGGCTGGCGCAGGTGCTGGTGACGCGCGACTTCCCGGAGAACCGCTACGTCTTCTTCGTCACGAAGAAGGGCGTGGTGAAGCGCACGGACCTGAGCGCGTTCGAAAGCGTGCGCGCCAGCGGCATCATCGCGCTGGGCATCGACGAGGGCGACGAGCTGGTCGGCGTGATGATCACCGACGGGACGAAGGACGTCCTGCTGTCCACGGCGACGGGCATGAGCATCCGCTTCCCGGAGTCGGACGTGCGCTCCATGGGCCGTCAGGCCTACGGCGTGAAGGGCATCACGCTGGAAGAGGGCGACGAAGTGGTGGGCGCGGACCTGGTGGAGCCGGAGGCGAAGGCCCCGGCCCCGGCGGAAGGCGAGCCCGTGCCGGAAGGCGAGCAGGCGCCCGCGGTGGCGACGGACAGCGCCATCCTCACGGTGACGGAGAACGGCTACGGCAAGCGCACGCAGGGCGCCGAGTACCGGCAGCAGGGCCGTGGCGGCAAGGGCATCATCGACATCAAGACCACCGAGCGGAACGGCCGCGTGGTGGGCGTGGTGCAGGTGAAGGACAGCGACGAGGTGATGATCGTCACCAACGGCGGAATGCTCATCCGCATGAAGGTGAAGGAGATCTCCGTCATCGGCCGCAACACGCAGGGCGTGCGCCTCATCGCGCTGGAGAACGGCGAGGAGAAGGTGATGGCCATCTCCAAGCTGCCCGAAGGCGAGGAGTCGGAGGAGGAGACCGAGGGCGGTGACGCCACCGCTCCGGTGGACGCGGCGGCCGGGGGTTCCACGGACGCGGCGCCGGTGGAGGCTTCCTCGGACTCGGACGCGACGCCGTTCGATGACGCGGCGGATGCTTCGGGTTCGGCGGACTCGGCGGGTTCGGAAGACGAGCCCGGCTCCGAAGGCTGAAGTCGGTAGCTCGGTGTGATGTTCCGGAGGGTCGGGAGCGGGGGCGCGAAGAGGCGCCTTCCGGGTCCCGGCCCTCTTCGTTCGTGAAGGGCTACTTGCGCGTGAGGTCCGCGGGCACCTTGAGGCCGGAGGTCTTCTCATCCAGCCAGACGATGTGCATGACCCACCAGCGCTGGCCGTCGTTGAAGACCTGGATGCTGTTGACGCCCTTGGCGATGACGGGGCCGTCCGGGGTTCCCCGCGCCTCGTAGGTGCTCATCACCTGGACCAGGTCGCCGTAGCCCAGGGACTGACGCTGGGTTTCCTTCTCGAAGAAGCCCTGCGTGGAGGACGCGCCGGTGGCCAGGGCGATGTACTCCTCCGGGGTGAAGGGGCGCGCGTGGAGCCCGGGAGCGGTCGGGCTGTGCACGAGCGGCACCAGCGTGGCGCCCGGGTAGAAGAGGGAGCGGAAGCGCTGCCAGTCGCGAGGCGTGCCCCCCGGGCCGCTGATGACGTCGTAGAGGGCCTTGAGGAGCGAGTCGATGGACTTCACGTCCTCGGGCTTCGGCGCGGGAAGCTGGGCGAGTCCCGCCTGGGTGCGCTCGAGCACGGCCTTGCGCGGATCCGGCTTCGTCGCGGCGGGCGCGGTCGGCGCGGCCTTGGACGCCGGTGCTGTAGGCGCGGCCTTGGGGGCAGGGGCGGCAGGGGCCTGGGCGAAGGCGGACGAGGCTCCCAGGAGGACGGCACAGGCGACGAGCAGGCGCGACATGGGGACTCCCTGTGACAGGGGAAGAACGCGGCGGCAGCCTAGCCTTCCTCGTGGCGGGGTGGGCTTCCCGCGAGGTCCTTGAGGTGGGTGCCGCACTGGCTTCAGGTGGCCTTCCACGCGATGGCTCCTGGAACGGATGCGGTGGTGGCGGAATCGCTCAAGCAGCCTGTTTCTCAGGGCCGGGGCTGGCGCGGCCCGTGGAGGTCCAGCGCCTTCGCCTGGCTGTCGTTGCTCTTCGTGCTCTGGGCCTTCTGGGGTGCCCCGCAGAGGCCTGCCTGGATTGCTCAGCACCTGTCCCTGCTCGCTCTGGTTTTCTCGCTCCACGTCACGGTGTGAGCCACGCGTCCGTGGCCATCGTGGAGCCCTTCTTCCCGCCGCGGGCCGTATCAGGCGAGCGTCCGGCATCGCGCAGCCCGTGGGACGCGGCGCTTTGCCCGGCCGGACGCGCACCGTAGTGTGGCCACCGTCATGCCCCTGCTCTCACTGGACGCCCTCTCCCTGACGTACCCCGGTGCCACGTCCCCGGCGGTGCGAGACGTGTCGCTGGCGTTGGAGCCGGGCGAATCGCTGGCGGTGATGGGCTCCTCCGGCTCCGGCAAGACGGCGCTCCTGCGACTGGTGGCGGGCCTGGAGCGTCCCAGCGCGGGCACCATCACGCTGGAGGGCCGCGTGCTCGCGGGCCCGGCTGCGTTCGTCCCCCCGGAGCAGCGCCCGCTGCGCCGCGTGCTCCACGACGGCGAGCTGGAGTCCGGTCTCACCGTGCGCGACGTCGTGATGAGCGCCCAGCCGAAGGGCGAGGGCGTGGCGCACGCACGCGGCCTGCTGGCGCTGTTCCAACTGGAGGACCTGGAGTCGCGCGCCTGCGGAACGCTCTCCCGGGGACAGCGGCAGCGGGTGCTGCTCGCCCGGGCGCTGGCTTCCGGGGCGAAGCTGCTGGTGTTGGATGAACCCTTCGCGGGGCTCGACGCCGGACTGCGCGCCGCGCTCCTGGGCGAATGGCGCCGCGTGCTCAAGGCCCGGGGCACCGCGGTGCTCTTCGCCACGCACGACGTCGCGGATGCGCTGGCCTTCGCGGACCGGCTGGTGCTGCTGCGCGGGGGCACCGTGGAGCAGCAGGGCGCGCCCGAGTCCGTCTACGAATCCCCGCGCACCGCCTTCGCCGCGTACTTCCTGGGTGGCACCAACCTGCTGCCGGGGTCCGCCTTCGGCCGCGTCGCGCGCACGGCGCTGGGCAACCTGCCGCTGAACGCGGACGCGCGCGGTCAGGTGATGCTGTCCCTGCGGCCCGAAACGCTGAAGCTGACGCCGGACACGGACGGCGTGGCGGTGGGCGGCGCCCTGCGCGCCGAGGTGCTGGAGCGCGCCTTCCGGGGTGCGCACGTGGACTTCACCGTGTCCTGCGCCGGCATGGCGCTGGTGGTGCGCTCCTCCCCGGCGTCTCCGCTGCGCGAGGGCAGCCGTGCCCGGCTGGAGGTCGCGGGCCGCGCGGAGGTGCTGGAAGAAACGGCTGTTTGACGCCTGCCTGCACACCGGGCGTGCGAGCACCGGGCACGGGAAGTGCAATCACCCGGGCCCCCCATGCGTAGGGAGGGGTATGAACATCGCAGGCCTTCGAGGAATGGGAACCCGCTTCTTCCAGTACGTCCGCGACCCGAAGGTGGGGACGTGGCGCAAGCTGGCCGGGCTGCTGGCTGTCCTGTACTTCGTGTCGCCGGTGGACGCGGTGCCGGACTTCATCCCGCTGTTCGGCTGGCTGGACGACCTGGGCGTGCTGTCGGCGGCGGCCCTCTTCATGGTGCGCGAGGTGCAGCGCTACCGCCCCGGCGCGCCGGACGCCGTCCCCGGGGACGGGCTGCCGCGCGACGAAGCGGGGCAGCCTCGCGTGCCCACGCTGCGTCGGCACGGCTAGCGTGTCACTCGCCGCCCTTGTTCTCGAAGTGCACGAAGTCGATGAGGAACGTGGCGGCCACGACCAGCGTGCGGACGTGGGCGTCGTCCAGCCCGTTGAACTGGACGCCGAAGTTGTCGGCGTCCGTGAACATCTCCTTGCCGAAGCCGCTCCACTTCTTGGCGATGGTGCCCACGTCGCGGCCCTGCTGCTGCACGTGGAACGTCCACGGCTGGAAGACCGGGCCGCTCAGCTGGGCCAGCTCCTCTTCGCGAGGCCCCAGCACGTCGTAGGCGCGGGCGAAGAAGCGGAAGCGCTGCTGGATGGCGCCCAGGTGGCGGCCCTGGCCGTCCTCCACCTCCATCCGGGACAGCCAGAAGCGCCACGGTCGGCGCAGCCGCAGCACCGTCTCCCCGCGCGCGTCCTTGAGCTCCATGGTGAAGGGGCGCTTCGCCTTGAGGAAGCTGCGCAGGAGGAACAGCCCCACGCCGCCGCCCACCTCGCCCGCGAAGAAGAGCGGGCGCCCGTCGTCGCCCACCACCTCGTAGCGGTTGCGGCCCTCGAAGCCGGAGAGGATCTCCCCCCACTCCTTCACCTGCCGCACGCGCAGCGCATGCTCACCGCTCAGATGGGTCAGGGCCTGGGATTCAACGGGCATGGACGGCTCCGGGACGGCGGAAGGAAGAAAGGGGACGGCCTGGCGTCAGCCTAGAACCGTCCGAGCATCGTCAGGCCCATGCCTCCGTGACGGCCCATGGCCGCGGGAACGATGGACACGGCCGGGGCGTCCGGCACGTCGAAGTTGCGCGTGAGGAACGTGGTGGCCGCGAGCCCCGCCACCGCGCCCGCGGCGGTGCCCACGAGGTACACGTCCGAGTCCGCGTCATCACCCAGCAGCAGGAACAGGGCGCTCAACCCCGTCAGCCCGCCCAGGATGCCGCCCGAGTCGATGAGCAGCATCCGCCCCCGGGAGACGTCCAGGTTGCGCGAAATCAGCGCGAAGGTGAGCAGGCCCGCGCCCACCACGCCCTGCTCGATGGCGAAGAACGCCTGCGTCTCGTTGCTGTCCTGCGTGGCCAGCAGGAGCCCCGCGACGACGCCCGCCCACAGGCCACCGGAGTTCGCCAGCGACACCTGTCCCGCGGTGGGCTGCGCGAACTGCGCGATGAGGACGCCCAGGCCGGTGAAGCCCACCGCCCCCACCATCACCGACGCGATGGCGTTGTCGCCGTCCAGGTCGAAGGAGCCGATGGACGACAGGCCATAGCCGAAGCCCCACACCGTGCCGGAGTTGATGGCCGCCGCCTGTCCCGGCGTCAGCCCGTTCTGCGTGAGCAGCAGGGCCGCCGCCGCGCCCGCGCCGCCGCCCAGCAGCGACACCGCCACGTACGCGCGCGAATCGTCACAGCCCGCGATTTCGCACAGGAGGATGCCCTGGGTGATGCCGTGCACCGTCTGCACGATGGTCAGGGAGGCCCGCGCCCCGCGCGACGTGTCCTCCGCCGACATCAGCACCACCGGCCGCGCCAGCGTCTCCTGCGCCAGCTTGCCACCGGGCGTCAGCCGCGCCCGCGCCAGCCGCGCCAGCTCCGGCGCGTACGGATGCTGGGGACACGCCTCCAGCACCCGCTCCAGCGACTCCACCGCCCGCGCGTCCTCGCCCCGCACCAGCGCATCGAAGCCAGCCACGTAGTCGGGCTCCGCGGCGCACGCCTCCGGAGGGCCTTCCACGAGCGGCGGAGAAGGCATGGTCCGGAGCACGGCGGAGTCGGGAGGCACGGCGGGGGCGTCGTCGCGCGTGGGAGGAGACCCGGGTTGCGCGGCGACGAGGACGGCCAGGACGAAGGGCGCGAGGAACATGTCCCCGCCACCCTAGTCGACCCCCGGGGAAAGACGGGAGTGCGGGACCCCGGCATTCCGTCTGGGAATGCCGGGGCCGGAATTGACACCGCGCAGCGGGCTACCGCGTCGCGAGCGTCTCCACGTGCTGACGGAGCGCGTCCGTGTCCGCCAGTCGCCCGTCCAGGCCCGGCAGCGGCTTCGCGGCCTGCTCAATGCGGCCCCGCGTGCGGGGGCCCGCCGCCACCAGCCACGCCACGCCCAGCGCCAGCTCCGCCACGTCCGGGGCCTGGGTGAGCTGCGAGGCCAGGGCCAGCAGCGCGTCCACCGCCTTCTTCACCTGCGCGCCGTGCAACGGATGGCTGCTGGTGATGCCCTCGCGCAGGAGCACCAGCAGCACCCGCGCGGTGGCGCGGGCCTGGCGCACGGCTTCCGGACCCTCGCCCGTGCCGGCCCAGAGGCCGTTCGCGAGCTGCCGGCCCAGCACACTGCCCACGTCCTCGGCCGCGAGTCCCCCCACCGACTCGGCCACGGAAAGCACCCGGGACTCCTCGGCTTCGTAGAGGGCTTCGAAGGCTTCGGGCGGGGCCTCCGCCTTGTCCTTCTTCTGCTCGCGGCGGGCCCTGTCCGCCGACGGCGCGGCCGCCGACTTCTGCGGCATCGCGGCGGAGACGAGCCGGCCCAGCAGGCCGCCCTTCTTCTTGGCGGACTCCCGCTCCTTCGCCGGAGCCCCGCCGCCGAAACCATCCCGGGCCTCCGCCTGGATGGGCATGGGCGCGGACATGGGCGCGGGCGCGGACACGCTCGGGGGCGGCGGCGGCATGGCGCCGCCGCGGGACACCGCCGACGGAGGGGTGACACGCCGGACCGGGGTGGTCGGACGCGTGATGCCTCCGGGACCGGCGGCAACGGGCATCATGATGCCCGACCCCGTGACGGGCTCCGCATCATCGTAGTCGCCATCGACGTCCTGCGGCGGAGCGAGGCCGCCCTCCTGCTGGCCCTGCTTGAACATGTTCCAGCCCGCGGGGGCGTTCACCGGCACGACGCGCGTCTCCGGCGTGCCCGACGCGCGGCGCTCACCCTGGCGCTCCTCCACCACCACGAAGGACGTGTAGCGCGTGGCGAGCTGGTGCGTGAGGGCCAGCTGCACGATGCGCTCCTTCATCGCCTCCGCGCGCCGGCCCACGAGCCCCGCGTCCAGCCAGCCCCGGATGCGCTCGGCGGCCCACAACTTCTCCACCACCGGGCGGTCCGACAGGGCGGGCAGCTCCAGCCGCACCGTGAGGGAGAAGGGCTCCCGGCCCGAGCGACCCTTCAGTGTCACGCTGCCGGTGCCGGCCTGCGCATAGCGCCCGAACAGCGTCCAGGGCGTGCCGTCCACCAGCGGCGGCAGGGTGGCCGGAGCCAGCTCACTGGCCTCCACGCCGTCGAAGCGCACCTCCAGGTCGGTGACGCGCGGGGCGAGCGCCTTGGAGAACTGCGCCACCACCTTGTCGTCGATGCGCTCTCCCGGGTGGATGAACTCCACCGCGCCGTCCGTGCGCCGCGCCAGGTCGCGCAGCAGCACGTCGCTCACGTTCGTCCCGATGCCGAACGAGAACACCCGGCCCGACCCGCGCGCGGCGAGCACCGCTTCGAGGATCTCCCCCTCGTTGCCCACCTGACCGTCCGTCAGCAGCACCACCACGCCGTCCGGCGCGGCCTTCATCGCGGCGACGAGCGGCTCCAAGAGCTGCGTGCCGCCACTGGCCCGCAGCCCCGCGACCCACGCGTCCGCCTGCTCCAGCGTGCGCTGGGTGAACGTCACCGGCGCCGGGGTGAAGGTCCGGAAGCTGTTCTCGAAGGCGATGACGTTGAAGCGGTCACCCTCGCGCAGGTGGCGCAGGCACAGCCGGAGCGCGGCCTGCGCCTGGGGCAGGCTCTCCCCGTCCATGGAGCCGGAGGTGTCCACCACGAACACCACCTCCTGCCGGGGCGGCGCCGCCGCGAGGTTCAGCAGGTCCGGCACCACGGTGAGCGCGAACGTGCCCGGCCCTTCCGCCTTCCGGTGGGTGACGACCGGCGTGAGCATGACGTCCGGGTTGGCGTTGCGCAGGTTGAGCACCACGTCCCGGTCCAGCGCCACCTCGGTGCGGCCCTTGTGCGCGGGATCCGGCTTCAGGCCCACGCGCAGGCGGGTGCCTTCCCGCGTGATGTCCAGCGCGTGCGACGGACTCTCCACCACCACCTCATGGCCCACGTCGATGAGCAGGCTCATCCGCAGCCCGTAGTCCACGTTCCCGATGGGCGGGGAGATGCGGTCCGCGTCCGGCACCCGCGTCGTCGGGGCCGCGCTGCCGTGCGCCGTGCGGTCCCCCTGCGCCGCGCCGGGCATGTAGCGGGGCGCCACCAGCGTGGGCAGCATCCAGCGCACGCTGCCCTCCTCCGCGGTGAGGGCCTGGAGGAACTCCACCTCCACCAGCGTCTCCTCCCCGGGCAGCAGGTTGCCCACCTGGGCGGTGAAGACGTTGGGGCGCTCCTGGTCCAGCAGCGCCGCGCCATGGCCTTCGGTGATGGCGGTGTCGTAGGTGCGGAAGGCCTCCTCGCGCTCCTTCACCACCCCCGCCACGCGGCGGCCCGCGCACGTCATGGAGAAGGCGCTGAGCGTCGCGTCCGAGGGCAGCGGGAAGGTGTAGACGGCCTCCACCGGCTTCTTCTCCTCGTTGCGGTAGCGCTGCGTCACGCGCACCCGCGCATGTCCCCCGAGCAGCTCGCCGGAGACTTCCACCCCTTGCAGGGGCACCTGGGCCCCGTCGCGCGTGAACAGCCCACACTTCGCCTGCTCGTTCATGACTGCTTCCCTTCTTCGGATTCCTCGATGAGGGCGCGCACCCGCTCGGCCAGCGCCCGGACCTTCGCTTCAGCCTGCTCCGACACGTGCAATTCCAACCCCGGCGCCAGGAGCCAGCGCTGGTAACGCGCCACCTCCACCGTCGGGTCTTTTCCCGGACTTCTCGCCAGCGGCTTCGGGGGCGCCTCCGGCAACGGCGCGGGCAGCACCGGCGTCTCCGACAACCGGCGCAGCTCCTCCGGCGACAGTCGCAGCAGCTCCACCTGGATGGCGTCCAACGGCAGGAAGCGCGCCTGGAGCACCCGGATGGCCTTGAGCCGCACCAGGTGCTCCTCCCCGTACACCGTGTCCGGCCCCTTGAAGGGCGGCGCGGGCAGGAGGCCCCGCTGGACGTAGTAGCGGACGGTGCGCGGCGAAACGCCCACCGCCTCCGCCAGCGCCGTCAGCTTCCACTCGGTCTGTGTCATGGGCGTGCTCACAGACCGAACAGTAGGTTGTGACAGTATTGGTGTCAAGTCGTCAGTGATGATTTGGCAGTTGTGGTG
>NZ_RAWI01000232.1 GCF_003612125.1 Corallococcus praedator
GGGAGGGGACGGGCCTCGGATCCATGCCCTCCGAGGATGATCCATCCGGCCGCCCCCACGCCAGGACAGGATGGAACGTTGAATTCACGGCGAAGCCCTCAAGCCGAGGGCGAGCTGCAGACCTGTCGCGCCCGCCTGCACCCTCTACAGCGATGTATCCCTGCATCGTCCGGAGGCCACCTTGTGCCATGCTGCATGGCGCCTCGTGGATTCCTCCTTCCTCAAGATTGGATCACTCGTCCTCGCGGGACTTCTTGCCCCGGGTGCGCTCGCGGCGGAGTCGACGCGGGAGGAGCAGGTGCGCGCGGAGCTGGAGCGTCAGCTTCGCGCCATGGTCCCCGAGTCCCCCGCCGAAGTGCAGCTGCTCTTCGAGGGCTTCAAGCCCGAGGACGGCTACCGCCTGGTGGAGAGCGACTTCCTCCTGGACGGCGAACCGCTCGCGGTGCCGTCCATCGATGAGCTGAACGCGCCCGGCATCCACCGGCTCGCCGTGATGAAGGTCGAACCGGGGGAGCACACCCTGGTGTCGCGCGTCACGTACACCAACGGCTCCTGGAGCCTCTTCAGCGAGTCGAACGGCTTCCTCTGGAAGATCACCGCGTCCGTCGGCTTCCAGACCCAGCGCGGGCTGCGCGTCGCGGTGAAGGCGTCCCCCCGCGTCGTCCCCAATGCGCCGGATCCGCGCCTCAAGCTCAAGCTCACCCACGCCGTCACCGTGGAGATGATCCAGCCTCCGCAGGACGAGCCCGCCGTAGCCGTGAAGCCCGCCACGGTGGACGCGGGCGCGCCCGTGAAGCCGCCGCCGGACGCTGGCGCCCCGGTGAAGGTCGTCCAGCCCGCGACGCCCGACGCTGGCGTGAAGACCTCGGTCGTCTCCGTGACGCCGCCCGTGGAGCGCACGCCGGCGCCCACGGGCCGCCTGCGCCTCCAGGTCACGTCCAAGAAGCCCACCTCCGCCACCGCCTTCGTGCGCGGCACTGGCGAGCCCCTGAAGCTGGTGCTCCCCCGCAGCAAGCCCCACGAATTGCCGCTCTCCGCGGGCGCGTACACTGTGGACCTCATCGCCGACGGCTTCCTCGCGCAGACGCGTCAGGTGGAGCTGGCCGCCGGTGCCGATGCCTCGTTGGCCTTCGCCCTGGTGCCCGCGCCCAAGGCCGCCAAGGCCGCCAAGGTGCTCGAGAACCACGTGGAGCTGCCGCAGCCCCTGGGCTTCGAGGAGATGAAGCCCGTGCCCACCAAGACCTCGCTCGCGGGCCTGGACCTGGTCGTGGATCTGCTCGTGCGCGACCCCAAGGCCCGCCTTCGCGTCGAAGGACACACCGACGGCCGCGAAGTGCCCGCGCCCGCCCGCCAGGGCCTCTCCGATGCCCGGGCCCGCGCCGTCGTCGACCTGCTCGTCCGGGCCGGCGTGGCCCCCTCCCGCATCGAGGCCGTGGGCATGGGCGACCGCAGTCCCAAGGCCCCCAACCTCATCCCCCGCGGACGTGACATGAACCGCCGCGTGGAGCTGGTGCTGCTGCGCCCCTGAGTGCCCGCGCCGTCGGGTGACGGCGCTTGAGGTTGTCAGGGGCCTCTTCTAGCGTCCGAACCGTTCGCTTCGCCGCCTCGGGAGAGAGTCGCGCCATGCCTCGGTACGAGTTCACGGAAGGCAGCTCCAGCAAGTTCTGGGAGATCACCCTGGAGGGCACCACGCTCACCAAGCGCTGGGGCCGCATCGGCACGGACGGCCAGGAGAAGGTCGAGGACTTCGAGTCCAAGGCCGAGGCGAAGAAGGCCTATGCCGCGCAGGTGAAGGAGAAGGAGAAGAAGGGCTACGCGCTCGTCGCCGGCTCGGGCCCAGGTGGCGATGACGCACCGGCCCCGGTCTCCGCGTCCGACCCGGCCCTGGAGGCCGCCATCCTCGCCGCCCCCGAGGATGTGAAGGGCTACCTCGCGTACGCCGAGTGGCTCAAGGGCAAGGGTGACCCTCGCGCGGAGCTCATCCAGCTCCAGCACGACACGCTGGAGGCGTCCTCCGCCTCCGCCACGCTGATGCGCAAGCGGGCGGCGAAGTACATCGCGGAGCACGCGGACTCGCTGCTCGGTGAGGAGCTGACGGAGGCGATCTCCGGGGAGGCCCTGAAGCTGGAGTGGCACCTGGGCTTCATCCGCGAGGCCCATCTGGGTCAGGTGGACTACGACTCGAACGAGGACATCCCCGAGCTGCTGGGCCTGCTGCTGGCCCACCCGTCCGCGCGGTTCCTGCGGAGCCTCACCCTCGGCATGGCCTGCTTCGACGGTGAGAACGAGTACCACGACACGCTCAAGGTGCTCGGCAAGGCGAAGCCGTCCACGGCGCTGCGCCACCTGTTCATCGGTGACTTCGAGTACCCGGACGACACGGAGATCTCCTGGACCCACGTGGGCAACCTCCAGCCCCTCTACAGCGTGTTCCCGCAACTGCGGGAGCTGCGCGTGCGAGGCGGTGAGGTGGAGCTGGGGAAGATCGACCTGCCGGAGCTGCGCTCCTTCACCGTGGAGACGGGCGGCCTGCCGCTCAAGGCGGTGAAGTCCATCGTGAAGGCCTGGTGGCCGAAGCTGGAGTCGCTGGAGATCTGGTTCGGTTCGGAGAACTACGGCGCGGGCGGTGGGGTGAAGGACATCCAGCCCCTGCTCGACGGCGAGGGTGTGCCGAACCTGCGCAAGCTGGGCCTGCGCAACGCGGAGTTCACCGACGCGCTGTGCGCGGTGCTGCCCAAAGCGAAGGTGGTCGCCCAGCTCCAGGAGCTGGATCTGTCCATGGGCACGATGACCGACGCGGGCGCGGAGGCGCTGGCCTCGAACGCGAAGGCCTTCCAGCACCTCAAGACGCTGGATGTCTCCAACAACTTCCTGACCCAGGCCGGGCAGAAGCGGGTGGCCACCGCCGCCCCGTCCGTGATTCGTGGCAACCAGCGCGAGCCCTACGACGAGGACTCGCGCTACGTCGCCGTGGGCGAGTAGTCCCTCCCACGCCCATGTCCGCCGCGCCGCCGTTCCTGATCATCGGCAACCCCGGGAACCGGCGCGTCACGATCTTCCAGGAGGCCCTGCACCAGGAAGGGCTTCCTCCCGCGCACGTCGTGTCCTGGGAGAGGGTGGCCCGTGAGCCGGACGTGCTCCTGGAGCTTCCCGACTCGGAGCGCATCGTCCGCATCGACGCGGCGGGGGAGGACGCGGAGGTCGAGCGCGCCTTCCTGAAGCGCGGCCACGCGGATGCGCTGACCCTGGGCTGTGACGTCGTGACCCCGGAGCAGGTGGACGCCCTGCCTTCCGAGCACGGCCGCGTCCTGCGCCCCCGACAGCACCACCTGGGCTTCCTGCGCGTGCTGGGGGACCTGACGGAGCGGTTCGCCGTGCGTCCACGCTGGCGTGTGCTGTCGAAGCCCCCGGCCATCGCGGAGCTGTTCGACAAGCGCATCACGTCGCGCCGGTACGCGGCCCTGGGCATCCCGGTGCCGCCGTTCCTGGACGGCATCGCCACGCCGGAAGCGCTGCGCGACGGCATGCGCGAGGCGGGCTGGCGCGAAGCCTTCGTGAAGCTGTCCTGTGGCTCGTCCGCGTCGTGCCTCGCCCTCTACCGGCCGGGACGTTCAGCGGGCTCCGCCGGCTCGCTGCTCACCAGCCTGCACCGGGGGGCGACCGGGTGGTTCAACTCCCTCAAGGTGCGGCGCAGCTCCGACGCCGGGGAGGTGGACGCGGTGCTGTCCTTCCTCCTGCGCGAGGGCTCGCAGGTGGAGCAGGCCTTGCCCAAGGCCCGGCTGGGCGGGGACGTGTTCGACTGCCGCATCCTCACGGTGCGCGGCGAGCCCGCCTTCACGGTGGTGCGCCAGAGCCGCCACCCCATCACCAACCTCCACCTGGGCGGCTATCGCGGTGACCTGGAGGAGTTCCACGCGGCGGTGCCCGCGCGGGAATGGGAGGCCGCGCTGGAGAGCTGCCGCGCCGTGGCGCGCGCGCACGACTGCCTCCACGTGGGCATCGACCTGATGTTCGAGGAGTTCTTCCACGGCCATCGCGTGCTGGAAGCCAACGCCTTCGGGGACCTGCTCCCCGGCCTCACGCGCGACGGCCTGTCCGTCTACGGCTGGGAGATCCGCGAAGCGCTGCGCTGACTTCCGCCGCTCCACAGCCTGGATGTCGGCACGCGCTCCAGCAGCCCGGAGCCGAACACCCGATCCAGCTCCAGGTAGTCCAGGTGCACGTAGCCGATGTGGCAGCCGCACGTGTCCTTCGAGCACGCGCGCGGCTTCAGCGCCTGTTCGAAGTCCGGCGCGTAGAGGTTGCCCAGCGGCTCCTTGATGAAGTGGCACCGGTAGGCCGTGCCATCCCCGTCCACCGACAGCACGGACTCGCCCGCGCGGCAGGCCTTGCCCCGGCTGGGGTGGCGGGTGTTGTTCACCGGGAAGAGCGGATCGATGCGGGTGAAGCGCTCCACGTCCTCGGGCGAGTACGCGTCCAGGCCGTCCTTCACCGCGTTGATCCACAGGTACGTGTCTTCCGGCAGCTCGCGGCGCAGCGCCTCCGCCTCGTCGGCGAAGCGGCGGAAGCCCACCATGCCCGCGCTGTGACGCACGCCGTGTTCGCTCAGCCGTTCGCACTGCGCCAGGAAGCGCGCGCGCTTCATCCACTCCGGGTGGTACGTGGCCCAGATGCCCAGCTTGTCGGTGCGGCAGTCCGTGAGCCAGTCCAGCCGGCAGGAGAGGTTCGTCTGCACCGCCGCGCGCTCCACGTGGGGCAGGTGCGTCAGCCGCGCCAGGGCCTGCTGATACCAGGGCCAGATGAGCGCCTCGCCCCACGGCGTGAAGAAGACGGACAGCGTGTCCTGCGTGCGCGACTCCGCCCACGCGAGGAACCGCTCCAGGTCCGCGCGGTCCTTCGTCAGCTCCTCCTCGCTCTGCTTCCATTTGCCGAAGGGGCAGTACTCGCAGCCGTAGTTGCAGCCGGACAGCGGGCCCCGGTAGAGCACGGTGAGCTTCATCGCCAGGCGTACTCCTGCTTGCGCTTCTGGACCGCCTCGGAGTCCAGCCAGGGGCCAATCAGGTCCGAGCGCTCCACGCCCGCCGCCGTGAGCTGGAACACGCCGTCCACGTCCCGCGCCAGCCCGTGCGCCTCCAGCTCCGCGAGCATCGGGAAGTCGTCCTTCGCGTCCGTGTCGAAGCGCTGGCGGTACGCCCCCGGACACACGCCCTCCGCCAGCAGCGACAGCACCAGGTGCCGGTGGCGCTGCTCGGCCTCATCCAGCACGAACCCGTAGCGCACCTCTCCGAAGGACGCGGTGTCGCGCTCGCTGTACGCCTGGATGATGCCGCGCACCTCGCGCGAGGCGACCGCGTACTCGGACGAATAGTGCACATCACCCGCGTACGAGCGCGCGCCCACGCCCAGCCCCACCATGCCGTCCTCCTGGCAGCGGTACACCGCGCCCCGAGCGGCCGGCGCGTGCTTCGCGCGGAACATCCGCATCGACACCTGCGTGTAGCCCTGCGCGAGCAGGAAGTCGCGGCCCGTGCGGTACAGCGACAGGCGCAGGTCGTCCCACGCGCGCGACTTCTTCCCCAGGAAGGTGAGGGGCCGCACATAGAGCGGATAGAGGTAGACCTCCTCCGGCGTGTACCGGAGCGCCGCCTTCAGCGAGTGCAGGAAGGTGTCCGGCGTCTGGCCCTCGATGCCGTAGATGAGGTCCAGGTTGAGCGTGGGGAAGCCCGCGCCCCGGAGCAGCTCCAGCGTGGCCTCCACCTGCGCCGTCTTCTGCGGCCGCGCCACCGCGGCCACCTCCGACTCCAGGAAGCTCTGCACGCCCATGCTCACCCGGTCCACACCCCGGGCCTTGAGCACCGCCACCTTGCCCGCGTCCACCGTCTCCGGCGACACCTCCACGGACATGGGCACGGCGCGCGGATCCACGCCCAGGTCCGCCGCCAGGTCGAACACCGTCTCCAGGCCGGCGACGTCCAGCAGGGTGGGGGTGCCCCCTCCGATGGCGGCGCGCGCGAACGTGGCCGGCCCCAGCGCCTCCTTCACGCGACCGGCCTCGCGTTTGAGCGCGGACAGCCACGCCTGGACCACGCCTTCCTTGGGGCCCGCGGCGGTGAAGAGGTTGCAGAACCCGCAGCGCATCTCGCAGAAGGGCACGTGCAGGTAGAGGAACAGCGCGTCCCGCCGCTCCTTCGCCCAGACGTCCTCCAGCGGAAGTGCGGGCGTGAAGGGCCGGTAGGCCGTCTTGTGCGGGTAGCCGTAGAGGTACGCCACATAGGGCGTCCCTTCGAGCATCGACTCCAGGCGCGTCATGGCGCGGAGTCTATCGGCAGGACGAACTCGCCATACGGAACAGTCCACACCACCGGGTGCCCCAGCCGGTGCCCCGAGTAGCCGTCCTCGCCATAGGCCGTCCCATGGTCCGAGCACACGATGCAGAACGCCGGCCCCCGCCGCCGCAGCGCCTGGAACAGCCGGGGCAACTGGCCGTCCACGTACGCCAGGGCCGCCGCCTGCGTCTCCCGGGAGTCCTCCGTCGCCCCGGGCACGTAGTGCCGGTTGGGCTGGTGCAGCGCGGAGACGTTGATGAACAGGAACACCCGCTGCTCCCGGGGTAGCGCCTCCAGGATTTTCACTGCGAGTGATGCCTGATTTTCCGTGGATTGGGGGTCTGTCACCCCCAGCTCGGGGGCCCAGTGAGACTCAGCGAAGAGCCCCGGGAGCACCCGGCCCAGGGGATTGCGGAGGTTGAAGAACCCCGTCCCGCCAATACACACCGTGTGATAGCCGCGCCCCGCGAGGCCGGTGACGAGGTCCGGCGCGTCCAGCACGCAGGTGCCCGGGCCCGTCGTCTCGCTGCCCTCGAAGCGCAGGGCGAACGGGCGCGGGTGCCGGCCGGGCGCGACGGGGGTGGGGAAGAAGCCCGCGAAGAACGCCTGGTGCGCGGCGTAGGTGAAGCTGGCCGGGCTGTGACGCTCCTCCCACCGGCCGCCGGGCAGCAGCGCGGCGAGCGTGGGCGTGCGACCGCCCTCCAGCGCTTCCCGGGCCACGTCGTACCGCAGCGTGTCCAGCGTGAGGAAGAGCAGGTCGTGCGTGCCGACCAGCGCGTTCAGGTCATGCATGCGGAGTCTGCCGAGCCTCGGCCGGGCAGGGGGCCCGTGACGTCAAGGCCCCCCGCTTCCGGTCCGGGACAGGGGGACTACGAGATGCTCGGTGCCGGCTCGAACTGGGGCTGGGTGGCCGCGGGAGTCGGCGTCGGGGCCGGCGTCGAGGCGAAGGGCCGGCGCGAGCCGTCCGGGCTCTGGGTCGCGTTGAACAGCGACGTGGCGAAGGTCTCCTGCCCGCGCTGCGAGAGCGCGCGGAAGGCCTGGTCCATGGGGCGCTGGCCACCGGCCATGTCCGGCCCCAGGGTGCGGCCCAGCAGCTCCCGGGCCTGCGACTCGTTGAGGCGCACCGAGTACGGGGAGCCATCGTTCATCGCCGCGTCGTCGCCGGAGAAGGCCCCCCGGGCGATGCGCGCGGCGTTCGGATCCGTGAACGTGAGGTCGTAGTGCGTCTCCGCGGGCTGGCCGGGCCGCGTCGTGGTGGTCGCGCGCACCGAGTCGTTGATCCGCGTGTCGCCCTGGCCGGTGCCGTCCGGGTTCAGCCGCAGGTCGGTGGCCTGGGTGCTGCCCGCCACGTTGCGGTCCGTCTGGCGCACGGTCTGGTTGCCGTCGCCGTCGCCCGTGAGGTTCGTCCGGCGCTCGGAGGTGGCCACCTCACGGCCCATCACCCGGCCCGAACGGTTCTGCTCCAGGCCATCCGTGGTGCCCACGTTGCTCACGCCGGGACCGTTCTGGGAGGGCAGCTGGCCGGTGCGCAGGAAGTCCTGGTACGCGGCCCGGCCCTCCGGCTGGGTGATGTTGAAGTCCGCCGTCTGGGTGCGCTCCAGGCGCTGATCCTGCCGGCCTTCCAGGCCCCGGGCGCTGGCCGCGTCCCGCTGACGGCCCTGCGACGTCACGGTGGCGCGCAGGGTGTCCGGCGACGTGCGCTCCAGCTCATAGCGCTGCGTCTGGCTGCGGTCGTACGACGCGCCCAGTCCCAGCTCCCGGCGGGCCCGGGCCGGGCGCGCGTGCCCACCGGCCACGTCTCCGGGGCGGCGGGGTTGGGAAGCTGGCCGGCGCGCATCGCGTCCGTCGCGGCCTGGCGGGGAACGTCCACGCGCACGCTGCCGCTCGCGCTGAACGAACCCGACGCCGACAGCCGCCCGCCGCGCGGCGTGGAGCCCCGGTTGCCCACCTGACCCTGCGCCTCCATCACGAAGTTGTCGCCCTCCGTCCGCACGCTCGCGCGGCCCGACGGACGCAGCGCCGCGGCGGGCGTGAAGGTGGAGCGCTCACGCTCGGCGCGCGCGGCGGCGGCCAACTGCGCGGTGTCGACCTGCGGCGCGGCGGGGGCCTGCGACTCGGCGGGAGGCGCCTGGCGCTCCACGGGAGCCACCGGCGTGCGGGGCAGGGTGGACGAAACGGGGCGGTTGGAAATGGAAGTCATATGCACAGTTTATCGGGCATTCCGACGCCGATGTTTCCGCTCACGGCGTAGGACTCGCACTCCTGAAAGATGAGAGTTCCTGGATTTCATCCACACCTCATCCCACCTGAAGGAGGACGCTCGCAGCGCAAAAAGCACGCCCTGTTGCAACTCAGTGGCATGACTTGAAATACGGCCTAAATACGTATTACAGGTTTATCTCACCTTGAAGGGAGTGCCGACATGCAGAACATGCGGAAGCGGTTCTCGACGTCCCCTCGTAGCTGGCGGCCGTTCACGGCGCTGGTCCTGGGCTGCACCCTCGCGGTTCCCATGGGCGCGCTCGCCGCGGATCGCACGCCCCCGGCGGCCTCGCGCGCGGCCGTGGCTCCGGGCGCGGCGGTCGTCACGGCGCTGAAGGCGGGCGGCAACGCGTTGGCGACGCCCTCCGGGTGGGTGTTCCATCAGACGGCGCGGCCCGTGAGCGCCCTGCGCACGCTGGACGTGGTGCCGGACACCGGCGTGCAGCTCCACGTCTGGAAGGAGCGTCAGGCGGACGGCACGGAGCAGGCCTATTCGGCGTACACGCGCGGCGGCACCGAGCTGCTGGGCCGCGTGCAGCAGGAGCAGTACCTCATCCGCCTGCAGGAGGCGTCGTTCGATCCGCTCGCGCGCACCGCGCCGCTTTTGGGCAACACGCTGGTGGCGGACCGGAGCAACACCCTGTCGCTGGTGCAGTTCCACGGCACGCCGCTGCCGGAGTTCCGCACGACGATCGAGAACGCGGGCGGCAAGGTGCTGCGCTTCCTGTCGGATCACACCTACCTCGTGGAGATGGAGGCGGAGGTCCGCGCTCGCGTGGCGCAGCTTCCCTCGGTGCGCTGGGTGGGGGACTACCACCCGGAATACCGCCTGGAGCCGGTGCTGCGCGACGCGCTGCTGGGACGGGCGGAGGCGCTCGCGCCCCAGCGCTACTCCATCATGCTGGGTGAAGGCGGCCCGGCGCGGCAGGCCCGGGTGACGGCGCTGGTGCAGCGGCTGGGCGGCAAGGTGGACCTGGTGGAGCCGGGCGGCCTGCGCGTGGAGGCCACGCTCAACCAGGAACAGCTGGGCCAGCTGGCGCGCGCCAACGAGGTGCAGTTCATCGACCGGTGGGGCGGGCCCGGCGAGACGGACATGGACATCGTGCGCGAGACGGGCGGCGCCAACTACATCCAGGGGCTCCGGGGCTGGACGGGGCAGGGCGTGCGCGGAGAGATCTTCGACACCGAGCTGCGCACCACCCACCGCGAGTGGCCCACGGCGCCCATCATCCACAGCACCGGCACGTCGTCCGGGTCGCTGCACGGCACCAGCTGCTACAGCCACAACTTCGCCCAGGGCATCGACCCGCTGGCCAAGGGGCTGCTCCCGAGCGGGCAGGGCATCTTCTTCCTGTACTCGGAGTCCACCCAGTTCGGCGGCACCAAGTCGCGCCTCGCGATGAACCAGGAGCTCATCAACCCGGCGGGGCCCTACCGCGCGGTGTTCCAGACCTCCAGCGTGGGCAGCACGTTGGGCACCGCGTACACCACCCTCTCCGCGGAGGTGGATGACTACCTGTTCAAGGCCCCGCTCCTGAGCACCCAGTCCCAGAGCAACTCCGGGACGCGCAACTCCCGCCCGCAGGCGTGGGCGAAGAACATCGTCTCCGTGGGCGGCGTGCGGCACTACAACACGCTGGCGCGCACGGACGACCGGTGGAGCGCCGGAGGCAGCATCGGCCCGGCGGCGGACGGCCGCATCAAGCCGGACCTGGCCTTCTATTACGACTCGGTCCGGGGCGCGTCCGGCTCCAGCGACACCAGCTACACGGAGTTCAGCGGCACCAGCTCCGCGACGCCGCAGACGGCCGGCCACTTCGGCCTGCTGTTCCAGATGTGGCACCAGGGCGTGTGGGCCGGCAAGGGCGGCAAGGCGGACGTCTTCACCAGCCGCCCGCAGATGGCCACCGCCAAGGCGCTGATGATCAACGGCGCCGCGAAGTACAACTGGCTGGCCGGCGGCGCCAACGCGGACCTGGACCGCTACAAGCAGGGCTGGGGGACCTCCGACCTCAAGCGCCTGTACGACCGCGCCGCGAAGACGTTCATCATCGACGAGACGGACGTCCTCACGCCGCTGGCCACCAAGACGTACAACGTCACCGTGGCCTCCGGTGAGACGGAGTTCAACGTCACGCTGGCCTACAAGGACCCCATGGGCACCGTGGGCGCGGCCCGGGCGCGCATCAACGACCTGTCCCTGCGCGTCACGTCACCCTCGGGCGTCGTGTACTGGGGCAACAACGGCCTGACCGCGGGCAACGTCTCCACCTCCGGCGGCGTGTCCAACAAGGTCGACACCGTGGAGAACGTCTTCCTCGCGCAGCCCGCGGCGGGCACGTGGAAGGTGGAGGTCCTGGCGGAGGAGATCGTCCAGGACGGCCACCCGGCGACGTCGGCCGTGGACGCCGTCTACGGCCTGGTCGTGAGCGGCGGCACCCTCACCACGGCGAAGGCTTCGCAGCCGTAGTCCCCGGCGCCGTCACCGCGCCGTGCATGACCGCCGGAGCTTCCGGGGCACGCGCGGCGCGCTGCAGGACGGGCAGGGACGCGCTCAGCTGTCCCAGGTAGAGCCGGCCATGGAAGCCCGTCTGCCCGGGCCCCGCGAAGAGCAGCACCTTCCGGGGCGTGTCGGGCTCCTGGCGCACCTCCGCCGTCGGGTTGATGCCGTGCACGTCGCAGTCCACCTGCTGCCAGACGTTGAAGCGGCACGCGTAGTGGATGCCCCGGGTGAAGCCCACCTCCAGCGCCTTGACGGGCGAGGAGGGCAGGGCCTTCGTCAGCCGGGCGCCCATGGGCTCGAACTTCGAATCCCAGTCCACCCCGACGGTGCGCACGTGCACGTCGCCCGCGAGCACCAGCAGCCACGCGTCCGGGTTCGCCTGACGGAAGGCGATGAGGTTCTTCGCCATCTCCTCCTCGCGCGCGTTGCCCGAGGCGCCGTTGGAGTCGAACGCCACCAGCGAGATGGCGTGCCCCTGGGTCCTCAGGCGTCGAGCGGCCTCGATGAGGTGGATGACGCCCGCGCTGCTGCGGCCGTCCTGATCCACGCGGCGGAAGAAGTCACTGAGCACCAGCAGGCGCTCCAGGTCCGGGCCCGAACCCGCGCTCGCCAGGTACTCGTCCAGCGCGGCCTGATCCACCGACGGCACGGACAGGGCCAGCGCCACCGGCAGCTTCCTCGCCGTCGCGTCACAGAGCATCCGCGCGGCGGCGTCCGGCAGCTCGCGCGTGCCCAGCGGATCCGCCACCAGCACCGTCTGTCCGGCGACGAGCAGCGGCTCCACGCCCTGCACCGCCTCACCGCAGCGGGGCGGGGCGTCCGCGGACTCCGGGCCCCAGGCGGGCACCTTCACGTCGCGCACCGGGATGGACGCCTTGCCGCCCACCAGCTCCAGCGAGGGGACCATCTCCAACCGGGCCAGCAGCTTGCGCTCCTGGGGCAGGTCGCGGATGCCTCGGCGCAGCTTGAAGCCCTCCAGCGAAGGCACGTTCTCGAAGGTCTCGCGCGCGAAGGGATCGCGCTCGTGGAGGTAGCGGTGATCGTTCGTCTTCTCGCTGCCCGGCTCGGGCATCTGCTGCTCCACGGCCGCCTCCGCCTCACGGTACTGGAGCCGGAAGATGCGGATGACGGACTGGCGCGGGCCCACCTCCTCGCCGCGCACCATATAGCGCTCGAAGGTGCGGTTGCCCCGGACGTTCACGCCAATCTCCCAGGACTGGGAGAACAGCTCCTTCGTGTCGTTGTGCTCGAAGACGTCCAGCCGCTGCTCCTCCAGCAGCCGGCGCGTGACGAACAGCGCCTCGTCCAGGGGCACCCGGAGGATCTTCTCCACGGTGGGGGTGGGCTCGGCGTCCACCGGGTCCCCATCCAGTCCGCGCGACAGGGCCGCGCAACCGGTGCACAAGAGTCCCAGCGTCCAGTGCCATCGCATGGCTCGACCCCCTCGCGGGATGGAAGCGGCAGGCGTGCCGCCCATCCGCACCAGCCTACGCATTCGGGTCGTGAATGCCGTCCGACTGTTGCGCCAGGAAACCATCTGTCCGGCGCGCGACGAGGACCGTCAGGGATTCTCCGCCGGCTTCGCGTCCTCTTGTTGCTGGGCAACAGGACGGTGCGACCCCGGGGCAGCCCGCTGGATGACGGGCGGGGACGCGTTGAGCGCGCCCACGTAGAGCCGGCCGTGGAAGCCCTTGTCGCTGGGCGTGGTGAAGAGCGCCACCTTGCGCGGCGTGCCCGGCTCCTGGCGGACCTCCACCGACGGGCTGAGCGCGTACACGTTGCACTCCACCTGCTCCCAGACGTTGAAGCGGCAGGAGAACTGCGAGCCTCGCGTGAAGCCCACCTCCAGCGCCTTCACGGGGGAGGAGGGGACGGCCCGGGTCAGCCGCGAGCCCAGGGGTTCGAAGTCCTTGTTCCAGCTGACCGGCTTCGTGCGCACGTGCACGTCGCCCGCGAGCGCCAGCAGCCACACGTCCGGGTTCGCCTGACGGTAGGCGATGAGGTTCTTCGCCATCTCCTCCTCGCGCGCGTTGCCCGAGGCGCCGTTGGAGTCGAACGCGAGCACCGTCACCGCATTGCCGTGGGCACGCAGCCGGCGGGCCTGTTCGATGAGGCGCAGCAGGGCGCCGCTGCTGCGGCCGTCCTGGTACACCCGGCGCCAGAAGGAGCTGGTCACCAGCAGGCGCTCCAGGTCCGGGCCCGAACCCGGGCTCGCCACGTACTCGTCCAGCGCGGACTGATCCTCCGACGGCAGGGACAGGGCCAGCGCCACCGACAGCTTCTTCTCCGCGGCGTCGCAGAGCATCCGCGTGGCGGCCTCCGGCAGCTCGCGCGTGCCCAGCGGATCCGCGACCAGCACCGACTGCCCGGCGACGAGCAGCGGCTCCACGCCCTGCACCGCCTCACCGCAGCGCACCTCCGGCTGGGCCGCGTCGTCAGCCCAGCCCTCCACCGTCACGGAGCGCACCGGCGCGGACGTCTTGCCGCCCACCAGCTCCAGCGAGGGGACCATCTCCAGCTTCGACAGCAGCTGCTGCTCCAGCTTGAGGTCGCGGACGCCGCGCACCATGGTGAAGCCTTCCATGTCCGGCACGCCATCGAACGAGAAGCGCTCGAAGGTCTTCCGGGCCAGGTACTTCTCCTCCTCCTGGACGCGCTCGTTGAGCCACTTGGGCTTCTGCTCGATGTTGGTGTCCTGCTCGCGGTAGCGCAGGCGGAAGACGCGGATGATGGACTGGCGCGGGCCCAGCTCCGCGCCCTTCACGAAGAAGCGCTCGAAGGTGCGGTTGCCGGGCCGGTTCACGCCGGGCTCGTGCGCGGAGGTGTACAGCTCGTGGTGGCCCTCGCGCTCGAAGACGTCGTAGCGCTGCTCCTCGAAGACGTGGCGCATGGTGAGCATCGCCTCGTCCAGCGGCACCAGGTACACCGTCTCCTCGGTGGGCAGCTCTCCCTGCTCCATGCCGTCGGCGTGCAGGTCCCGGGTCAGGCTGGCGCAGCCGCCGACACACAATGAGAGCCCCAGCATCCAATGCCACCGCATGATGTGACCTCCTGCCGCCCGACCGCGTTCCATGGTGCCCGCGAAGGGGGGATGGCGTCCCGGCCCCCGAAGCCAGGACGCCCGGAATCAGTCTACCGGGAAACGGCCGACATCCGCGTGGGTCACCCGGAACGGGCGGGGGAGGTTCCCTGGCCCGTGAGCGACCGGACGACGTCCAGCGCGCCGGTGACGTGCTTCTTCACCTGCATCTGCGAGTCGAACGCGTAGCGGATGGTGCCCGCCCGGTCCGCGATGAAGGTCACCCGGCCCGGCAAGAGGCCCAGGAAGTTGGTGCCCACCCCGAAGGCCTTGCGCGCCGCGCCATCCGGGTCGCTCAAGAGGCGGAACGGGAGCCGGTGCTTGGCGACGAACTTCTCATGCGACTCCGCGGAGTCGCTGCTGATTCCCACCACGTCCGCGCCGGCGTCGGTGAAGTCCTGGTACTGGTCGCGCAGGCTGCACGCCTGGACGGTACATCCCGGGGAGTCATCCCGAGGGTAGAAGTAGATGACCAGCGCCTTGTCACCCAGCAGGTCGCGCAGCCGCACCGGCGCGTTGCCCGGCCCCATCAACGTGACGTCCGGAACGGCGTCCCCTTCTTGCAGCGTCTTGCCCATGGCACCTGCCTCCCTCTTGCTGGGCGGGGAGCATGGACCGCGCGTGGCCTGACCCGCAAATCAATCGACCGGGTTGCCCGGGCTTCAAGGGCCTGGGCATTCTTTCAGGGAATGCCGTCTCGCGACCTGATGGACACCGAGGAACCCCGCCGGGGGGCTGCCCGCGCCGCCCCGCCGGAGCGGCTGTACCTGCTGTTGTTGGAGGGCAACACGTCCACGCTGGTGCCGCTGCCCCGGGAGGGGG
>NZ_RAWI01000233.1 GCF_003612125.1 Corallococcus praedator
CCCGCCCCCACGCCGGCCTCCGCGGCCGAGCGCGCGAAGACGTCCGGCGGAAGCCTGGGCCCCGGGGACGTGGTGGAGGTGCGCGTCTTCCAGGAGCCCGAACACTCCGGCACCTGGCGCGTGTCGCCGGAAGGCACCATCGACTATCCGCTGTGCGGCAAGGTGTCGCTGTCGGGACGCACCGCCAGCTCCGCGGCGGACGTGCTGCGCGACTGCCTGACGCGCTACCTGCGCCGGCCGCAGGTGGCGGTGCTGGTGCGGGAGTACAACTCGCAAAAGATCTTCGTCTTCGGGGAGGTGCAGAAGCCCGGCACGTTCCCGGTGGACGGCGAGGTGTCCATCATCCAGGCGATTACGCTGGCGGGCGGCTTCACCAAGCTGGCGGCGAAGAACAACACGCTCGTCACGCGCGTGGTGGACGGGCAGGAGCGCAAGATTCGCGTGCCCGTGGAGGACATCGGCGTGGGCCGCGAGCGCAACTTCCTGCTCCAGGCCGGCGACATCGTCTTCGTGCCGGAGAGCTTCTTCTAGTCGCGCGACGTCCAGCCCAGCGCATCCAGGAAGCGCTTGGCCTGGGCCAGCAGCAGCGGGTGCAGCGCCGCGCCGCTCGCGAGCACGTCGCCCTTGAGCACGTCGAAGGGCCGCCCGTCGATGTGCACGATGACGCCGCCGGCCTCCGACACCAGCAGGCTGCCCGCGGCGATGTCCCAGGGCTTCAACCCGAACTCGAAGTAGCCGTCGAAGCGGCCGGCCGCGACGTAGGCCAGGTCCAGCGCGGCGCTGCCGGTGCGGCGCATGCCCTGCGCCAGGAGGATGAGCTGGGTGAAGAGGCCCACGGGCAGATCCGGGCGCTCGCGCACGTCGTAGGGGAAGCCCGTGCACAAGAGGGCCCGCTCCAGCCGGTCCGCGGGGCTGGCCTTCAGGGGCAGGCCGTTGAGGGTGGCGCCCTCCCCCTTCGCGGCGGAGAAGAGCTCGTCCAGCATGGGATCATAGATGGCGCCGGCGAGCACCCCCTCGGGCCCCTCCACCGCCACGCTGACGCAGAAGTGCGGCACCTGGTGCGCGTAGTTGGTGGTGCCGTCCAGCGGATCCACCAGCCAGCGGAAGGTGTCGGTGCCCTGCCAGGCGCCGCTCTCCTCCGCGAGGATGGCGTGGTGCGGGTGGCGCTGCCGCAGGAAGTCCAGCAGCGCGGCCTCGGAGGCGCGGTCCGCGTCCGTCACCAGGTCGATGCCGCCCTTGAACTCGATGGTGCGGTGCTTCGGGAAGCGCTCCCGGAGGATGCGGCCGGCCAGCCGGGCGCCCTCCTCCGCGGTGCGGCGCAGGGCGGCGGGCGTGTCGGAGGCCTGGGCCATGTGGAGGCATCCCCTCGTGGGTGGAGCTTCGCGGCCCGTCAGGGCGCGGGTTCGGCGAGCAGCGCTTCGATTTCCGTCTGGAACTGCTGGAGGAATTCCTCGGCGAACCCTTCGTGCACGTGCCGGACGACGCCCTTGCGATCAATCAGGAAGGTGGTGGGCATCAGCCGGACCTTCAGCAGGCGCTCGGACACCAGCGCATTGGCGTCCAGGAGGATGGGCACCTCCACCTTCGCCTCCTCCAGGAAGGGCGGAATGGCGCGCACGTCCTCGTCCACGTTGAGGGCGTAGGCCTTGAAGCCGCGCGGGCCGTATTCCTTCTGGAGCGCCGCGTACATGGGCAGCGCGTCCTTGCAGGGCTCGCACCACGTGGCCCACACGTCCAGGAGGACGACCTGACCCCGGTCGCCCTTCAAGTCGTAGGCGCTGTTGTCCGGGTAGCGCTTCACCTGGAAGTCCAGCGGCTGGTTCGGACGGCGCTCCGACTCCAGAGCGGAGGCGCTGGTGCGCGGGCTGCCCGCGGCCTGCGAGTCGGTGAGCGAAGGCAGCGGCTTGGGCGCGGCGGAGCAGCCGGCGACGAGCGTCAGCAGTCCCAGCGAGGCGATGAACGGGAAGCGCATGGCGTCAGGTCCCCTTTCCGGCCCGGGCCTTCAGGGCGGTGAGCAGCTTGTCGATGAAGCCACCGAAGGCGCCGTTGCTCATGACGAGCAGCACGTCGCCGGCCTTCGCCTCGGAGGCCACGCGCTCCACCAGCGTGGGCACGTCGGTGGCGCCGTCCGCGGCGATGCCCTGGGCCTTGAGCGCCTCGATGAGCTTGGGGACGTTGAGCTCCTCGCCCTCGGGCACCTTGTCGTGGCGCTCGGGCACCTTGAGGCTCGCGCGCGCGGCGCCGGGGAAGGCGTGCGCGTAGTCCTCCTGGTGGATGTTGCGGCGGCTGGTGTTGGAGCGCGGCTCGAAGATGGCCCACAGGCGCCGGTCCGGGTAGCGGTGGCGGATGGCGGAGATGGTCTCCCGCACGGCGGTGGGGTGGTGCGCGAAGTCGTCCACCACGAGCACGCCGCCCACGTCCCCACGCACCTCCTGCCGGCGCTTCACGCCCTGGAAGGTGGACAGGCCCTGCTGGATTTCAGCGAAGGTGAGGCCCAGGCCGCGCGCCGCGGCGATGACGCCCAGCGCGTTCTCCACGTTGTGCGCGCCGGACATCGGCAGCGTCACGGTGCCCAGCGTCTGGCCGCGCTCCACCACGTCGAAGCGGGCGCCGTCCGGGCCGAAGGAGAGGTTCTTCGGGGTGAAGTCCGCGTCCGCGCCCTCCTTCGCGACGTAGGTGATGACGGGCGCGGTGCCGCCGTCCCGGGCGATGCGCACGGCGTTGGGGTACGCGGCGCAGACGACGAGCTGTCCGTCCTTCGGCACCAGGCGCACGAACTTCTCGAACGTGGCCTCGTAGTGGGGCAGGTCGCGGAAGATGTCCGCGTGGTCGAACTCCACGCTGGTGAGGATGGCGGTGCGCGGGCGGTAGTGGAGGAACTTGGAGCCCTTGTCCCAGTAGGCGGTGTCGTACTCGTCGCCTTCGACGACGAAGTGCGGTCCCTTGCCGACGCGGTAGTTGCCCGCGTAGTTCTGGGTGACGCCGCCCACGAGGAAGGACGGGTCCTTGCCGGCGGCCACCAGCACGTGGGCCATGAGCGAGGACGTCGTCGTCTTGCCGTGGGTGCCGGCGACGACGACGGAGTGCGCGCGGTCCAGGAAGAGCGTGCCCAGGGCGGCGGGGAAGCTCATCTGCTTGAGGCCGCGCTCGCGCACGGAGGTGGCTTCCGGGTTCACGCGGCGGATGACGTTGCCGATGATGACGAGGTCCGGGTTCGCCGCGTCCAGGTTGGCGGGGGCGTACGGGGTGCGCACGGGGATGCCCCACGCCTGGAGCATGTCGCTCATGGGCGGGTAGACGTTCTCGTCGCTGCCGGTGACGTCATAGCCGGCGGCCTTGAGCATGCCGGCGAAGGAGCCCATGCCGGTGCCGGCCACGCCCACCAGGTGGATGCGGCGCACGGACTTCGGGTCGAGGGTGTCGAGGACGTTGCCGTTGTCGTCAGCCATGCTGTCCCTTAAGGGAGTGCGGTGAGGTCGAGCGCCTCCACGACCAGTTCGTGGAAGGCGGGGCGGAAGTCGCGGATGCGCAGGTCCTGACGACCCTGGGCCACGCGGTTGGTGATGAGGGCGACGACGAGCGAGCGTCGCAGGTCCACCCAGAGACTGGTGCCGGTGAAGCCCAGGTGGCCCACCGCGCCCGGGGGCGTGTCGCCGATGAAGCGGCCCGCGCTGGAGTGGCCCTTCGACGGCGAGTCGAAGCCCATGGAGCGCGTGCTGCCCGTGAGGAGCGGATCCGTGGCGAGCACCCGGTGCCACAGGGGCGCGGGGGCCAGCGCGGCATGGGTGCTCGCGCAACCTTCGAGCACGGCCTGACCGAAGCGGGCCACGTCCACGGCGGTGCCGAAGAGGCCCGCGTGGCCGGCGACGCCATCCAGCACCCAGGCGTTGTCGTCATCCACCTCGCCGGGGCGTGAAGGCCGGGAGGGCACGTCCTTCCACAGGGACTCCTGGCCGGGAGCAGGCTCGCGGGGGCGCATCGCGCCGGTGTGCGCGGTGGTGCCGTCCACGGGGAAGTCGGTGAGACGGTGGAAGCGGGCGTTGAGGCCCAGAGGCTCCGCGACGTGGCGGGAGAACAGCGTGTCCAGGGGGGCGTCCGCGGCGCGGGAGAGGATGTCGCCCAGGAGGATGAAGCCCACGTCGCTGTACGCGGTGCGCGTGCGCACGGGGGCCTCCAGCGGCGTGGCGGCGGCGGCGCGCAGGACTTCATCGCGGGCCTGGGTGCGCACGTTCGCGGAGCAGCCGGCGTCCAGCAGCTCGGGGCGGGCCTTGAGGGCGTCCGCGAAGAACGGGACGAAGGGGGGCAGGCCGGAGCGGTGGTAGAGCAGGTCCGCGACGGTGACGCCCGCGTCGCCCGCGGGGGTGCCAGGGTGGTAGCGCGACACGAGCGTGTTCGGGCCCACCTTGCCTTCGGTCCACAGGCGCAGGAAGAGCGCGGTGGTGGAGAGGACCTTGGTGAGGGAGGCCAGGTCGAAGCGCGTGTCGCCTGTGGCGTTGCCCGCGACGCCGCCGAAGACCTGCTTTCCCTTGTGGAGCACCACCGCCTGGGCGGCGGGGAAGATGCCCAGCTCCACACCGTCATCGAGCACGGCCTGGAGGTTGGCGATGGGATGCGGGTTCATCCGGGGCTCACCGCCCCTTCGAGGAAGGTGAGGCGGGCGGCGTCGGCCTCCAGGCGCACGCGCGTCCCGAGCGCCACGGGGTAGTTGATGGCCCCGTGGCCGATGGGGAAGCCTGCGGCGCAGGGCAGCTTCGCGTCCTGGGCCAGCTCGCGCAGCACGTCCGCGCTGGAGTACGACGCGTCCTTCTCCTCGCAGGCGGTGAAGTCGCCCAGGACGATGCCGCGCACGCGGGCGAAGACGCCGGCGAGGCGCAGGTGGGTCCACATGCGGTCGATGCGGTAGGGGCGCTCGGTGACGTCCTCCAACAGGAGCACGGCGCCGTCGAGCGGCGGCATGTAGGGCGTGCCCAGCAGCCGGGAGAAGACGGACAGGTTGCCGCCCACGAGGACGCCCTCGGCGGTGCCGGGGACGTAGGTGGCATTGCCGTGCAGCGGGGGCGGGGCCGCGGAGGATTCGAGGAGGCGGAAGAGGTAGTCGTGGACCTGCGCCGACTGCCGGCCGAGCTGCGTGAGGACGGGCGCGTGGAAGGAGACGCGGCCGAGCGCCTGGAGCGCGCAGTGGACGGACGTCAGGTCGGAGAAGCCGGTGAAGGACACCGGCCCGGCCTTGTCGAGCGGCAGTTCGGGAAGCAGCCGCGAGCTGCCATAGCCACCCCGGGCGCAGAAGATGGCGCGGGACGCGCGGTCGAGGAACGCGTGGGACAGCTCCTCCTGGCGGCGTGCGTCGTCACCGGCGAGGTAGCGGTGCGAGGCGCCCAGGTCGGGCCGGAGCACCGGCGAGTAGCGCTCGGAGAGGATCCGAAGGCCGGCCTCGAAGGGGGCCTGCTCGAAGGGACCAGCGGGAGCGACGACATGAACCGTGTCGCGGGGGCGGAGTGGGAGAGGCTTGAGCCAACGCACGCTGCGCTTCATAGCACCGGGGGCGGAGGCAACACGGTGATTCACGGAGGGCCCCGCCCGAAGCGTTGAGTACCGCTGGTAGGCGAACGAGGCCCCATGGAGCGCTCGGCCGGCCGCCTCCCATGAACCGGCCAAGGCGCGCCCTACCCCACCGCCTCCGCGCGTTCGAGCACGGCAGCGAAGAAGCCATCCGTGCCGTGCCGGTGTGGGGTGACGAAGAGGAACCCGTCCTGGACACACGCCTCCGGAAGCCACCCGGCGCCAGGAGGGACGCGGCGGAAGTCCGGGCGGGCACGGAGGAAGTCCGCGACGACGTCCTGGTTCTCCGCGCGGTTGACGGTGCAGGTCGCGTAGACGACCCGGCCTCCGAGGCGAACCGCGTCGGCGGCACGGGCCAGGATGTCGCGCTGGGTGGCGATGAACCGGGACAGCACGTCCGGGCTGAGGCGGAAGCGCAGGTCCGGGCCGCGACGGAGCGACCCCAGTTCGGAACAGGGCACATCCGCGAGGACGCGGTCCACGCCCAGGCCCGGGGCGGGCGGCGTCCGGAGCACATGGACGCGGGTGAGTCCGGCGCGGGAAGCGCGTTGCTGGAGCCGGTCCAACCGCTCCGCATCCGGGTCGTAGGCCATCAGGCGGCCCGAATCCGCCATCGCCGCCCCCAACTGGAGCGTCTTGCCACCCGCCCCTGCGCACAGGTCCAGCACGGTCTCCCCAGGCCGGGCCTCCACGAGGAGTCCCAGGAGCTGGCTGCCCTCGTCCTGGACCTCGAACAGGCCCTCGCGCAGGGAGGCCAGCCCGTAGAGGTTCGGTCGGGGGCCCTCCACCTGGAGCGCCAGGGGGCTCCAGGAGCCGGGACGAGTGGCGACGCCCTCCGAGGCAAGGCGAGCGGCCAGCGCTTCACGGGACAGGCGGGCGGGATTCACCCGGAGGGTGATGGGGCCCGGGACGTTGAGGTGGGCGCAGAAGTCCTCGGCTTCGGTCCCCAGTTCCCGGGTGAAGTGGTCCGCGAGCCAGTCCGGCAGCGAGGCCCGGAGCGCCAATGACGGGGGCTCCCCGGTGCGAAGTGGCACCGGGGCTTCCAGGCCCGCCCAGGACGCGGCCTCCCGGGCGGGAACACCGCCGAGGCCGTGGAGGAGCGCGAACAGGAGCTGAGGGGGAGACGCACCCTCCGAATCCAGGAGGAACGCGAGGCGGCGGCGCCAGAGGCCCACGTTGAAGACGGCCTCCTTCAGGGCCTGACGCCCCTCTCGGGGCAGCTCCCGGTGGGCACGCAGGGTCCGGTCGAGGACGCGCTCGGCGGGATCCCCCGAGAGGATCCGGGCGAGCGCCTCGGACACGACCGGGCCCAGGCCGTCGAGGGCGGACCAGGGCTGCGAGGAGAGTCGGGAGAGCGGATTGAACGTGACAGTTGACAGGGCAGGCTCGGTTCTCTAGAAATCGCGTCCGTCACGGCAGCGCACCGCCGCGACGGGACATATTCCCCGATAGCTCAGCTGGTAGAGCGGGTGACTGTTAATCACCATGTCCGTGGTTCGAGTCCACGTCGGGGAGCTGAAAAACGAAGGCCCTGCCAGAAACTGGCAGGGCCTTTTTGTTTTCTGCGGACCGCGCGATGAAAATCGCGGGACCGCACTCCTGCGAAAGCCCGTCGACCCCTTGAATCCAGAGCGGACCACGATCAAAAAGCGTTGTTGCCCTCAGAGCAACTCATGGTTCGAGCACTCCAGGAAATCCTCGCGTTTGAATTCCCGACGACTCCGAAGCAGCAGTGTCTCGCGAGGGTTGTCTCGCAGAATTCGGGTCAATTGCCTCTTTGGGACGAGCATTAACAGGCGCTCACCAGCTGCAACGATTCCTTTCGCCGCCCGCAGCCTGACTGATAGCGACAAGAACTCATGAGCACTGTCACCCACGATATTGTCCAGAAACTCTGGGCTCTCTGCAACGTCCTCAAGGACGACGGGGTTACGTACCACCAATACGTTACCGAGCTTACCTATCTGCTTTTCCTCAAGATGGCGAAGGAGACAGGCACTGAAGACCAGATCCCCAAAGGCTACCGCTGGGACGACTTGGTGACGAGCCAGGAGCCGCAACGCCTAACAGAGTATAAGCGGGCCCTCTTGGCCCTGGGGGAGAGCCGCTCACGACTAGTCCGCGAAATCTTCGCGAGTGCCGACACAATCCTGAAAAAGCCAGTAACACTCACCGTGCTCATCAAGGGAATCGACTCACTTGACTGGCACACTGCTCGACGCGAAGGGCTTGGAGATTTGTACGAAGGGCTTCTACAAAAGAACGCGAACGAGAAAAAATCCGGAGCAGGACAGTACTTCACCCCCCGAGAACTAATCGCCTCTATCGTTACTTTGATGAAACCGACCCTGAATGACACAATCCAAGATCCAGCTGCCGGCACGGGTGGCTTCCTAGTCGCCGCAAACCAATACATCCGCGAGCACGAGCAGCCTGACAATTGGACTACAGAGCAGCGGCGCAAGTACCGGCGGAATACCTTTTTCGGTCTTGAGCACGTCCAAGACACCCACCGCCTTGCGGTTATGAATCTCCTGCTTCACGAGGTAGACGTCGACCCAAGCGCCTCAGGGATTTATTACGGAGACGCGCTAGGACCCGATGGCGAGGCACTATGCAAGCGTGGTGCGACGCTAATCCTCTCGAACCCGCCCTTTGGCACGAAAAAAGGGGGTGGGCTACCAAACCGAACAGACTTCACTTTCCCAACAAGCAACAAGCAATTCTGCTTCATTCAGCACATCTACAATGGATTGAAGCCTGGCGGCCGCGCAGCCGTCGTGCTGCCCGACAACGTGCTATTCGAGGGTACAGTTGGCAAACAGATCCGCGCCGACCTAATGGACAAATGCAACCTACACACGATCCTGCGCTTGCCGACGGGCATTTTCTACGCGCAGGGCGTGAACACCAACGTGCTCTTTTTTACGCGCGGCGAGGACGACAAGAACAACACCAAAGAAGTCTGGGTATACGACTTGCGCGCAAACATGCCGCAGTTTGGCAAGCGCACGCAACTTACACGTGAGCACTTTACAGAGTTCGAAGCGGCCTTCGGCAAAGACCCGCTCTGCAGCCCAAAGAGCCTCGCCAAACGCAAGGATACGGGCAAGCATGGTCGCTTCCGCAAGTTCAGTCGTACGTGGATTGAAGAGCGCGGCGAAAGCCTTGATATTGCTTGGCTGAAGGACGAGGGCGACGTCGCAGGAGTTGACCTACCCGAACCGGGCCTATTGGCCCAAGAGATAATGGCTGAATTGGAGGGCGCGTTCGAAGAACTACGCGGAATCCTCGGGGATTTGGGTGAGGACATAGAGGAGGCCCAAGCATGAGCGCGCTTCCTCTCGGCTGGGCGACTGCGTCGCTTTCGGAACTGATCGCACCGGATGGGGTATTCTCAGACGGGGACTGGATTGAAAGCAAAGACCAGGACCCGAACGGAGCAATCCGACTTATTCAACTTTCGGATATTGGCGACGGAACGTTCGTCGACAAGTCGAACCGATTCGTGAACAGCGAGAAGTTTGAGCAATTACGATGCACTGAGGTATTCGAGGGCGACGTACTCATCGCCCGCATGCCGACGCCTCTGGGGCGAGCCTGTCTTGCGCCGAGACTCGACCAAAAGTGCATCACGGTAGTAGACATTGCTATCGTCCGCCCTGGGCCATCTTCCGTCAAGCCAAAGTGGCTGATGCACTTCCTGAACGCGCCTTCGGTACGGGAAGCAATCGATCTTCAGGCCGCAGGAACAACCCGCCGTCGGATCTCACGAGGAAACCTCTCCCGGCTCGAACTCCCGGTCCCCCCTCTCTCTGAACAAGAGCGTATTGCAGACAAGCTCGACGCTCTGCGCTCACGCGTTGATGCCTGTCGTGATCGGCTAGACCGCATACCAGCGATTCTCAAACGCTTTCGACAGTCCATTCTTGTTGCAGCGACGAGCGGAGATCTGACTAAAGAATGGCGCAAGGCTCGGGGCCTCGACAACTCCTGTTTCGAGCAGCAGTCCCCGTTGGGGGGCGTATGCACCGAGTCCTTTTACGGGCCGCGATTCGGGAAGAGCGAATACACGAGCGACGGCGTACCCACGATTCGAACTACGGACATGACGCGTGATGGCCGCATTGAAATTACGTCAAGCACTCCGCGGGTGCGCATTCCTGACGACAAGCTTTCGCAATTCATAGTGCAGCGAGGCGACCTATTAGTCACTCGGACCGGTTCAATCGGAGTGATGGCGGTCTTTGATGACGAGTATCTTGCAATCCCGAGTGCATACCTCATTCGATTCCGTTTCTCGCCCGTGGTGCGGCCCCGTTTTGTCTTCTTCTGCCTGATGGCCCCATACGGGCAGGAACAACTCGGGCTATCTGCGACTGCGATAACTCAGCCCAACGTCAATGCCGAGGCTATCAAGCGTATCGCCATTCCACTACCGTCACTGGAAGAGCAGGATGAACTCATTCGTCAAACAGAAAGGTTGCTTGCATTCGCGGATCGCGTCGAAGCACGTTTGGCCGCCGCGCAAAGAGCAATGGACCGCATAGTGCCAGCTATGCTCGAAAAGGCATTTCGGGGCGAACTTGTCCCCCAGGGCCTCAACGACGAATCAGCATCTGATTTCCTTGCTAGGCTGAAATCGCAGGCACCTACCATCGCGCACGTGACATTACGCAGGCGCCCAAAGACACCGGGGCAACGACGCACCATGAGCAACACCGACAAGGAAACGCTTAAGGCAAGAATCGTCAAGCTAGGAACCGAACGATTCACATTCGATGAGCTTAAGACGGCGATAGGCGGTGACTACGAGTCACTCAAGGCCGCGCTATTCGAGCTATTGGGGGAGCCGACACCGGTGGTCCGCCAAGTTTTCGACAAGAAGAAAAAAATGATTCAACTAGAGCGAGTAAGTCCATGAAGATCACTCGCGTCCACATTATTAAGGCAGCTACTTGTGGCGGCCTGCTGGACGGGCTCGATGTTGGATTAAGGGGGCCCCCCAGTGGTCCAGAGCAATTCGACCCGCTATGCCTTGTGGGACCGAACGGTGCCGGAAAGTCGCAGTTCCTTCAGGTCATCGCCGAGGCATTTCAGACGGTCTTCCACGCCTGTGTGCAGGATGAGGAACGCGCAAAAGGAAACGAGGACCTCCAGTTTGAAATTGAGTACGTAATTCGCCCAGCACGCTCTCGCGAACCTGTTCTTGTTCGCCTCTCGCGTTGCGGCAATGGGAAGCGGCGCCCAGCGCTAAAGATCGAATGCAAGGATGGAATCAACTGGGTCGATTTCCCTGCAGAGCATCCAGCAACCCGTGAATTGCTCCCGTCGCGAGTCATTGGGTATACGTCAGGCGACAATGAGACACTGAGCTTACCATTCCTCGTAAGTCGGAGTGGGTACGCGGATGCTGTAGGCAAGCAGGCGCTAGCCCGGGAGCCGAGCGCGACGCAAAAGCCGATCCCCGACACCAGGCTAATGCTCGTTGATTATGGAACCCACTTAGAAGTCCTTGTAGCCAACCTGCTCCTTGGACCGGAGGAGGAGCGCATAGCGCTACTCCGAGATGCAAGGCTCAAGGATCTTCATTCATTTCGGTGTGTGATCCAGTTGGCTCACCGTGCCGTTCCTAAACTCTCGGCACACAAGACCTCGCTCAAGCGGCGCAAGGGAGTGCAACTAACCGAGGAACTGGAGCGATACATAGATCAGCTGAAACGCTGCTCGACATGCCATTCGTTTGAGGAGAAGTCGGAGACCTACGTCTTCGACTTCTTGGTGACGGACGAAACGCGGGAGGCATTTCGCTGCTTTTGGCAGACCTCGCTCGAGTTGTACTCGGCGCTTCACAAACTCTCGATGCTCAATGACCTCGCAATACCCAAAGTAAGCCGCGAGCGACTGCTACGTGACATCAAGACACGGCGCTTCGCTTCGCGACTACCAGAACCTCAGGATGAGGATAGAGTATTCCGTTTCGAGCAGGTTCGATTTTTGCCGAAGGCGGGCGACGGCGTTGTCGACTACGTCTCCTTGTCGGACGGTGAGCACCAGCTTGCTCAAATCCTCGGAACAATGTGCATGGCATCATTCCCGAATGCACTCTTTCTGCTGGATGAACCTGAATCGCATTTCAATCCGCAATGGCGAGTCAAGTTCATCTCAAGGCTCTTGGATCTGCCCACAGCCAACGGCAGGCGTGCCGATGCTCTAGCTGCGGCAAACCAACAAGATTGCCTCCTGACTACCCATTCCCCATTCGTACCCTCAGACATGAGTCGCGAAAAGGTGTTGATCTTCAAGAAAACTGCTCAAGGGGTTGAAGTCCGACGTCCAAATATCGAAACCTTTGGCACAACTTTCGATACAATCCTAGAGGAGTGCTTCGACATTCGCCCACCAATGTCTGAAGTTCCGAAGCGTGAAATTGAGGAATTGATGAAGTCTCACGATCGCAATGCTCTTAGAGCAGGCATCGCGCGCCTTGGAGATTCGGTAGAGAAAGTCTTCTTAATGGACCGCCTTCGTCAGCTCTCAAAGCAAGAGGGTGTATAGCTGTGCTCTTCGGATACCCGATTTCAGCAACACACGACAATTGGCTTCACGACTGCATCTCTGCATCAGTCCAGACAATTCATGCCGCCGTCGATGGAAATAAAAAATACCCAGGGTGGCCGACCGTGCTGCCCGCGCCTTACCGTAAAATTTTAAATTTACGGACTGGGCTTCGCGACCGTCTGAAAGCATATAATACTGCAGTGCGAAAGCTGCAGAAGCTGGAGCGCGACGCGCTTCTTGATGCTCTCCACAACGAAAATCGCATTGCCGATTTGGTGTCCGGAGCTTGCGACTGCGTCACACTCGACAAACTGCCTAAAGTAGCCCAAGGTCCTGCGTCAGAACTATTCAGCTTTGCTTTCGATCTCCTTACGGATCTCGGTGTGCGGGATCAGCAATACGCGAAGATCTACGCCAGCGCAGCTGAGCACGTGTGCTCGTTTTGCGGCACCGAATACTTCGATGCGCCGGGAGCAGCACGCGAAGCACTTGACCACTATCTCCCCAGAAGCCGATATGCGTTCGCGGCGGCCAATCTTCGAAATCTCGTACCTATGGGGTACAAGTGTAACTCTAGCTATAAGCTCGCGAGCGACTTGCTGCGCCGAGACGACGGTACGCGCCGCGTGGCATTCGATCCGTACAATCACGCAAAGCTCAGCATATCACTTGATGCCAGTGAGCCTTTCGATGGAGTAGACGCGCATACACCAAAATGGGAGATCCGATTCGATCCAGACACACCGGCAGTCACGACTTGGGATGACGTCTTCTCAGTGCGCCTGCGCTATCAACGCGATCACCTTGACCCATCCTTTCGGGGCTGGCTAAGTCTGTTCGCGAAGGCTGCGCGTCGGGCTGGAGTGCAGGCAAACTCTGACGCAGCGCTGATCGCAGAACTAAGACGCCTTGAAGAGGGGTTCAACGATACCGGGTTTCAGGATCGCGGATTTCTCAAAGCAGCTGTTTTCCGGATGCTACGCCGTCATTGTGAGAACGGGCATAAGCGCTTGCTAGAACAGCTCCGGAGCCTAGTGGCTCCTCCGGCGCCACTTCCGCCCATCACAGTATAATCGGCGACTTAAAGAGCGCTGCGTGACACGTACGCCCTGCTTCCTTCGCCGTAGTTGTGGCGGCTCAGCCCCCGGAGGCATCAATTGACGGGGCCTCGACCAAGCGTTCACGCGTCGTTACGGCCCGCGCACTCGCTCACCCCGCTGAGACGGGGCTTTGTCGGTGGGCTTCACCGCAGGGGTCTCCCCTGTCGGCGCCACCCCAGCTCTGCGGCCTTGACCTGTTGCCGCCTCGGGACTTTCACCCTACGGGTCCATGAGTTCCTCCAGGCATCATACAACTTCCCTGACACAGGGGGGAGACTGAGGCGTCGCTCAGCAAGGATCTGACGAAGGACATTGAGCAACTCAGCAAGAAGATCGAGAAGAAAGTTGCCCAAACCCGTGGAGGCGAAGGGGTCAGAGGATTGGTAATTGCTGAAACATGGATAGCAACCCAGATGAGCAGGGCAACGGAAGGGCAGTTGAGGGGATTGCGCAGGAGAGTCCTCGACAACCACGCACGCATTGACGCACTGTTGCTGATGTCAAGACATTGGAACCACGAGTCGCGGCGCCACAAGTATCATATTTTCCCCGTCACGCCCGTGGACCGACGCGAAGCGACTGCTGGCATGCTCGATGAAGTGGTTCGCCTAGAGGCTACGGCCTCAACCCCATGATTCTTCGGAAGATGGGAACACAGGAGAGTCGGGCTCCCTAATGCACCGCCTACGCGCCCCAATCTGTGCGCTCGTGATGAAGGGAGTGCTAAACTATAACGGCAGGACATATCCGCGACTCGGTGCGCTCGTCGGGCTTTCTGAGCATCGCCCGACGAAGTAGCAGCCGCGACCTCGACCGTCAGCACGGCCTTCTCTGAACGGGTATGAGCATCCTGCGGGAAGATCGCAGAGGCATGAAAGAGAGCGCCGTGATGCTTGCGGCAGTCGAGGCAGTGGCACACGCCGACGCGGCACGGCCGTCCCGACGCGACGATGCGGACGCTGCCGCACAGGCAGCCGCCGGTGAAGCGCTCGGGTCCTTCCACGCTCATCCCGCTTTGCGACGGAAGTGGAGCGCCTGCACGCCGGACTTGAACCGCTGCGTCGAGAGGAGCTCGAGATGCCGCGCACTCGACAGGCCATGAAACAACGTCGGCCCGCGGCCACTGATGATGGGATGAACGACGATGCGGTACTCGTCGATGAGCCCCAACTCCTCGAGCGCAGCCGCGAGCTTGGGCGCTCCGACGAGGACACCCCGCTCGGTCTTCGCTTTCAGCGCTGAGATCGCCTCGCGAAGGTCACGGTGAGCGTCAAGGTAGTTGTCGCGTGAGAAGGTTCAGCCGATACGCTTCAGCTCCTGCGCTTCCGGAGAGGGATTGAGGCGCACGGGGCCCGCGGGCGTCCAGTCGCGCGTGTCGCGGCTCCAGTGTCATGGGCCGCCCTATCGGATCGCGCGAGGGTCACCTCCTCGGATCGCTGTCCCGATCAGACCGACCAGCCCGCGTGCTCGGGAGCGTCAAGGGTCGGCTACGCCGAAACCTGAACGGTTCTGCGCCCTTGACCCTCCCTCCGCGCGCGGGCGAAGGGCAACCGGCCGCAAGCGGCCAGTTCTGAGCGATCAGGAGTCGCGATCCGTTTGGCCGACCCGGATGCGGTCCATGACCCCGGCCCCTGACATCCAGCGCTCGGGGTGACGAGCGCGAGCGCGCAGGTACACCTGGTGGCGCTGGGCGAGCAGCGAGACATCGAGGCCGAAGTGTCTGGCTTCCGGCGTGACGAAGCGGATGGCGGAGTGCCGGTGCTC
>NZ_RAWI01000234.1 GCF_003612125.1 Corallococcus praedator
AAGTGGTGCGCCCATGACCTCAATCTATGGGCTCTGGCGCGCTCGCCCTTGCTCGTCACGCATGGGATGGGCCCACCGAGGGCTACGCCCTGCGCCTGCCTCGATCCACGTTCGTGAGCACCGTCGTGGTCAGCTGATCATCATTCTCGACGAGAAAGTCATGTCTGTTCACCAGGGGGCCTGTCAACGGCGCCTCCTGCAGTGAAAAGCCATTCCCGGATGAATAGGAGTAGACCCGGGACGCCAAGACCCGTCTCCTGCGCGACTCGGCCCAGTCCACTCGCGGTGTCTGAAGGCCGAAGACGCAGGTGCGAAGAGAGAGCGCGGGAGTCCATGGCCGGGACGTCATGGGCGTGTCAGTCCGTCCCCGGCTGCCGCGTCATGCTACGGTGAGGGGCGCCGCTCGCGGGACTGTGATGCGATTTCCGAACCGAGCCTTTGTAGCTTGACTAGCTGATCGTGTCCGCCTTCCCCGAGCGGCGCTCCCTCCTTGAGGAAGGGTGAACCTCCGATGGACAGCGCGGGAGCACGTGCCGAGCAGGTCGCCCGTGAGGACCTGGTCATGTTCGTCAACGCGTGCTTCTCGTGCACCGGGCAGCGCGAGTTCTACAACGACGGGCGCGGGCAGGCGGTGTCCATCGAGTTCCTGCACGCCTACATCCTCGGCAACTACCGCCGCCTCTACACGCGCACGCTGGCCGCGGGCATCAACCACTTCAACCAGGCTCAGATCATCCTCAACCTGCTGGCGAGCGGAAAGCAGACCCCGTCCGCGGACCGGCACGAGGAGGGCGCGCTCATCGCGGCGGCGCTCCGGGCCCTGCCGCCCCAGCGGGCCTACCGGGTGCTGGACGTGCTGCGTGAGCGGCGCATCAACAACCGCCGCTCCCGCGCCATCGTGCGCGAGTTCCTCAAGGGGCGCGCGGACCTGCACTTCGACGCGGTGAAGTATCGCTCCAAGCTGCGCGCCGCCGTGGCGCACGGCCACCTCAAGCTGCCCGGAGAGCTCAACCCCTTTCTCTTCCACGGCTGGCGCAAGCGCGTGTTCCAGGCCCCCCTGCTGGAGACGTTCCGCAAGGCCCACTACGACGCATCCGCCCTCTTCGAGCTGCCCTACACCGTCGCCGAGGGGCTCGCCGCGAAGCACCAGCTCCCCCGGGACGTCTTCCTGCGGAAGATCGAGCCGCGCCTCACCGCCGCCGAGCGGCTGCGCTTGCAGGGCTCGGCCACGCGCGCCCAGGGGGCCATCGCCCTCGACCTGGGGCGCACGCCGCTCACCCGGCTGGCGCTCTACGTGCTCTCCCTTCCGCTGGAGGTGCGACAGGAGCGGCTGACGGAGCTGCACACGGCGCTCGAGCGAGCGGCGGTGAACAGCCTGCGCCGGGCCTCGGTGCCCCTGGGCCGGGTGGCGGCCGTGCTGGACAACAGCTACTCCGCCTCGGGCTCAAGCGAGAAGCGCCGCCGGCCCCTCGGCGTGGCGCTCGCGGCGCACTACCTGCTGGCCGCCACGGCGCGCGAATACCGCGCCTTCTGGATGCACCCTCCCGAGCACCCCCTGCTCTCACGCGCCCGGGGCCAGACGGACCTCGCCACCCCGCTGCTGGACGCGCTGGACTGGATGCCGGAGCTGGTGGTCGTCGTGTCGGATGGCTACGACAACGATCCCCCCAACGCCGTGGCCGAGGTCACCCGCGTGTTCCGCACGAAGCTGGACCCCGCCCGCCGCACGACCATCATCCACGCCAACCCCGTGTTCGCCTCGGAGCTCTACGCGCCCCGAGGGATCGGGACGCACGTGCCCACCGTGGGCGTGCGGGACGCGGAGGACCTGCCCACGGTGCTCGGCTTCGCGCGCTTCGCCGAGGGGGCCTCTCCCCTGGCGGAACTCGAGGACTACCTGGCGGCGCGCGTGCGGCGGATGCTCGAGCACGCGCCCCGAGGCCCCGCAGGGAACGAGACCCCGAGGGCCCTGGCCGAGCTCCCGGAAGAGTCGCTCGACGAGGAGGTGGCATGAGGGAAGGCGGCAAGAGCGTGGTGCGGCGGCTGCCGCTCACGGGGCTGCGGCTCGCGCCCTCGCAGGTCTGGGGGAGCATCCGCCTGGTGCCCGTGCTGCGCGATGACATCCCCGGAGACCTGCGCATCACCCGCAGGAGCTACGACGGGGACGTGAGCGTCGTGTCGCTCCAGGGTGGGTTGATGGAGCCCGGGCTCCACTACACGTCCTACGTCCCCCATGGCCTGGTGGTGGACTGGGACGACAAGGGCGCGGCGGTGACGCCCGAGACCCGGCTGCGCAAGCCCGACGGTAAGGAGGGCAAGAGCCTCAAGCACGGGCCCTTCTCGACGCGGGTGCTGCACCGCATGGTGCACCGCGAGGACAAGAACCGGCTGCGGCTGCTGCCCATGCACCTGACGATGGAGGGCTTCCTCGCGCTGTACTTCGGCGGGCCGCAGGTGGCGTGGAACGAGTACTCCCAGGAGGCCCTCTCCCAGGGGCTCAACCCCCGGAGCGAGTGGGCCTTCTCGGGCTGGGCCAGCGCGGCCTTCGCGGAGGCGCTGCGCATCTTCGAATTGCACGAGCGCCAGGTGGGCATGCTCATCTTCCAGGCGGACGCGCTGCTCTCCTGCGCCATCGTCTCGCACCCCGAGGACTACCGGGCCCTGCACCGGGCCCTGCTCGAGGACTTCTACGGGGATCTGCTCGTGCAGTACGGCTTCCTTGGAGACGTGCCCGTGCTGGGGCTGGGCGTGGAGGATGCGCGGGTGAACTCGATGAAGGACCTGCGGGCCGCCATCGAGCGCATGCGCGCGGACTGGGCGGACTTCATGGGCTTCATGGCCGAGGGCGTCATCGGCGCCGAGGTGGTCACCGCCCCCGTCTACGAGGCCGGTCCCTTCCACCTCCAGCGCTTCATCACGGGCCTGTCGCCTTCGGAGGAGAACCACATGGGCGAGGCCATCCTGCGCGGCGACGGCACGGTCGAGTACCTCAAGACCTACCGGCTCTCGGCGGCTCAGACGCGCCGGGCCTACCTGCTCAAGCAGCTCGCGCAGGGGGGCTGGAGCCTGGAGCGCACCGCCGAGCATCTCAAGACGACCCGGGACGAACTCATCGTCCGACTGCGCAACGCGGGCTTCGGCTATCTGCTCAAGGAGCACGTCCTCAAGGCGGCGCAGGCCCGGCTCGCGCGGCGTTGAGCGCCACGCCCTGGGCAAAGGATGGGCCCTGCGGTGAATAACGTGAAGCTGCTCGACACCCGGGGCGCGCTGCTGCTCAGCCAGGAGGTGCCGCTGGCCCACACGACGGCGCCCTATTCCCGCCCGCCGTAAGCACGTTCGCGGAGCGGCTGCTGCACGCGCCCACGCGCAGCGACGTCGACGACGGGGGCTGCCCACCGCGGACCTCATCGTCCCCCTGCCACCCTCGGGACGCCCGGTCCGATTTGCTTGACGTCAAGAATCTTGACGTTAAGACATCTGTCATGAAGAGCGCCGCGCCGAAGAAGGGAGCCGCTGACGCCTCGGGCACGCACCTGTGGCTCGTGATGATGAAGGCGCATCGGACGCTCGAGCGCCTGGCCATCCACAGCATCGAATCATCCGAGGTGGGGCTCTCCGACTTCGCGGTCCTGGAGATGCTCCTCCACAAGGGAGCCCAACCCGTCAACGAGATCGGCCGGCGGGTCGGACTCACCAGCGGGGCGATCACCACGGCCGTGGACCGGCTGGCGTCTCGCGGTCTGGTCGCGCGCGAGGCCCACCCGAGCGACAGGCGGGCGCGCATCGTCCGGCTGACGGCAGCGGGCGAAGCGCAGGCGGCCGAGGTCTTCTCCGCTCACAAGGCCGCGATGGACCTGGCCGCGAGCGGGCTCTCGAAGACCGAGCGCGCGACGCTCATCCAGTTGCTCAAGAAGCTCGGCATCTCCGCCGGAAACTCAGCACCTCGGCATTCGGAGGAAGAACATGTTGGCACGTCCGCTTCAGCACCCCGTCCGTGAGATCCTCTCCCGCACGAGCGGGCACCCACACGGCCCCATCACCCGGCTGATGAGCCCCGGTGACCTCGGCGAGCTCATCAAGCCCTTCGTCTTCCTCGATCTCTTCGGCTTCGACGGCCGGTATGCGCCCACGCCCATGGACTTCGGGTGGCACCCGCACTCGGGCATCGCCACGGTGACGGTGATGCTCGAAGGCAGCGTCCGCTACGCCGAGACCACCGGGAAGGAAGGCATCCTGCCGGCCGGAAGCGTCGAGTGGATGCGCGCGGGCGGCGGAGTCTGGCACACCGGCGCTCCCGAGCTGGGGCGCGTCAGGGGATTCCAGCTCTGGGTCGCCCTGCCGCCAGAGCTCGAGAACGCAGCCAACGCCAGTCACTACGTGATGCCGAAGGACGTGCCCACCGAGGGTCCGGCCCGCGTCATTCTTGGAGCGTATGGCGGACTGCGGAGCCCCATCGCCGCGCCCCCGATGAACTACCTGTTGGTCAGCCTGAAGGCAGGCGAGCGTTGGACCTACCACCCTCCCCAGGGACACACGGTGGCCTGGGTTGCCGTGCACGAAGGCGTGCTGCGTGCACCCTCGCCCATCCCGAGCGGCGAGATCGCGATCTTCGAGCCCTCGGAGAGGTCCATCGACTTCGTCGCCGAGGGCGCCACGGTCTTCGTGCTCGGCTCCGCGGCGAAGCATCCGCACGACCTCGTCCTCGGGAACTACTCGGTGCACACCAGCGCCGGCGCCCTGCTCCAAGGGGAGGCGGAGATTCGCCGCATCGGCCATCAGCTCCGGGCGAACGGAACGCTGAGGCGCTGACCCCAGAGGCCGCGAGAGCCCCGCGCACGGGGATTCATCCACGCGGCGGAAGAGTCTCTGCCGGGCGGTGGGTATTCAGTCAGCAGACGCCGCCTCTTAAGTCTCTCCTCGACGCCCATACCAGGGCCGACGGCGGCACTTCGGCTCGCCGTAGCAACGAGGAAAGATCATGAACTCCCACCAGAAGGTCGCCATCATCACGGGAGCGTCGCAGGGCATCGGGGCCGGGCTCGTCGAGGCCTACCGGGGCCGCGGCTACCGCGTCGTCGCGACCTCCCGCTCCATCAAGCAGGGCAGCGACCCGGAAGTGCTCGCCGTCGCGGGCGACATCGGCGATGCGTCTACCGCCGAGCGCGTGGTCGAGGAGGCCATTGCGCGCTTCGGGCGCATCGACACGCTGGTCAACAACGCCGGCATCTTCATCGCCAGGCCGTTCACGGACTACACGGCCGACGACTTCACCGCGATGATCAAGACCAACCTCGGTGGCTTCTTCCACCTCACGCAGCGCGCCCTCGTGCAGATGGTGAAGCAGGGCTCCGGCCACATCGTCAGCATCACCACGCCCTTCGTGAACCAGGCCATCGCGGGCGTTCCGACGGGACTCGCGAACCTCACCAAGGGCGGCATCAGCTCCGTGACCCGCGAGCTCGCGGTCGAGTTCGCCGGGAGGGGTATCCGCGTCAACGCCGTCGCCCCGGGCTTCATCAAGACCCCCATCCACGCGCCGGAGTCCCACGCGTTCCTCGCCACCTTGAACCCCGCGAAGCGCATGGGCGAGGTCAGCGACGTCACGGATGCGGTTCTCTACCTCGAGGGTGCCAGCTACGCGACGGGCGAGATCCTCTACGTCGACGGCGGCCAGAACGCCGGTCGCTAAGGGAGCCTGCCATGCCCATCGTCACCATCCAGGTCACCCGTGAGGGCTCCGGCCCCGGCCGGGACTCCGTCACGCCCGAGGAGAAGGCCCGCCTGATTGCAGGCACCAGCCAGCTCCTGCTCGACGTGCTGAACAAGCCCCTCGACTCGACCTACGTCGTCATCCAGGAGGTCGAGCCGGAGGACTGGGGCTGGGGCGGCTTGCCGGCGCTCGAGTTCCGCAAGCGGCGCGCCGCGGGCAAGTCGTGAATCCGCACGGAGACCGCCAAAGCCCCGGCGGTCTCCGTCCTCTGTGCATCCGAGGGGGGCCCCTGCCCGGGGTGCCGTTCCCGTCAGCCCTGGAAGGCCTGGGCCTGCACGGAGAGCCTCGAGAACTCGGCGCGCAGGCGTGGCACCGCGAAGTCCATGAAGGCGCGGACCTTGGGCACCGAGATGCGGCCCTGTGGAGTGAGGAGGTGCACGGGGAGGGCTGACGGCTCGGCGTTGCGCAGGAGGACCTTCAGCGAGCCATCCTGGACGCGCTCCGCCACATGGTACGTGTAGAGCCGGGTCACGCCGTGGCCGTCCACCGCGGACGCGAGTGCGGCCCGCACGCTGTTGACCACGAGCCGCGGCTTGAAGTGCACGGAGCGGGAGATGGCGCTCCCGGCGGCTGGCGGAAACACCCACGCATCGTGCCCGAAGTGCGTCGTGGTGATGATTCGGTGCTTGCCCAGGTCCGCCGGCTCGAGGATGGGCGGATGCCCGGCGAGGTAGCGCGGCGATGCCACGACGACCCGCTTCACGTCGCCCCCGACACGGACGGCGACGAGGGAGGAGTCGGGCAGCTCGGCGACGCGCAGCGCGACATCGATACCTTCCTCGACGAGGCTGGCGTACCGGTCGAGCAGGACGATGTTCACCGAGACCTCGGGGTAGGCATCCAGGTAGGCGTCGAGGATGGGCCGCAGGATCTCCTCGCCGCTGATGGGTGGCGCGCTGATCGTGAGCGTCCCCCGCGGAGCGACGCGCTCGCCCGCGGCGCTCAGCTCGGCCTCCTCGAGATCCGCCAGGATGCGGCGGCACGCGGACGCATAGCGCTCACCTGCCTCGCTGAGCTTGAGCGTGCGGGTGGTGCGGTGCAGCAGCTCAGCGCCGATGCGTTGCTCCAGCAACGCGATTGCACGGCTCACGGCAGCCGGCGAGCGCGCGAGCAGGCGGCCTGCGCCCGCCAGGCTGCCCTCGTCGAGCGCCGCGACAAACACCTTCATCGCCTCGATGCGATCCATGTCCCCTCTTCCGCAGCGCAGGATGCCCCTCATCCGCGGGGGCCCCTGCAGCGAGCCGGGTGACGATGTACCGCAGGTCACCCCGGGCCCTCCACGCAAGGACACGTGTCCGTGCGGGTGAGCCGGCCAGGGCCGCATGTGCCCCTCAAGCGGGGATGAGAAACGGGACAAGACGGGGGCTTTCCTATCGCCTTGTCTGCGGGTTCGATTCCCACCGCCTCCACTTTTTGCGCCGTGGTCACGGATGGTTAGCGGCTTCCCCCATCCGTGTTGCACATATGTCGCGCGCCGGAACAGGCCGGTCGACATCGCTGGTCAGCATATGGCCCGTCGGCGGTTGCCGCGTTACGTCCAAGAGGGCATATGACCCGGCGAGTAGCGCGCGCCGAAACTTCCATTCGGGAGGATCTCCGCCACCCGAGCGAGCGTGGACTCAGAGAGAGAGACCTTCGCCGCGCCGACGTTCTCCTCAAGTCGGGAACGATTCTTGGTCCCGAAGATCGGTACAATGTCGTCTCCTTGAGCCAGGAGCCAAGCGAGTGCAAGCTGCGCAACCGTCATCCCATTCGAGGTGGCGAGCTGTCGAAGCTGCTCGACTGCCGCAACGTTCGCCTGATAATTCGCTCCCTGCCAGCGATCATCCCAGCGCCGCATGTCCGATTCCTCGTATTCGGCGGCGGGTTTGACCGTCGACGTCAGGAACCCTCGACCCAGCGGCGAGTACGGAACGAAGCCGATCCCGAGTTCTCGGGTCACGGGAAGCACGTCGCGCTCGACCGCACGCTCGAAGAGTGAGTATTCGGTCTGCAGGACCGAGACAGGTTGCACCGCATGTGCGCGCCGAAGAGTGGCAGGTCCCGCCTCACTCATTCCGAAAAAGCGCACCTTGCCAGCGGAGATGAGGTCCTTCACCGTTCCGGCGACGTCCTCGATCGGGACTGAGGGGTCGACGCGATGCTGGTAGAGTACGTCGATGTAGTCCGTCTGCAGGTACCGAAGGCTGTTCTCGACGACGAGGCGAATGCGCTCCGGCCGGCTGTCGAGCGGAGCGTGCGTGGCAGTCATCTTCGGAATGTCGAACCCGAACTTGGTCGCAATGACAACCTTGTCGCGGAAGCCTTTGACCGCTCTCCCCAGGAGGATTTCGTTGGCGCCGGTGCCCATGCCGTAGAGTTCTGCTGTGTCGAAATGCGTGATGCCAAGCGCATAGGCGCGGTGGATCGTGGCGATGCTCTCGTCGTTGTTGGCCGAGCCGTAGGCCATGGTCATCCCCATGGTTCCGAGACCGAGAGCCGATGTCTCAAGACCATTCTTTCCGAGCCTTCTCTTTTGCATGGCGAACCTCTCGTGATGCGAGTGTCGAAAGAGCTGATTCCACGCTACGCCTCGAAGGGCCCAGCAGGTAGAACGATCCTCGAAGAGTCTTGGATGATCCTCCAAGAGCCTCCATTGACGAGGCAGCCCACGAGCCCCTGCTTGCATCGCCATGGGCCGCCGCATAGAACAATCCTTGAGGAGTTTTGAATGATTCTCCCGCGGCCTCAATCTGTGACCCGCTCCGCGAACTCCAGTCTCGCCGACGCCCGCCGCGAGCTCGCTGCAATCATCGCGCACCACGTTCCCAATGATGGAGGGTGTTCGCCTCTCCCTTCGATTGATCTTGGACGCACGTCGAAGCCGACAGGACCGCTGCACGTGCTGTATGAGCCAGCGCTCGTCGTGGTCGCGCAGGGGAAGAAGCACGTGGTGGTCGGCGGCGAGGAACTCGCCTATGGCGAAACGGCCTACCTCCTCAACTCGGTCGCTCTTCCAGTTACCGGCCGCGTCGTGGAAGCGTCACAGGCCGCGCCGTTCCTCTGTGTGCGGATCGCGCTCTCCCCCGCCCTTATCGGCTCTGTCCTCGCGAATGTAACGCCGTCGCCGGCGACTGGTGCGACTCTCGCAAAGGCGCTCGACATCCGCGCCCTGGCGCTACCGCTGCTCGATGCCGTGTTGCGCCTCGCGCGCCTCGTCGATACGCCCGAGCACGCACAGGTGCTCGCGCCGCTCGTGCTGCAAGAGATCGTCTACAGGCTTGTCGTGGACGGCCACGCCGCGCGCCTCCAACACATCGCCACTGTCGGCGGTCGCGCCCATCGCGTTGTCAGGGCGATCGCATGGATCCGCAAGAACTTCGACCAGCCGATGCGCATCCAGCACCTTTGCAAGGTGGGCGGGATGAGCGCGTCGGGACTGCATCTTCACTTCCGCGCGGTGACGGGTATGAGCCCGCTGCAGTACCAGAAGACGCTTCGCCTCCAGGAAGCGAGGCGACTGATGCTCGATGAGCACCTCGACGCCGCGACGGCGGGCTTCCGCGTCGGCTACAACGATCCCTCGCAGTTCTCGCGCGAGTACCGAAGGCACTTTGGCGCGCCGCCGCTTCGAAACGTGTCGAGGATCCGCAGCGGGGCGGAGTAATCGCGGCCGAGCCGCAGCGTCTGGATGCGAGTGGATTGCGGCAAGGGGACCGAGCCGCTGGACCCGGCAGAGGAACAGGCGACGGTGGCCACCATCGGCCCGAACATGGAGATGCCCTCCGCCGTGTTGCACGTATGTCGCACGCCCCTGCGGAATGGCTTGGGATGGGGCGGGACAACAGGGCACGAGGCGGGATATCGAATCCGGGTCGCTCCGAGCGGCAGCGAGGCAAGGGCGCGATCCTGCTGGGAGTTTCGCACCGCCCGGTGCGGGTTCGAATCCCGCTCCTGGAGCAATGAAGAAGGCCCTGTCCTGACCCGGCAGGGCCAGCCCTCGGTGGTGACTGGCGCCATCCTCCTGGTGACTGCAGTCACCGGCCGGGCGCCTGACGCGAGTTCCCTGGAGCCATCCCCTCCTTGGGAAATCCACGGGTTGAGCGGCCACGCCTGGGTGGCATGCGCGCTGCAATGAGGCAGCGCACAGGCTGGACAGACTCGCCGCGACGGTCCTCCGTCGCTGCCAAGAACCCGGTGATACCCATGATCGACGTCAAGGCCACGGCCCGCTCCCATTCCATGATGCGCCCGGGCGCTGCGCAGTCCTCTTCCGTCAACCCGAGGCAACTGCTCTCGGCAGGGCCCGTTCAGGACCTGGGGACTCAAGGTCTCCAGGGCACCCGGAGCATTCCCGCGCGGGGCTTCAGCCCGGTGGACGCGTTCGAGTCCGGTGTCATCAACAGGAGGCAGCCCACCGCCACGCCCATGCTGGGAAATTCGCCGGACGCGATCACCTTCGCCCCCCGGGGGGCCCCCACGCAGCTCGAGGATCTTGCCCCGGCTCCGGAAGCCTCCGGTTCTGGCGTCCCCAGCGCCAATGACAAGCGGCCGGCCGGGGACAAGCGGTCGGCGGCGCAGATTGTGAATGACACCCCCGTGCTGAAGAGCCTGGGCCGCCAGAAGGACATCAAGTTCGAGCAGTTGTGCAAGCAGACGGGCATCGACCCCAAGCTCGACCTGAAGGACGCGAAGCAGAACCCCGACGCCGTCTACCGCCTGGCCAAGGTGCTGGAGTTCATCGACAGCGCCAAGGCCTCCACGGGCGGGGATCGCTCGAACAAGGTCAAGGAGGGCCAGGGCGACGGCAACATCGAGGGCATCACCAAGAGCGGCGATGCGCGGCACGGCACCGAGGCCGGCATGGTCAAGGACTTCGCCGAGAAGGGGTATTCCTTCCTGGGCGAGCACCAGCTTCCGACCACGAAGGACACCCACGTCAAGGCGGACGGGAGCAACAAGGACAACTTCCAGTGGGCCGCCGGCGAGGCGGGCAAGGCCCTGTGGTTCCTGCCGGGGGTCAGCAACGTCCTGACGGGGGTGGGCAACTCGGAAGGGGGCTTCAAGGGAGTCGTCGAGGGCGCCGCGACCGGCTACTTCAACACCTTGAAGGGAGCCGCGGAGGGAGTCATCGGGTCCATCACGAAGGGCCGCGCCAACCCGGCCTCCATGCTCTTCGGAGCCGCCATGGGCGCGCTGGGGAGCACCGAGGCCGCTCCGCAACCGGTGAAGGACATCGCCAACCTGTTCTGAGCCAGCGCGGTCCAAAGCAACGCGGCCCCGAAATGCGAAACGCCGGCAGGTCCGCTACCGGCGCTTCGCGCTTACGTCTTTCGAAGAGCGCTCAGATCGTCTTCTGTCCCGGCAGGTCGAAGCGGTCGAGGTTCATCACCTTGGTCCATGCGGCGATGAAGTCCTGCACGAAATGCGCTTCGCCGTCCCCGGCCGCATAGACCTCCGCCAGTGCGCGCAGCTGCGCGTTCGAGCCGAAGACGAGGTCGGCGATCGTCGCCGTCCAGCGCAGCTCGCCCGTGGCGCGGTCGCGACCCTCGAACACGTTCGGCGTCGTCTCCGAACGTTTCCACGCGGTGCGCATGTCGAGCAGGTTGACGAAGAAGTCGGGGCTCAGCGTGCCCGGGCGTTGGGTGAACACGCCGTGCGGCGTGTGGCCCACATTCGCGTCCAGCGCGCGCAGGCCGCCCACGAGCGCCGTCATCTCCGGCGCGGTGAGGGTGAGCAGGCTGGCGCGGTCAATGAGCGCGGCGGTGGTCGTCGGTTCGGCGCCAGCGCGGACGTAGTTGCGGAAGCCGTCGGCCGCCGGCTCAAGGACGAGGAAGGAGTCGATGTCCGTCTGGTCGGGTGACGCATCCATGCGGCCCGGGGTGAAGGGCACGGCGACCTTGTGACCGGCCTTGCCCGCGGCGGCTTCGACGGCCGCGGCGCCGCCCAGCACGATGAGGTCGGCCAACGACACCCGCTTGCCGTCACCCTGCGCGGCGTTGAACCGCTTCTGGATCGCTTCGAGCGTGGCGAGCACCTTCGCGAGCTCGGCGGGCTCGTTGGCCTCCCAGTCCTTCTGCGGCGAAAGACGAATGCGCGCACCATTCGCGCCGCCGCGCATGTCGCTGCCCCGGAACGTCGACGCCGAGGCCCAGGCCGTCTTGACCAACTGCTGGATTGAGAGGCCGGAGGCGAGCAGCTCGGCCTTGAGCGCGGCGATGTCCGCGTCGTTGACCAGCGCATGGTTGACGGCCGGGATCGGGTCCTGCCAGAGCAGGTCCTCCGCAGGCACCAGCGGGCCCAGGTAGCGCACCTTGGGGCCCATGTCGCGATGGGTCAGCTTGAACCAGGCACGCGCGAAGGCGTCGGCGAACCTGGCCGGGTTGGCCATGAAGTCGCGCGAGATCCGCTCGTAGGCCGGATCGAAGCGCAGCGCGAGGTCGGCGGTGGTCATCATCGGCGCGTGGCGCTTGTCGGGCACGTGCGCGTCGGGCACGGTGCCGGCGCCGCTATCGCCAACGGGCTTCCACTGCTGCGCGCCGGCCGGGCTCTTGGTCAGCTCCCAGTCGTAGCCGAACAGCGTCTCGAAGTAGCTCATGTCCCACTTCGTCGGCGTGGGCGTCCACGCGCCCTCCAGGCCGCTGGTGGTGGCATGCGCGCCAATGCCGCTCTCGTAGGCGTTCTTCCAGCCCAGTCCGAGCTCCTCGATGTTCGCGCCCTCCGGTTCGGCGCCCAGGTGGTGCGCCGGGCCAGCGCCGTGGCACTTGCCGAAGGTGTGGCCGCCGGCGACGAGCGCGACGGTCTCCTCGTCGTTCATCGCCATGCGCGCGAACGTGTCGCGGATGTCGCGCGCGGAGGCGACCGGATCAGGGCGGCCGTTCGGGCCTTCTGGATTGACGTAGATCAGACCCATCTGCACGGCAGCCAGCGGATGCGCGAGCTCGCGCTCCCCACTGTAGCGTTCGTCGCCCAGCCAGGTGGACTCCGGGCCCCAGTTGATGGACTGCGGCTCCCACACGTCCTCGCGGCCGCCGCCAAAGCCGAACGTCTTGAAGCCCATGGACTCCAGCGACACGTTGCCCGCGAGGATCATGAGGTCGGCCCACGACAGCTTGCGGCCGTACTTCCGCTTGATCGGCCACAGCAGGCGGCGCGCCTTGTCGAGGTTGCCGTTGTCGGGCCAGCTGTTGAGCGGCGCGAAGCGCTGCTCGCCCGAGCGCGCGCCGCCGCGGCCGTCGAAGATGCGGTAGGTGCCTGCCGCGTGCCACGCCATGCGGATGAAGAAGGGCCCATAGTGGCCGTAGTCGGCCGGCCACCAGTCCTGCGAGTCGGTCATCAGCGCGTGCAGGTCCTGGATCACCGCGTCGAGCGGGAGCGTCCGGAACTCCGCCGCGTAGTTGAAGTCCTCGACCATCGGGTCCGACAGCGAACCATGCTGGTGCAGCATCGCGAGGTTGAGCTGGTCGGGCCACCACTGCGTGTTCGTGCGGACGTGGCGGGGGCCGTGCGCGACGGGGCACTTCGATTCGGAGTTCATGCGGGTCTCCTCAGCGTGTTGCGCCGTGCACGGGTCGCCCGTTTGCACGCAGCGGACGCCTTGTGTGCCAAAAACGTAGCCCCGCGTCGCGGTCACCGGAAACCGATTGTTCGGATGCGCCCGAGAGTCGTTTGCTATCGAACCCCCATTGCCAGAAGGAGTCTCCACCAGGGTCCGGAGTCTTGCCCCTCTCGGTCTCTGCGTCTGTCGAGTTCACGGACAACCACTTCGCGGACACGCTCTCGCTGGGCGTCTATCTGGGCGGCACGTCCGGGGCGGGGGCGACGTTCCTCTGGGAGCGCAACGCGTTCCGAGGGCTCGACTTCGGCCATGCCAACGTCCACCCGGACGCCACGGACCCGGGCGTCGTCTTTGGTAAGGCGGGCACCCTCACCTCTCCCCTGACGTTCAAGGACAACCAATGGGAGGGGGGCGCAAGCTCATCGCGGGCCTGACGGGAGGCAGCGGGACGGTGGGTCCGGTGACGGCCACTGGCAATGTGAATGGCGCGGTGTCCGCGTTGACGTTCGTCGACCCGGGGCTTCCAGCAGGGTCGACCTCGCGGCAGTTGGAGCTGTGGGCGGACCGCGCCACCCTGGCGCCCGGCTCACCCGAGGTGATGTACGCGGCGGGGGCGCTGGTGATGCACGATGGGCAGCTGTACCGGGCGCGCGTCCAGAACATCAACAGGCCGCCCGCGCGGAATGCCACCGTCTGGGAGCCGCTGTCCCCTCCGGTGAATGACCTGCGCACCGCGCCGGGAACCGCGTGGGCGGAGCGCGGCGTGGGCCTCCTGGACGTCGTGCGGTAGTCGCAGGTGCAGGGGGATGGTGGCGGAACATGTCGATCCGCCCATCGCTCGGCGGGGACACCTGACGGATGATGCGGCCATGGGACGGGCCTCGCATCGATATGGAAGGGTCGCGCTGGGGCTGCTGCTCCTCGCGGCCCCCGGCCGTGCCCAGGAGGCCGCGCCCCTCACCTCCTTCTCGCTGGAGCGCTTGGAGGTGAACCCGGGCCTGGGGGCGCTGACGCTCGGGAACGGCGAGCTGCTGGCCCCGGGGTCGCTGCGCGTGTCCCTGCTGGGGCACTACCAGCGGGCACCTCGCGTCTTCCACGTCGACGGACAGGACGCTTCCCTCCTCCGGTACCGGGCCACCGGGATGCTGGCGCTGGCGGTCGGCGTGCTGCCATGGCTCGAGTTGCAGGGGCAGCTCCCCGTCGTCGTGAGGCAGCGGGGCGACGACCTGACCACCTCACAGGCAATCGCCTCGCCCTCGCGCAGCGGTCTGGGCGCGCCCCGGTTCGACGTCCGGCTGGGATTGCTGGGCAGGCTCTCACCGGAGGCGCTCCACCTGGCGCTGGACCTGGGCGTCCAACTGCCCCTGGGCGCTTCGGGCGCGCTGGTGCGGGACAGCGGCTTCAGCGGTTGGGGACGGCTGCTCCTGGGCAAACAGCTGGGCCCGGTGTCCCCCGCGCTGGAGGCGGGGGTGCTCCTGCGCCCTTCCGTCTCGCCAGCGTCGAGCGCGGATGCGCGCGACAGCGTGGGCAGTGAGCTCCAAGTCGGCGCGGGGCTGACGGTGGGGCGGGCGCTGCGCGGGGA
>NZ_RAWI01000235.1 GCF_003612125.1 Corallococcus praedator
GGGTGGGGGGGGCGTTGGCGTGGGCCCTGCTGTGTTCGGGCCCGGCGCTCGCGGCCGAGACGAAGATGCCGCCAGGCCTCACCGGAGACTGGGGCGGCGCACGCGGGCTGCTCTTCGAGCTGGGCGTGGCGCTCCAGGTCCGCTACGCGACGGAGCTGGCCTACAACGCGCGGGGCGGCAAGGGCCATGCGCTGCGGCAGGCGGGCCAGCTCGACGTGGGGCTGGGCGTCGACCTGGAGAAGCTGGCGGGGCTGAAGGGCGGCACCTTCCAGTTCACCTTCACGCACCGCAACGGCAACGACCTGGGCGCGGACATGGAGCTGGGCAACCTCCAACTGGTGCAGGAGGTGTACGGCCGCGGCAACGTGGGGCGCCTCACGCAGCTCTGGTACGAACAGCTCTTCTGGGACGACCGGGTGCACTTGAAGCTGGGCCGCGTCACGGTGGGTGAGGACACGGCGGAGTTCCCCTGCGACTTCCAGAACCTGTCCTTCTGCAGCGCGCAGCCCGGCAACCTCGTGGGCAACTACTGGTTCAACTGGCCGGTGAGCCAGTGGGGCACGCGGCTGCGGGTGGACGTGGCGAAGGTGGCCTACGTGCAGCTCGCCGCGTACGAAATGAACCCGCGCAACCTGGATCCGTCCTTCTACCTGGGGCGCTTCTCCGGGGCGACGGGCGTGATGCTGCCGCTGGAGGTGGCGTGGAACCCGAAGTTCCTCCAGGGGACGCTGGAGGGGCTCTACAAGCTGGGCGCCTGGTACGACACGTCCAACGCGAGCGACGTGCTGCTGGACGACGTGGAGCATCGCGGGCGCTATGGCGCGTACTTCGTGGCGCGCCAGCAGCTCACGCACGTGCCGAACGCCGCGAACAAGGCGCAGGGCCTCAACATCTTCGTGCGCCTGACGCACACGGACCGGGACACGTCCACCGTGGACAGCCAGTACACCGCGGGGCTGGCGTACACGGGCCTCTTCGGCCGGGCGGATGACGACGTGGGCTTCGCGCTGGGCCGCACGCACTCCAATGGCCGGTACGTCACGTCCCAGCGGCTGAAGCAGTTGCAGGACCCCACCACGCTGGTGCCCGGCACGGAGTACCTGGGCGAGCTGTTCTACAGCCTCCGCGCGACGCCGTGGCTGGTGCTGCGGCCCAACTTCCAGTTCATCAACCCGGGCGCCAACGAGGACGCGCGCAACGTCATCGTGCTGGGCCTCAAGGGCGCCTTGAGCCTCTGATGGCTTCGGGTGGGAGGCGCATGTGGGGGGATGCCCCCCTGCCGTGCCGCTTCGCGGGTGGCCTAGAGTGGCCCCATGGCCCTGTCACCCTCGTGGCATGCATGGCTGTCGGAGAACCTGCTGCGCGGCGTGGCGGCGGAAGCGCTGGCCCGGGTCCTGGTGTCCGAAGGGGTGACCGAGGACGACGCGCGCGGGGAGGTGGAGCGCGCGGCCCGGCACCCGGCGGTGGAGGCGGGGGCCCGGCACGTGGCCCTGGGCGCGGAGGTGGCGTCGCTCCTGGACGTGCGCGCCCGGCTGCATGCGCAGGCGGGCGTGGGGGTGGAGCGGCGGCGGGGCGTGTCCGCGGACGAGTTCCAGGAGCGCTACTACCGCGCGCACCAGCCCGTCATCCTGGAGGACTTCCTGGAGGGCTGGCCGCTCCTGACGCACTGGACGCCGGAGGCGCTCGCGCGCAATTACGGCCACGTGGAGGTGGAGGTCATGACGGGCCGCGAGTCCCGCGCGGACCACGACCTGTCCCCGGATGCGTGCCGCACGGTGATGCGGCTGGCGGACTTCCTCCACCGGCTGGAGCACGGCGGGCCCACCAACGACCTGTACCTCACCGCTCGCAACTTCGCGCTGGAGCGCTCCGAGCTGCGCGGGCTGATGGACGACGTGCGGTTTCCTCCCGGCTTCCTGCACCCCCGGCCAGCACCCGGAGGCATCAAGCTGTGGGTGGGCCCCGCGGGCACGCGCACGGCGCTGCACCATGACGTGGACTCGGTGCTGTTCGGCCAGGTCCACGGGCGCAAGCGCTTCTGGCTGATTCCCTCGTTCGAGACGGCGCGCGTCTACAACCACGAGCACGTGTGGAGCGCGGTGGACGCGTCGGCGCCGGACCTGGCGCGCTTCCCCGCCTTCGGCTCGGCGCACGTGCGCGAGGTGGTGCTGGGGCCCGGCGAATTGCTGTTCATCCCGGTGGGCTGGTGGCACCAGGTGCACGCGCTCGACGTGAGCGTGTCGGTGACATTCCAATCCCTGGACGTGCCGGGAGGCAATGCGCGGTGGCACACCTCCGGTTGAGGAGGCGTGCCTCGTGCGCGCAAGGGTTGCGTTGAGATTTCAGGCCGGCTGCGTTTCTGTTTCAGGCAGCGGCGGCGTGGGCGGCGGCGGCGTGGGCGCGGGAGGCTCGGGCGGCAGACGCCGGCGCGGGTTTTCCTTCTCGTGTTCCTCGACGGGGTAGGGCGGAGAGGGATTCGGGACGATCTTGTGCGAGTTCGAAGGAGGGGTCATGGAGTCCGCTCAAGGTGGATGTGGACAACCCAACAGGTTCAGCCCTGCACGGGGGGGCTGATGCTGAAATCAATTGTCCCCCCTGAATTGAAAACGTGGCTCGCGCAGAACCTTGTGCGTGGGGTTTCTTCCGCGAGGCTTGGGGCTGTATTGGAAGCGGAGGGCATGGCGCCAGAAGTTGTCTGGGAAACGATTCGCGAAGCCGAGCGACATCCCGCGGTGAGTGGAGGTCGGACCCATGCGACGCGGTTGAATGCATTGGAGTCATTGCTTGCGACGCGCTCCGCGCTGCAACGACAAGCGCGGTCTGGCATCCAGGTGGAGCGGCGCCAGCGTCTGTCTCCAGCGGAGTTCTTCACCGATTACTACCGGCGCAACCGGCCTGTCGTCATTGAAGGGTTGTTGGAGGACTGGCCCGCGATGAAGCGGTGGACGCCCGCGTGGATGGCGGAGCGCTTCGGGGATGAAACGGTGGAGGTGATGGCGGGACGTGATGCCCAGGCATTGCCTGACTTCCATGCGGACAGGCTGCGTCGCGACGTGCCGTTGCGTGAATTGCTGGCCCGCTTCGACGGTGCGCCAACGAACGACATGTATCTGGTGGCGCGCAACAGCCTGCTCCTGCGCGAAGCCTTCCGCCCGCTGCTGGAGGACCTGCGTGCGCCGGAGGGCTACATCCATCCGGACCTGGGCGGACCCGACCGCGTGCACCTGTGGCTGGGCCCCGCGGGGACGCTGTCGAACCTGCACCACGACCACCTCAACGTCCTCTTCTGTCAGGTGTGGGGCCGCAAGCAGGTGTGGCTCGCGCCGTCGTGGGAGACGCCGTGGATGGCGAACGAGCGCGGCTTCTACAGCGCGGTGGACGTGCTCGCGCCGGACACCGCGCGCTTCCCGGACTTCGCCCGCGTGGCCCTGCATACGGTGGTGGTGGAGCCCGGGGACACGCTCTTCATTCCCGTGGGCTGGTGGCATGCGCTGCGCGCGCTGGACGCGAGCCTGTCCGTGACGTTCGTGAGCTTCGAGGAGACCCCCGGTCTCAACACCTGCTGGCAGGAGGGCTGGCTGGGGGCCACGCCCCAGGAGGAACACCCATGAGTCCATCGAGTCCGGCACGTGGCGTGGAAGGGGAGGACCCTTCGCCGCTGGCGCCCGAGTGGCGGCGGTGGCTGGTGGAGAACCTGCTGCGCGGCACGTCGACGCGCGAGCTGGTCGCGTCGCTGGAGAAGGCGGGGGTGCCAGCGGAGAAGGCGCGTCGGGCGGTGGAGGCGGAGCAGCAGGAGCCCTTCGTCGCGGGGGCCCTTCGCGCGGTGGGGATGCAGCGGAAGCTGGAGGGCCTGCTGGACGTGTACGCGGAGCTGTTCCAGCAGACGGACGTGCCGCCCCGGGTGGACCGTCATGACGCGCTGATGCCCGCCGGGTTCTTCGAGCGCTACTACTTCCAGAACCTGCCCGTGGTGCTGCGCGAGGGCCCGTCAGCCTTGCGGTCATCCCAGGAGTGGACCCCGGCTCGTGTGGCGGAGCGGCTGGGCGAACGGGAGTCCCGGCACGCGTGCTGCGTGCCGCTGTTCGAGGACTCCCGGTTGGAGTCCCTGGCGCGGGAGCTGTCCTCGCCTCGTGGCTTCGCGGCGGAGGACGTGCGCGCGTGTGAGCCCCGCCTGTGGTGGGAGCCCGTGGGGACGGAGGTTCCGCTGCGTGCGTCGCGGCGCAATGTGTTGCTGGCCCAGGTGCATGGGGTGCGTCAGCTCCAACTCGTTCCGGCCTTCGAGTTGCGGCGCGTGGCCGCGTCTTCCCCCGAGGAGGCGGACACACCGCTGTGCCTGGACGTGGAGCTGTCGCCCGGTGAGCTGCTGCTGCTTCCGGTGGGGTGGTGGTACGGCTTCAAGGCTCCGGAGGGCGGCGTCGCCGTCTCGTTCGAGGCGTTCGCGCTGCCGGAGCCGAACGTGACCTGGGACTCCGACGCGGAGCCGCTGCCGTCGCCCCTGCCTCCCCGGGACTGAGCGGGCTGTCCGCGGGGGGAGTGCGCGAAAGGCGCTACTGGTACAGCAGCACCTTGTCCACCCAGCGCATGCCGGGCTGCTTCTGATGCCAGTCGAGCCGCTCGGCGCGCAGGGCCTGGGAGGGCTCCGCGCCTGACTGGATGCGCTCGCGCACCGCGCGGAAGAACGCGCCCGCGTCGTTGGGGATGTCCGCCGTGGCCGCGAAGACGGCGCGCGCCCCCGAGGCGACGAAGGCCTGGGGCAGCGAGGAGGTCTGGTGCAGGAAGGGCGGGAGATGGGCCGCGCTGCACGCGCCCAGCACCACCAGCGGCGCGCCATGGAAGTGTCGGCGGCGCAGCTCCTCCGCGGTGAGCGCGTAGCGGCCGTCCTGCTGCGGCGACAGCGCGATGACCGTGGCGTCCGACAGCGCGCGGTCCACCACGCCGTGCGCATGGATGTCGATGTCGGTGGCCTGCTCCATCGCCTCCAGCACGCGCTCGGGCGTGGCCTGCGTGCCCTTGAGGCGCAGCAGGCGCTGCGCTCCGGCAAGGTCCACCTCCGCCGCCGAGGGCAGCCGCGCCAGCCGCAGCGAGGACGGCGGCTCCACGTCCGACACCACGACATGCATGGGGGGCTTCGCGCTCAGCGGCCCAGGGGCCCCCGTGCCCACGCGGTAGCTCCAGGCGAGGTCCGCCGGAAGGATGCCCGAGCGGCTGTCCAGCGGCGGCGCGGCCAGCACCGACACGCTCGGACAGTCGCGCAAGAGGTCCACCAGCTCCTCGGGCACCAGCCCCTTCAGGTCATCGCGCAGGGGCCGCGTGCGCGAGGCATCGTAGTGGCCGCGAATCTGCCCCTGGTGTCCCCGCACCACCGCCACCGTGCGCTCGTCCTCCACCGCGGCGGCCAGCACGCAGCCCTCCGGCACGGGCACCTGGAGGCTTTCGGCCACCACGTCCAGGGCCTCGCGGAAGGCCCCCGCATGGCCCGCGCTCACCGCCAGCGTCCGGTAGGCCACCACCCGGGCATCCTTCGCGTCCGCGTTGGTGCGCAGCAGCGGCTCCGCCTCGGCGATGGCGCGGCGCAGCTCCTTCTGTCCCGTGCGCCAGTCGCGGACCACCGCGAAGCGACCCGCGATGAGCGTGGCCAGCACGCGCCGGCCCGCGTTCTCCTGCAGCGGCGTCACCCGCGCCAGCTCCGCCCGGAGGCGCGCCTCGTCGGACGGCCGCGGGTCCAGCCGCGCGAGGTCCGCGAGGATCCACGCCCCCTGCAACCCGGGCGTCTGCCCGCACGCCAGGGACTCCTCCATCTCCTGCCGGGCCTCCTGCGGACGGAAGCGCATCAGCGCCAGCGAGGCCAGGTTGCGGTGGGCCTGCGTGCGCGCCTTGCAGTCCTCGGGTTGCCGGGCCAGGGACTCGGTGAGGTACGCCCGCGACAGCGCGATGCGCACCTGGAAGCGCGTCGCGTTGGCCAGCATCACCAGCGCCGCGCCCTCCCGCTCCCACTCGCCCAGCGCGGCGGCCTCCTGCCAGGCGGCGCGCGCGGACTCCTCTCCCTCCACCAGCCGGTTGGACGCGGTCGCGCGCTGGCTCAGGCGCGTGAGCAGGTCCACGCAGCGCAGAGGCAGCTTGCGCGCGCGGCACTCGGACAGCGCCGCGCGCAGCCGGTCTCCGGCCTGGGCCCCGTGTCCCGCGAGGTCGTCCAGCCGTGCCCCCTCCTGCGCCACGCGCGAGAGGATCCACGGGTCGCTCACGTCCTGCGTCAGGGCTCGCAGCTCGTCGTGCGTGCGCGCCACGCCCGGTGTGTGCAGCAGCGCGCCCAAGAGCAGGTCGCGGGCCGTGGCCTCCTGGCGCAGGCGCTCGATGAGGCTCGCGGGCGCGGGGTGTTCGTCGAGCACCAGCTTCGCGTACTCGCGCGCGAAGGGCGCCCGGCGCGTGAAGTCCAGCGCGGACACCCGCTGCACGGTGGCCTCCAGCGCGGTGTCCCCGGACGCATGGTCCAACACCTTCGCGAGCGGCAGCAGCTCCCGCACGCGCGCAGCGTCCTCCGCGGACAGCAGCAGGTCGTAGAACCGCTCGCGCGCGAGGCCCGGGAAGCGGGCGGAGGCCTCCACCGGCAGCGGTGCGTCGGGCTTGCGCAACCGGGCGAGGAACGCCTCGCGGGTGGCCTTCCAGGCGTCGGCCCGCGCCTGGAAGCGGGCGCGCAGGCTCCGGGCCTGTTCGCGCGCCTCCTCGCTCCAGCCGGGCTCCGCCCTCGCGGCCACTTCTTCGAAGGTGGTCGCGGCGACGAGCGACAGGCCCAGCTCGCGCGTCAACACGGCCCGGTTCCAGCGCGCCTGCGGATGGTCAGGCGCCGCTTCGAGCGTGGCGTCCAGCAGCGTCAGGGCCTCGTCGTGCCTTCCGCGCAGGAGGAGGGCTGCGGCCTGATCGCTGTCCCGGTCCTGCGAGGACGGGGTGCGCCCCAGGTGCGCGAGCGCCTGCTCCGTGTCGCCATGCAGCAGGTAGCTGACCGCGACCCCGTGCGCGTCGCCGTGCTCTTCCAGCTTGGACAGCGGTCCTAACGGCACCGGGCGCGCCAGCGTGTCCGGCGCACGCGGTGGGGCATAGGGGCGGTAGACGTCCGCCGCGGGAAGGCTGAGGCGCACCTCCAGGGGCCGCGTGGGCAGGTCCGCCAGCCACAGGGCCCGGGTGCCCGGAGCCGGTGCCTGCTGCTTCCAGGCGCGCACGGCGCCGAAACCCAGCAGCCCGCAGAGCACCAGGCCCACCGCGAATCCCAAACGCGTCACGCCTGCGCCCCTCGAACGGCGTGTGCCTCGGGGCGTCTGCTGCAAGCCAGTCATCCGGGGCCTCCCGCGTGCCCCCGCCTGTCTCCGCGGGTCCTGCGGAGGGCAGTCTACGGCCAATGCCCCCGGGCCCGACAGACCCGGGGGAAAGCCGCAGGGAGGCCGTTCGTTTGTGGCCGGACGGTTATTCCACCTTCAAGGGGGCGCGCGTGGCCTCCACGACCCGGTGGATGGGGTACAGCTCGCCCACCGTGAGGCTGTCGTCCAGGAACTGCCAGCGGCAGAAGCCGTCGTCCGAGTGCGGCTCCAGGAGGTAGGTCGCGAGCGTTCCCGTGCGCTGGTCGGTGGGGACCTTGAGGGTGCCGGCGGGGAAGTCCTGCTCGGAGCGCTCGGCGGCGACGGTGAGGATGGTCTCGAAGCGCACGGGCTTGGGCTTCTGGCTGAGCGGGACCTCGTTCTCACCCGGAGCCGGCACGTTGGCGGCGACGTCCGGGCTGAAGGTCTGCTCGCGGCGGGTGATGCGGTAGCTGTCCACCTGGAAGCGCTGCGCGGTGGCGAGCTTCTCGAAGCGGATGCCGTGGCCTTCCAGCCGGGACGCGAGCGACGCGGGCACCAGGTACGCGGACGGGGTGCTCACCGCCTGGGTGGGCACGAAGGTGCGGTAGTGCGGCGTCTTGTAGACCTTGCGGCGCTTGCCCGGGTAGCGGCGGCCCTCGATGCTGGCCTCGTCGAAGGAGTTGATGGTGGCGATGTCCTTGCCCAGCACGTAGGCCGGGTAGTCGAACACCAGCGCGCCCTCCGCGTTGCGGTGCGGGACGCCGTAGTTGATGCCGACCAGGTCCTTCACGTCCGGGGTCTTGCCGCGCGCGATGATGGCCGACTCCTCGAACGAGGTGGCGGTGCGGTAGTCCTTGGCGTAGCGGGCGGCGTCGCGGATGAGCTCCAGCACCCACGCGCGGATGACGGCGCAGCGGCGCGGGAAGTCGATGTAGCTGTAGGTCTCCAGCAGCACGTCCAGGCGGCCCAGCAGGCCCCGGTAGTGGCTGCCGAAGCGGGGCAGCGCGGGGTAGGTGTGCCAGCCGGAGCGCGGGTCGCCCTCCTTGAGGAAGTTGCCGTACCAGAAGCTGTCGAAGCCGTGCTTCTTCTTCACGGCGGCGGACACGCGCTCGGCCAGCTCGCGGTTGTAGTCGCGCGACATGTGGAAGAGCTCCGCGTTGCCGTGCGGAACGTCGAAGGTGAGATCGAAGGCGTGGATGCTGCCGTCGGTGGTGTGGCAGTCCACGAAGAGGTGCGGCCACCACGCCTGGTACAGCTTCGCGAGCGCGCGCGTCTCCGGGGCCTCCTGCTTCATGTTGTCGCGGTTGAGGTTCCAGCCCTCGCCCGTGTAGCGCGTGCCCACGCCGCCCGGCGGGTTCACCTGGCCCTCCAGGTTCTTCAAATCCAGCGCGCGGTTTCCCGGGCTGATGCGATCATTGCCGTCCGGGTTGAAGTTGGGGACGAAGACGAGGCAGAGCTTGTCGAGCAGCTTCTTGCCCAGCGACGTGAGGGTGAGGTCGCGCGCGAGCCCCAGCAGCGTCTCCTTGCCCTCCACCTCACCGGCGTGGATGTTGGCCTCCACCATCACGATGATCTTCTTCTGCTTCTGCGCCAGCTCCGGCGTGAAGCAGTTGCGGTCGCTGATGACCAGCGAGATGAGCGGCTGGCCCTCGCCGCTCTGGCCGAAGTCCACGCGCTTCGCGAGCTTGGTCTGGCCGACGAGCGTGTCGATGAAGGCGACCACGTCGGCGCTGCGGGAGGTTTCCTGGTAGTCGGTGGCTTCCGCGCGGGTGCGCAGCTGGGGGATGGGCATAGGTGCGCGCATCCGAACGCCGCCCGCAGGCGCCGTCAAGCACGCGCGTGCGCGGCTGCGGAGGAACCGGCATTCGCGTCCGGTGCCCACGACGGGGGCTGACTTGCCGCGTCGGGGCGGTGTCCCGTATGAGACCGGCCGGACGGCTTCGCGAGGGGGTTCTTCATGATTCGGAGTGACAAGCGGCGCGGACGGACCCTGGCGGTGCTCGCCCTGGGGTGCGCGGTGGCGTGGGGAACGGGTTGCAAGAAGGAGGAGGCCGCAGCCCCCGTGGCCCTCGACGCGGGCGTGGCGGCGGTGGCCGTGCGCGACGCGGGAAGCCAGGACGCGGGGACGGTCGCACGGGTGAAGAAGCCGCTGCGCTTCTCGGACGTGACGCTCACGAAGAACCGCTACCGGCTGGACGTGACGTACACGCTCACCAATCCGGGGACGGCGCAGGGGCGCGGGGACGCGTGCCTGTCGCTGCACGACGACCAGGGCCTGGTCATCCATCAGGTGAAGCTGGGCGGCATCACCGTGAAGGGTGGCACGAGCGACACGTTCGAGGACCGGGTGGACGTGAGCGAGGCGTACTGGAAGCAGGCCCAGGCGGTGCTGCTGTACACGGCGGACGCGTATGACTGTTCGTCCGGGGTCCCCAAGATGACCAGTGAGCGGTTCCAACTGCTGCCCTCGGGACAGCCCGCCCCCGCAGGCACGCCGGCCCCCCAGGCCCCGGGGGCGGCGACGGCGGCGGACTTCGCGGTGTCCAACGTCCGGGTGAGCCAGGAAGGCAGCTCCGACAACTATTCCGTCTCCTACGTCGTGAAGAACCTGTCCACCCGGCGCGTGTCGGGAAAGGGCTGCCTGCGGGCGTATGTCGCGGCGGGAGACCGCTTCCTGGAAGAGGGCCTGGTGGGGGACTTCAGCCTGCGTCCCGGCGGTTCGGAGACCGTCACCGACACCGTCATCTTCGAAGACGACAAGCACTGGGACGAGGTGAAGGTGCTGCGCCTCTTCACCAGCCCCTATGGCTGCGCGGACGGGGCGGACGCGGAGAACGCCGGCATCACGTTCGACAAGCCTGCGGGCATCCATGCGCCCGTGGAAGGGGTGGATGCGGACGGAGAGGTGGAGCTGGATCCGGACAACAACGACGCGGTGGTCGACGTGCCGGATGAAGCCCAGGACCCCGTGGACGACCACGGTGGGGACGAGCCCTACTCGGACTCGCCGGAAGACACGGGCCACTGACCTTCACGCCGCCGCGCTTCGCACGGGCGTCCCGAGCACATCGATGACGGAGGCCATGCAGGACAGGGGGCCGCCCGCACGTGTCCGGTGCACTGTCCCTTCGCGACAGAACGGCTTGCCGCCCGCGCCACGGCGTCGCTAGCGTCCTGGCCGTGGCGCCCTCCGCTCCCCCTTCGCTCTCCGCACGGTTGGCCCGGCAGGGACTGCTCGCGGCGGCGAAGCGGGGCGTGCCCGCCGGACGGCTCTGCCAGGACGTGGGGCTGCGGTGGGAGGACCTGGACGACCCCGAAGCTCGCATCCCCTACGCCCTGTTGGATGACATCCTGGAGCGGGCCGTGGCCCTCAGCGGGGATGACAACCTGGGGCTGCACATGGCGGGCATGGACGTGATGGACGCGGAGGATCCCGCGTCGCTCGTCATCCCCACCAGCGCCCACCTGCGCGAGGCCCTGGAGCGAGGCTGCCGCTACCAGCGCGTGTGGGGCGACGGCGAGCGCTTCCTCGTGGAGGACACCCCCCAGGGCGTGCGCATGCGCTTCACCCCCGTGGGCCCGTCGTGGCGGCCCGCGCACCGGCACCTCACGGAGGTGGCGCTGGCGCAACTGGCCCAGGGCGTGCGCATCTCCACCGGCGCGCAGGTGCGCCCGTTGCGCGCGCGCTTCGTGCACGAGGCCCCCGCGAACCTGGACGAACACGAGGCCGTCTTCGGCTGCCCGCTGGAATTCAACGCGCCGGCCAGCGACCTGGAGTTCTCCCAGGCGGACGCGGACCGGCCCTTCGTCCACGCGGATCCGCGGGTCCACGCCGTCTTCGAACACCAGGCCCGCCGCGCCCTGGAGCGGCTTCCCGTGGCGGACACCCTGGTCGGTCGCGTGCGTGAGCAGGTGGGCCGGACGCTGGCGGGAGGTGACTTCTCCTTCGTCGCCGTGGCCCGGGCCCTGCGCGTGCCGCCCCGGACGTTGCAGCGTCAGTTGGCGGCGGAGGGCTACACGTACGCGGGCATCGTGGAGTCCCTGCGCCGCGAGCTGTCCCAGGGCTACCTCCAGCGGCGCATGTCCATCGCGGAGGTGTCCTTCCTGCTGGGGTACGCGGACCCGGCGGCCTTCCACCGCGCCTTCAAGCGCTGGTGGCGCACGTCCCCGGAGGCCTTCCGCAGGGCCCGGGCCGCTGGGGGCTGACAGGCAGGCGTCGCCCGACGGCCGTGCAGGGAGGGAGGCGGGACTCCGTCCGGAAGCGACCGTGCCTACGTTGGCTTGAGGCCGGGGCGCTGCTCGGGCCCCTTCAAGGAGACCACCATGTGGACACGCCGGTTCAATGGGCTCGTGGTGCTGGGAGTGATTGGGACCGTGGGCTTCGCGGCGGGCTGCAATGAGCGCCAGCAGCAGTCCGTCAACGAGAACGCCCGCCAGGTGGGACAGGAGGTAGGCGAGGCCGCCAAGGACGTCCAGCACGGCGCGAGCAAGGCCGCGGAGAGCCTCCGCGAATCCAGCCGCGAGGCCGCCGACGGCTTCCGCGAGGGCGTGGGCGGTTCGGGCGACACGGCCTCCGAGGAACAGAAGGCCGACGAGCGCAGCGGGGACGGGCCGGACATCGGCCGCAACCCGGGCGTCATCAACGACGGGGAGGGGCCGCTCGAGGAGCGCTGAAACACGCCCGAGACGCGCTGTGTCGACACCCACGGTGTCCCGGCGTTGTGTTTGAATGTCGACCATGGACGTGGTTTCCGCCCTCCGTGGTCCCCTTGCGTCCCCTGGTCGCTGGCTGTGCCTGTTGCCGTGCCTGTTGACGGTGGCGTGCGTGACGACGGGGGGGATGGAGGCGCGGGTCCCCACGCTGGAAGAGCAGTGCAACGGCGGACGCGTGTCGGCGTGCGAGGCCTGGGGACAGCAGCTCACGGTGGATCACCGGCTGGAGGAGGCGGACCGGGCCTTCGGGCTGGCGTGCGCGATGGGGTCGACGTCCGCGTGCATGACCCAGGGCAAGTCCCGGATGGCTCAAGGCGACCTGGAAGGCGCGGAGCCGCCGCTGCGCAAGGTCTACGAGGAGAACTCGGAGGAGGGCGCGCTGGCGCTCGCGGATCTCCGGGAAGCGCGCGGCGATGTCGCGGGGGCATCGCGGCTGCGCTGGGAGGCGCTCGGGCTCGACAAGTCGACGGTGGAGTTCGCGCTCGGCTGGCGCATCCCGTGGCAGGGCGGCCTGGGCGGTTCGCTGGATGTGAACGTGCAGCCCATGGGGCTGGGCGCGCGACGGCTGACCCTGGGGGCCAACATCGCCTTCGGCTCGGAGTCGTCGCTGAACGCCACCGTGGGCTACCAGCACTTCCTGACGAACTGGGCCGCGCCCTACGCCCGGGTGCTCGTGGGGCCCTCCCTGGACAACCGCCGCGCCCCCCTCAACGTGGGCGCGGAGGTGGGCTTCAAGGTCTTCGCGGGCTCCATTGGCCATCTGGCCGCGGGCCTGGGCACGTCGTTCGACGGCTCCACGTACACGGTCCTTCAGGTCGGGATGGACTGGATCGTGGCGCTGATGGTGCTCGCGCACATGTGAAGCGGGCCTTAAGCGGCCACGCCGACCTTCGGGCACACGTCGTTGAGCAGGCACTCGCCGCACTTCGGTTTCCGGGCGATGCAGGTGTAGCGGCCGTGCAGCACCACGGCGGGGCCGAAGAAGGTCCAGTCGTCCTTGGGCACGAGCTTCATGAGGTCGGTTTCGATGGCCTCCGGCTTCTCCTGCTTCGTGACGCCCAGCCGCTGGCTGACGCGGGCCACGTGGGTGTCCACGATGATGCCGGAGGCCTGCTGGAAGGCGGTGTTGAGCACCACGTTGGCCGTCTTGCGCGCGACGCCGGGCAGCTTCACCAGGTCCTCCATGCGGGAGGGCACCTTGCCCTTGAAGTCGTCGAGCAGCGCGCGGCTCATGGCCTGCACCGTCTTGGTCTTCTGCTTGTAGAAGCCGGTGGGCTTGAGGTCCTCCTCCAGCTCCGCGGTGTCGGCGTCCGCGAGGTCCTTGGGGCCACCGGGATACTTCTGGAACAGGGTGGCGGTGACGCGGTTGACGCGCTCGTCGGTGCACTGCGCGGCCAGGATGGTGGCCACGAGCAGCTCGTAGGGCGTGTTCCAGTTCAGCTCGTACTTCGCGTCGGGATACTTCTCGCGCAGACGTTCGAGCACCACGGGGATCATCGAAGCGGCTTTCATGGGAGGCCCCTCACATCGACCGTTGGACGAGCGACGTCAACTCCGCATCGGTGAGCACCAGCGGATTGCCCTTCATGCTGCTGGCGGCGCGGGCCTTGGCCACGAGGCCCGGCACGTCCGCCTCGTCAAGGCCCATGGCGCGCAGGCCCCGGATGCGCAGGGCCTGGACCAGGTCCTTCACCCAGGTGATGCCGTCCTCGGCGCGTGCCTCCGGCTGACCGGTGAGCAGCACGGCCAGCTCGCGGAAGCGGGGCAGGGCGGGGTGCTCCGGGGCCCGCGTGCGCAGGGCGTCCAGGTTCACCTCCAGCGTGGCCCCGAGCAGCGCGGCGCACAGGGCCCCATGGGCCGCGCCGAGCATTCCGCCCAGCGGGGCCGCGAAGCCATGCACCGCGCCCAGGCCCGCGTTGGCGAGGCACAGGCCGCCGAAGAGGCTGGCGAGGGCCAGGTCCTCGCGCTCCGAGGGACCGGGACCGTGGAGCACCGCCTTGCGCAGCGAGCGCGCCGAGCGCTGCATCCCTTCACGCGCGAGCGCATCCGTGAGCGGCTGGGCGCGGACGGACACGAACGGTTCGATGAGCTGGGACAGCGCGTCCAGGCCGCCCGCGGCGAGCACGTCAGCGGGGGTGTGCTCCAGCAGGTCGGGATCCACCAGGGCCACGCGGGGCAGCATCAGGGGGCTGCGGAGGCTGGCCTTCACGCCGGCCTCCTTCGAGCCCAGCACCGCGTTGCGCGTCACCTCCGAACCGGTGCCCGCGGTGGTGGGAATGGCGATGAGCGGCAGGGACGGCTTCGTCAGGGCCTGTCCGCGCCCGATGACCTCCAGGTAGTCGAGCGGGTCGCCCCCGTTGGCGGCGAGCGCGGCGATGGCCTTGCCCGCGTCGAGCGCGCTGCCACCGCCCAGGGCGACGACGGTGTCACAGCGGGCCTCCAGGGCGACGGCGGTGCCTTCGCGCGCGGTGTCGACGGTGGGCTCGCCCGCGACGCGGAAGGAGGCGGACGGGATGCCCAGGCGTTCGAGCGCGGCGCGGACGGGCTCGGCGCGGGCGGGGTTCACGCCGGTGACGAGCAGGACCTTCTGTCCGCCCAGGCCGCGCACCAGGTCGGGGACCTCGGCGATGCGGCCGGGGCCGAAGAGGACGCGGTTGGCGGTGGCGAACTCGAAGCTTGCGGGGGGCATGTCACCAGCCCGCGTCGTCGGGGAAGCGGTTGGCGTAGCGGCGGGCGGTGCGGGGCTCGGCCATCATGGGGGTGACGGTGTCGCGCCACGTGAGGTAGTGGGCGG
>NZ_RAWI01000236.1 GCF_003612125.1 Corallococcus praedator
CACCGCCGCCAGCACGGCCCGTACATCCACCACCGGCACGACGTTCGGCGCTACGTCCTTCCACACACCCGCCCGCGTCAGCCACTCCTTCGCGTACACCCCCGCGGGGACCGCCGCCGGCTCCGCCAGCACCACCCGGCGCAGTCCCTTCAACCCCGCCGCGTCCTCCAGCTCCAGCTTCGAAGCCGCTGGCACGATGACCACCAGACGGTTGGACACGAGGTCCACCCGCGACCCCGGCTGCACCAGTCCCGCGCGCTCCAACGCGTCCAGCTTCACCTCGTCCGCGGAGACAAAGGCATCCGCTGGGGCACCCGCCACGACCTGACGTGACAGGTCACTCGAGGCACCAAAGGCGAACCGCACGCGGTGCCCCGTCTCCCTCTGGAACGCGGGGGCGAGCGCCTGGAGCGCATCCGTGGTGCTCGCCGCCGCGAACACCAACACCTCTTCCTCCGCCCGCACGCTCCCCGCCCACATCGCCACCAGGAGCCCCAGCCACGAAAGTCGCATCCCACGCACCTCCAGAAGGCTTCTCAGCGACAACACCCGCACCATCCAAATGCTCACGCCCGAGACTACAGGTTGACCCGCCCCCACCTCGCCGCTAATGAATACTCCGTGTCACGGAATATCCATAAAGAGGAGGATGAGCTGCTCGCGGAGGATGTCGACCGCATGCAGGAGCTGATGTTCTCGCTGGGGCGTCGCCGCTCGCTTCGCGACCCCATCGCCAGCACCTGCGAGCAGCTCCAGTTCACGCCGCCCCAGGTGCACGCGCTCCTGTGGCTGGGCCTGGACGGTTCGCTCACCATGGGCGAGCTGGCCAAGCGACTGGGCGTCACCGAGAAGACCGTCACCGGCGTGGTGGACCGCCTGGAGCGCGAAGGCCACCTGCAGCGCGAGCGCGGTGAGACCGACCGGCGCGTCGTGCGCTGCCGCCTCACCGACAAGGGCCGCCAGACGTTCACCAAGCTCGACCGCTCCATGCACCGGGCCATGGGCGTGGTGATGGGCATGCTCGACCGCGAGGACCGTCAGGCCCTCTTCCGCGTGATGGAGAAGGTGCTGCTCAAGCTGGACCAGCCCACGCCGGACACCCCCTCGGGCACTTGAGTCAGGCCCCGGGCCCTCCCGTGCGTCCACCGGGCGCCCGCGCCAGCAGCAGGTGGGGCCGCAGCAGCAGCGCGAACGCCTCGCGCACCGTCCAGTAGCACCGGTCCCACGCGCGCATCCGCCCGGCGATGGGCGCGGGGCTCGTGGCCACCTCCCAGCCCTCGCGCCGGAAGCACTGCCGCGCGCGCAGCAGGTGGTACGGGTCGGAGACCACCACCACCCGGCGCGCTCCACGCTCCCGCAACACGCGCACGCTGAAGCGCGCGTTGTCGTCCGTGGAGTGGCTCTGCTCCTCCAGCACGCACGCCGACGCGGGCACGCCCGCCGCCACCGCCAGCTCCAGCATCACGCGCGCCTCGGACGGCGGATGCACCCCCACGCCGCCGGACAGGAGCAGCCAGGGCGCCACGCCCCGGTGGTACAGCGCCGCCGCCTGCTCCACGCGCGCCACCAGCGCACCGGACGGCACGCCGCCCGGCAGCACCCTCGCGCCCAGCACCACCAGCGCGTCCGCCAGGCCCGCCTGCTCACGCCGGCCAAAGCGGTCCACCCACCACGCCAACCCGAAGACGCCGCCTGTCAGCACGCCCGCGGCCACGAGCACGCCCCGGCGCAGGTGGCCGGGTCTGGGAAGGAGGGCAAGCGGTCGCATCGTGGAGAAACCTGTCCCCCGCACACGGAGCCGTGTGCAAGCCCGGATACACCGGCAGCAAGGCAGTGTGTCCGCGATAACAGGTCTCTCCCCCGCCCCGGGACAGGGTGTCCAGACGACCCGGTGAATTGTTGCGATGCGTATCGCCCGGAGGCAGGCGCGGGGACACAATAGGAAATGACCCGGCCGGGGTCCGGAGCGAACCCGGAGCGGCCGGGGGGCGTGGGAGACATACAAATGGATGTCAAAGGCGTCGCGTTCCTGGCTCGGCAGACCCTGGCGGTGCAGTCGTTCGGCGAGGCGGCGTGGAAGGGGTTCCTCGCGGAGCAGGCGAAGCGGGACCCCCTCTTCGGTCAGCCCATCATGCCGGTGACGCGCATCCCGGCGGATGCCTTCCTGCGGCTCAACGAGGCGTTCACCCAGCGCTTCTATGCCGGTGACACGAAGGCCTACTGGCAATACGGCATCAAGTCGGCGGAGTACGCGCTGGGCCAGGGCCAGCTCAAGACGATGTTCGGCAAGGACGACTTCCGCCGCTTCGCCCTGTTCACGCCCGGCATCTGGAAGGGCTACTTCACCGAGGGCGAGCTGACCGCGCAGCTGCACCAGAACGTCGTCGAGCTGCGCATCACCGGCGTGCCCCGGCCGCACGTCTACTTCGAGCTGGCCGTGATGGGCTTCGCCGCCGGGGGGCTCGCGTACCTCAGTGGCGGAAAGGAGATCCGCCACGAGGTCCTCAAGGGCTTCAGCAAGGGGGACCTGGAGGTCCTCTACCGCTTCACCCTGCCGGGCTGAGCCGGGGCCCCGCCGGACACCTCAGGGCGCGGCGGCCGCGGCGGTGGTCGTCGCCGCGTCCCGGGCCGCCGGCGCCTCGATGGCGACCTTCGGCGTGGCGGCGGGCGCAAGCCGCAGGTCGGCCACCAGTGGGTAGTGGTCGGACGCGCCCACGTGCAGCACGCGGCTGGACACCGGGGTGAACGCGCCGCACGCCATCACGTAGTCGATGCGCAGCGAGCCCAGGAACAGCGGCATCGGGTAGGTGCCCTTCGCGTCCGCGTGGGTGACCTTCGCCACGTCCTGGAGCTGGCGGCGCAAGAGGCGCACCGGACGCGAATCCGGGTCGTCGTTCAAGTCCCCCATCAGCAACCGGGGCCGCGTGTCCTTGGCCAGCAGGTTCGCGATGAAGACGCTCTGGCGGACGCGCGCCGCGCCATTGAAGGGACGGCGGATGAGGTGCGTGGCGTAGACGCTCACCTCGCGCCCGTCCACGTCCAGCACCGCGTGCGCCAGCGTGCGCGGCTCCGCGCCCCGGGGCGTGGGCAGCGGGTACTGCGCCAGCGACTCCATCGGGTAGCGCGACAAGAGCGCGATGCCGTAGTGGCCCCCGTACAGCTTCGTGGTGCCGAAGTGCGCGCGGTACTTCAGGCCGGTGAGCGCCGACAGCCGCTCCACCTGGTCCTCCCCGCCCGCGCGGGTGGAGCCCACGTCCACCTCCTGCAGCGCGACGACGTCCGGCGACTCCGCGCGGATGACGTCCGCCACCTGCGCGAGGCCGCGCAGGCCGGACTGGATGTTGAAGGTCATCACCCGCAGGGCGCCCGCGTCGCGCGCGGCCTTCGGAGCCACGGCGACGGGCGTGACGCCCGAGGAGAGGGTGGGACGCACCACGGGACCGGTGGCACAGGCCAGCGGTCCCGCGACGAGCAACAGGGTCAGGAGGGGGCTCGGTCGCATCAAGGGGCGCGATGGTAGGTCGCAGGCCCTGGCGCTGTCGTCCCACCCCACCGGGCCCGGCCGGGAAGCGGCCGGGCATCCAGGTCCCAGGGTGCGAGGTTTCGCGACGCGGACCGCGCCCTTCAGTTCGCGCGGCGGCGACGGCGCGCGGCCAGCACCGCGAACACCGCGCCCAGCAGCGGCCCACCGGCGGTCGCGGAGCAGCCGCCCTCGTCCTTCCCCTCGTCGGGGACGGGGTCCGTGCCGCCCGTGATGACCACGTCCAGCGAGGTGGTGGCGTGCGCGTCACCCGTCGCCTGCGTGTCGCCATTCACGGAGTTGCCCGCCGCGAACACCTTCAGCGTGCCGTTGGTCGCGGGCGCCACCAGCGAGAAGTCGAAGCGCGCGGTGGTGCCGGTGAAGGCCTTGGGCAGCGAATGCGTCAGCTCCCCGTTCACCAGCTTCGTGCCGGAGCCCGCGGTGAGCGTCGCGCCCGCCACGCCATCCGTCGCCACGTTCATGCCCGCCTTCACGGCGGGGCCGCCGGTGATGACCAGCGAGTAGTTGCCCGTCTGGCCCGCGGTCAGCGCGGACGGACCCTCCAGCGTCACCGTGGGGGCGCTGGCACCGCCGCCGTGGCAGCCGGACGCCGTGCACGACACGCTCTGCTTGCCACTGCGCCCGGGCATGCCGGTGGAGTTGGCGGACGCGGAGCCCGCGACAAGGCACACCACGACCGCGCCGACAGACGAAAGAAAGGACCGCATGGGACGAACCTCCTGAGGGGGAAAATCAGGGAAGACGAGGAGGTCCCCTTCTAGCGCAGTGCGGCGTGGAGTGCAGCAGGCGACATCCGCATCACCCACCAGGGCAGGACGCACCGCGACCTACAGCCAGGCGAAGGCGTCGTGCAGGGCCTTCTGGCCACCGTGCTCCAGCACCTCGCCGTGGCACACCACCACGCGCTCCACGTCCCACGTGAGCGCGCGCTGGAGGGCGGCCCGCGCGGCCTGCCTGTCCTTCGTCAGCACGCGGATGAGGAGGGGGGCGGCGAAGCGCTTCCAGACGCGTTCGACCCGCGCGTACAGGCGCAGCTTCCAGGAGTCCGCGTGCTGGTAGTGGAAGACCAGGTCGGTGACGAGCAGCGTGCGGGACGGCCGGTGGAAGAAGAGGAACTCGCCCAGCTTGGGCATGCCGCGCACGTGCACCTGGTCCACCACGGAGGCCCAGCCCGCGTCCGGCGCGTCGCCCAGCTCCTGGTCGATCCTCAGCGCGGGCTGCTTCGCGCGCAGTCCCGGCGGGGCCACCACCTTCGCGTCCGGGAAGGCGGCGGACCAGTCCGGCAGGTGCAGGTGGTGGTAGAGGTTGGGGGCGACGAGGAAGCGCACCGGCCCCAGGGCCTCCAGCGCGGCCCGCCGCTCCGGGGTGAAGGCGACGGGCGAGTGCACCCACAGTCCGCCGTCCGGCAGGCGGAGGACCGTCATGCGCCCGCCCACCTCGATTCCAAGAAAGGTGAACGGCGCGTCGAGGACGTGGACGTCGTCGGTGAGCTTCCGGAGGCCGGCGTCAGGCGTCATGGGCATGGCAGGTCTGACTTCAAGCATGGGCGAAGTCTCCGGGAGGAGTCCGGGCACGGTCCGGCGTTGATTTCCGGAACATCCCAGCGTAGGCAACCCCCTCTCTACATCCCCTAGCAAGGTTCCCAGCACATGGCCGACAAGCTCACGCCCCGCGAGAAGGGCTTTTCCGAGTGGTACGTCGATCTGGTCCAGAAGGCGAAGCTCGCTGACTACTCGGACGTGAAGGGCTGCATGGTCATCCGTCCCAACGGCTATGCGCTGTGGGAGAACATCCAGCGGACGTTGGACGCGAAGTTCAAGCAGGTGGGCGTCAAGAACGCCTACTTCCCGCTCCTCATCCCGGAGAGCTACCTCAAGAAGGAAGCGGAGCACGTCGAGGGCTTCAACCCCCAGCTCGCCGTCGTCACGCACGCGGGCGGCCAGAAGCTGGAGGAGCCGTACGTCATCCGGCCCACGTCGGAGACCATCATCAACCGCAGCTTCGCGAAGTGGGTGCAGAGCTACCGCGACCTGCCGCTGCTCATCAACCAGTGGGCCAACGTGATGCGCTGGGAGATGCGCACCCGTCTGTTCCTGCGCACCACGGAGTTCCTCTGGCAGGAAGGCCACACCTGTCATGAGACGGAGGACGACGCGGAGAAGATGACCCTCCAGATGCTGGAGGTCTACCGCGAGTTCGCCGAGGACTACATGGCGATGCCCGTGCTGACCGGGCGCAAGACGGAGTCGGAGCGGTTCGCCGGCGCGCTGCGCACGTACAGCATCGAGGCGATGATGCAGGACAAGAAGGCGCTGCAGGCGGGCACCAGCCACAACCTGGGCCAGAACTTCGCCAAGGCCTTCGAGACCAAGTTCCAGGGCCGCGACGGCCGCGAGCACTTCGTGTGGCAGACGTCCTGGGGCGTGTCCACGCGCCTCATCGGCGGGCTCATCCTCACGCACTCGGATGACTCGGGCCTCATCGTGCCGCCGAAGCTGGCGGCCACGCACGTGGTCATCATCCCCATCGCCGGCAAGGCGACGGACGCGGAGAAGACGCAGGTGCTGGAGAAGGCGCACGCCCTGGGCGCGGACCTGCGCAAGGCGGGCCTGGGCGTGGTGGTGGACGACGACGACAGCAAGGGCCCGGGCTTCAAGTACAACGAGCACGAGCTCATCGGCACGTGCGTGCGCATCGAGATTGGCCCCAAGGACCTGGCGAAGAACTCCTGCGTGATGGTGCGCCGCGACCTGAAGCAGAAGGAGTTCGTGCCGCTGGACGAGGCCGTGGCCAAGGCCCAGGCCATGCTGGACCAGATGCAGAAGGACCTGTTCCAGAAGGCCAAGGCCTTCCGCGACGCCAACACCCACGAGGTCAACTCCCTGGAGGAGCTGAAGGCGCGCGCGGATGACGGCTTCCTGCTGGCGCACTGGAACGGCGACGCCAAGGTGGAGGCGCGCATCAAGGAGGAGACGGGCCTCACCACCCGGTGCCGGCCCTTCAACCTCAAGCAGGAACCGGGCAAGTGCGTGATGACGGGCGAGCCGTCCCCGGGCCGCATCGTGTTCGCCAAGGCTTACTGAAGCCTCGGGCCGCAACGACTTCACGGGGGCTGGGAGGTTTTCCTCCCGGCCCCTGTTTCGTTTCAGCTCGCGGCGAGCAGGACGCGCTTTTTGGGCAGGAAGGTGGCCACCGGCTCCGGCTTGCCCTGCACGGGCAGCGGGGCGGCGGCCTCGAAGTCGAAGGTCTCCGCGCAGCGCTCGCGCGTGGCGTTGGAGACGAGCACCGGGGCGCCCACCTTCTTCGTGAGCCCCTCGATGCGGCTGGCCAGGTTCACCGCGTCGCCGATGACGGTGTACTCGCGGCGCTGCTCGCTGCCCACGGCGCCCACCACCACGCGCCCGGTGTGCACGCCCACGCCGATGTGGAGGATGCCTTCACCCCGCGCGGCGCGCTCCTGGTTGAGCTTCTCCAGCGCCTCCAGCATGGCCAGCGCGCACGACACCGCGGCGGCCGGGTGGCCGGGCTGCTCCAGCGGCGCGCCGAAGTACGCGAGGATGCCGTCGCCCAGGAACTTGTCCAACGTGCCGCCGTGGCGGAACACCACCTCCACCATGCGGGACAGGTATTCGTTGAGCAGCGCCACCACCTGGGGGCTGTCCATCCGGTCCGACAGCGTGGTGAAGCCGCGGATGTCGGAGAACAGCAGCGTCACCTCGCGGTGCTCACCGGCCTCGCCGTCGGTGCCCTTCTCGGAGATGCGCCGGGCGACCTCCGGGGAGAAGAAGCGCCCCAGCCGCTCGCGCTGCATCTCCTCGCGCACCACGTCCGTCACCAGCCCCAGCACCGTGCGGCTGACGAAGAAGGCCACCGCGGACGCGAGCGCCATCACCAGCACCATGCCGGGCAGGAACTGGGAGGCCTGCAGGCCCGCGCCCAGCGACAGGAGCGCCGCCCCCGCGATGCCCAGCAGCGTGGCCGCCACGACGACCAGGCGCGACAGCGTCACCATGGACACGACGACCACCAGCACCATGTACACACCCATGGTCAGCAGCGCGGCGGGCACGCCGTTGGAGGAGACCTGGATGGCCTGGCTCTGCAGGAAGTAGATGAGCGGCATGTCGATGAGCGCCACGCCCAGCGCGGGCCGCTTCAGCACCCACGGCACCCGGCGCGCGACCGCCCACAGCAGCGCCGCCAGCCCGATGTAGCAACCCAGCACCGGGCGCGACACGCGCCAGTCATCCAGGATGGCCAGGAGCAGCCACGCCCCCGTCGCGCCGACGCGCATCACGTTGAGCCAGGACCCCACGTCGGCCCGCCACTCATCCAGGCGGCTCTTCAGGGCGGTTTCGACTCGGGAGCGGTAGAACAGTGACAGCATGTTTCACGAAACCTACTCCACGGATGGTTCTGTCTCCAGACGTCGCCGGCTGCGTTAGGGTCCGGCCTCATGGCGAGCATCGGGCACGTAGCGGTGGGCATGGCGCTGGGGCGCTTCGAGGCAGGGGCAGCCCCCTGGCGGCGGCGGGTGGCGGTGATGGGATTCATGTCCCTGCTCGCCCTCCTGCCGGACGCGGACGTGGTGGCGTTCGCGCTGCGCATCCCCTACGCGGCGCCCTGGGGACACCGCGGTGCGTCGCACTCGTTCGTGTTCGCGGGGCTGGTGGCGCTCGCGGTGGCGGGGCTGGCCCGGTGGAAGGGGGAGTCCGGCACGCGCTGGGGTCTGCTGACACTCATCGCGGTGGGCAGCCACGGCATCCTGGACGCGCTCACCGACGGAGGGCTGGGCGCGGCGCTCTACTGGCCCTTCTCCCACGCGCGCGTCTTCGCCCCGGTGCGCCCGCTGCCGGTGTCTCCCATTGGAGCGGGGATGCTTTCCGCGCGAGGGCTGTACGTGAGCCTCGTGGAGTTGCTCGTCTTCCTGCCTGCCTGGGCCTATGCGCTGTGGCCGGCCCGGCGGGCGCGCGCCCCCTGAGCGCAATGCCGTCGGAAGGAGGACCGTCGCGATGCGCCTGTTCACCGCCGTGACCCTGGGGGACACCCTCACCGCCGAGGCCGAGCGGGGCATCGAGCGCCTGCGCGCCCACGCCCCGGAGGCGAAGTGGGTGAAGCCGGAGGGCGTGCACCTGACGCTGCTGTTCCTGGGGGACGTGGACCCCTCCTGCGTGTCCCTGCTCCACGACGCGCTGGAGCCGGTGGGCCCGCGCCACGCGCCGTTCGTGCTGTCGGTGGAAGGCGGCGGGACGTTTGGCGCGCCGACCCACCCGAGCGTGCTCTGGGCCGACGTGCGCGGGGCCCTCTGCGCGCTGAAGGCGCTCCAGGCGGACGTGGCCTTGGCGCTGGCCCCCCTGGGCTTCGCCTCCGAACACCGGGAGTACACCGCGCACCTGACCCTGGCCCGCTCGAAGCGGCCGCACGGGGACCCGGCGCTGGCGGCGTGCGCGCGCATCCTCGGCCAGGAGTCCTGGGGCCAGGGACTCGTGGACCGGCTGGTGCTGTTCGAGAGCGCGGGCGGCCACTACACGTCCCGCCTGGAGGTCCTCCTGGGCGCGCGCTAGCAGGCGCGCAGCGACTGCGGATCCGCCACCGGCACGGCGGCGGGCAGCGTGACGGTGAGCAGCGTGCCCCGCCCCTCGCGGCTCTCCGCGCGCAGCGTGCCGCCCAGGTCGGTGACGATGGTGTGGCTCACCGACAGGCCCAGGCCGGTGCTGCTGGGGCCCGCGGCGACGAACGGCTCGAAGATGCGCGCGAGCACGTCCGGGGGCAGGCCCTTGCCCGTGTCCTGGACCTCCACCACCGCCGCGCCATCCTCGCTGGTGTAGGCCGCGACGCGCAGCACGTTGCGCTCCGCGTCCTGCGGATCCATGGCCTGCACGGCGTTGAGCAGCAGGTTGAGGAACAACTGGGTGAGGCGCGCCTCGTCCCCGTCCACCGTGGGCAGGTCGTGGAAGTCGCGCTCCAGCCGCGCGCGGTGCTGCAGCTCTCCGCGCAACAGCTTGAGCGCGTTCTCCAGCACCGGCTGCACGGCCACGCGGGCGCGGTGCTCGGGCGGCTTGCGCGACAGCGTGCGCAGGTCCTGCACGATGTGCTTGAGCCGGGTGGCGCCCTCCACCGTTTCGCCCAGCGCCTCCAGGACGTCGTCCAGGTCGGCGCGCGGCACGGCCTGTCCGGCGAGCATCGGCTGCTTGAGCCGATCCAACTCCTCCCGGATGAAGGAGAGGTTCGCCAGCACGAAGGCCAGCGGGTTGTTCATCTCATGGCCCACCGCCGCCGCGAGCGACCCGAGCGCGGACAGCCGGTCCGCCTGGAACAGCTTCGCCTCCAGCTGCTTTCGCAGCGTCACGTCGCGCGCGAACACGCGCAGGCCCGGCGGATCCCAGAGCTGCGTGACGGTGAGCTCCCAGTAGCGGCCATCCAGGTGCACCGTGGGCATGGGCTCGTTCGGGGGCGCCCCCCGCCAGGCCCAGGTGAGCGCCGCGTGCACCAGGGGGTGCTGCGCGCCGCGCTCCACCAGGTCCTGGAATGCCACGTGCGTCGCGGGGTTCGCGTACCGCAGCTCCCCGTCCATGCCCAACTCCAGCAGCGGCTCCGGGTGCAGCAGCGGGAAGGACGCCAGCCGGTACAGGGGCTCCTCCAGCGAGCGCAGCCCGGTGACGTCGCGCGCCAGCAGGCCCAGGCGGACGCCGATGTCCCCCGGAGCCGGAGCACAGGGGGTGATCTCCGCCGCGTAGACGCGCTCCTCGCCGCCCACGGAGAGCCGGTACTCCAGCCGCCCGTCGGAGCCGCCCCGGAGGACGGCGCGGACCAGGGACATGAGGGGCTCGCTCGCCTCGGCGCCCAGGACCTCGTCCAGCCTGCGGCCCCCGGCGCTGCGCACGTCGCGGCCGAAGACGCGGCCCGACGGGGACCACAGGTGCAGACAGCGCCCCTCCGCATCCAGTTCGCCCGTCACGTACTCCGCGCCCTGCGAGGGGCGGGGGCTGGACACCGGCGCGCCCGGGCCCGGGGAGCGGATGAAGCCCTCCACCCGGAAGGGGCCCATGAGCATCTCCAGGCCCGCGCCGTCGGTGTTCATCCGGGTGAGGACGGAGAGCAGCAGCTCCGAGTCCGCGTCCGACAGGCGCCTGGTGAGGATGAGGCCGTCGGCGAGCGTGGAGGTGGTGAAGAGAAAGGGCGTGAGCTGGGGCGCGTCCGCGCCCAGGTACGACGTCAGCGTGGCGCGCATGGCGTGCGCGTCGGTGTGGTTGGAGAAGATGGCGGCCACGTCCGACTCGCCGCGCAGCACCGCGTCCAATGCCTTGCGGTAGGTGCCCAGGAAGCGCTGTTCGGAGAAGAGCGCGTCCGGGCGGAGCCCCAGCGACTCCAGGTAGCGCACGGGCAGCAGGTGTCCTCCGGTGGAGCGCGGCGCCACCCAGGCCACGCGCTTGCCCTGGAGCGTCTCCAGCGTGAGCGGCGCGTCCGCGCGACACACCAGCGCGGAATGGTAGTGCCAGCTGCCTGAACGCACCGCGCGAAGCACCGCCCGGGCCTGCGGCTCAAAGGCATTGCACTGCTCGGCGGTTCCCCACGCCATGTCCACGCGGCCCGCCACCAGCTCCGCCTCCAATGCCTCATAGGTCGGAGACATGGACATCACCACCGGCCGACCCAGCCGTTCCGACAGGGCCCGCGCGAACAACTCCACGCGGACATGCTCCCGGATCTCCCCCAACGAGGGGTAGAGCAGGCAACGGATGGGGGCGCTCGACGCGGTCACGGCAGAATCCTCCGGTTTCCCCCCTCCTCCGGCGGCCCCAGCTCCGGGCCCCCGGTTCACGACTTCCGCCACCTTGCCTGAACTCTTACGCCATTGCACATAATTCCTGAATCACTGAAATAAATTGGTTCCCCAGGTTTACCACACTCTGACCCAGGGTCGTCATTGACCAGGGGCCTGGGAAGGCGCCAGGAGCCTGCTGAGAGCAATGGCACCATGTCTGCACAGCAGCCTTACAGGCGAAGGCAAACCCCTGAAAGGACTGGGCGGATGGCATTGAGAGGCAAGGCACTGTGGGTAGGCATCACCGGGATGGGCGGGGTGCTGTGGTTGGGCGCCCGCGGTGTGGAGGCGGCGCCACACACCGCTGAGGGCACGGGGGTGGAGGCGAAGGTGCGGACCGGGGACGTGGTGTTCCAGACCTCTGGATCGCGGCAGTCCAAAGCCATCCAGGTGGCGACGCACAGCCCGCTGTCGCACGTGGGGCTGGTGGAGGTGACGCCAGAGGGGGCGTTCGTGGTGGAGGCGGTGCAGCCTGTGAAGCGCACCCCGTTCGGCCAATGGAAGGCGCGCGGGGTGAAGGGGCGGCTGCTGGTGTTGCGGCCCACGGGCGTGGAGGCCGCGGCGAAGGAGCGCGTGGTGGCGGAGGCGAAGCGACATCTGGGCAAGCCGTACGACGCGCTCTTCGGGTGGGGGGATGAGGCGATGTACTGCTCGGAGCTGGTGCGCAAGGCGTACGCGGCGGGCGCGGGGGTGGAGTACGGGAAGATGGAGAAGCTGGGCACGCTGGATGTGGCGGGCCTGAAGCGGGAGATCTCCGAGCGCTACCGGGGCGCGATTCCCGTGGACCTGGAGCTGGTGACGCCCGCGAGCATGGCGGCCGATGCCCGGCTGGAGGTGGTGCACTCGGACTTCCCGGAGGCGCGCTGAGGCAGGCCCCGGCGCCCCGTTCGTTTCCTGGCGACCCGGAAAGCAAGACAGGGGCTCACACGCGGGGTGAAGGACCGGTAGGGTTGGCGTCATGCGACACCTTCTTCTGCTGCTGCCCTTGTTCGCCCTCGCGGGCTGTAAGGACCCCCAGGACGGGGTGAAGGTCACCGTCACGTCCACGGGCTTCGTGCCGGGCTGCCTCCGGGTGACGGCCCGGGATGACGCCAGCCAGGAGACCCGGTCCACGGCGCTGGCGGGCAAGGGCGCGCCTTCCGTCGGCGGCAGCGTGCTGGTGGGCGTCGTCCTGCCGGAGGACTGGGGCACCGGGCTCACGCTCAAGGCGGAGGCGTTCGAGGCGCCCTTCGTGACGGACCAGGACTGCACGGGGAAGGTCGTCGCGTCCGGGGAAGGACCGGTCACCATCGTCCGGGGCGAGGCGGCGAAGGGCAATCCCCCGGAGCTCAAGCTGGCGCTGAGCGCCGCCGACCAGGATGGGGATGGCTACATCCTCAAGAACGCGGACGGAACGGGCGGCACGGACTGCGATGACGACCGGGAGACGGGGGCCTCCGTCCACCCGGGCGCCACCGAGCGGTGCAACGACCGGGACGATGACTGCAGCGGCGACGATGACCAGACGTTCTTCGGGCTGGGGGTCGCCTGCACGCAGGATGGGGGCTGCACGGGGAAGCTCGAGTGCGCGTTCAACAAGGTCGGGACCACCTGCAACGCGCCCACGCCGACGCTGGCCTGGGTGGATGGGGACGACGACAAGGTGGGCAAGGCGGGCGTGGAGCCCACCCCGTTCTGCGCCCCGAACACCGTGCCCGACGCGGGCTTCGTGCCGTTCAACGCGCGGCATGACGACTGCGACGACGGGAACAAGAAGGTCAATCCCCTGGAGGCGGAGACGTGCGACGGGGTGGACAACAACTGCGACGGCACCACGGACATCCTGACGAGCACCTGCGATACGCCCGACACGCATTGCGCGGGGCTCATGGCCTGCACGGGCCGCACCGAGGGCAAGGTGGATGGCGGCACGTTCTGCATGGGAACGGCCGCGCCTTCCAACTGGTCCCGGGATGAAGACCTGGACAACCACGGCAGCGATGAGGCGCAGGTCATCGTGTCCTGCATCCGGCCGGATGCCGACTACGCGCCCCAGGCGGGTGACTGCGATGATGGCAACCCCTTCATCCACGAGGGCGCGCCCGAGCTGTGTGACAGCCAGGACAACGACTGCAACCCGATGACAACCGAGGCCGGGGTCTGTCCCGCCGGAGGGCCCACCTGGGCCACCCAGGATGTCGGAACGGATCCAAGCCGCGACTGGCTGGGCGTGTCCGTGTACGGCAACGGTGGCGTCTGGATTGTCGGCACCGGCTCGGGCCGGGCGGTCAAGGTCCCCACGCTCAACGCCTTCAAGGTCCTCGACGGAGCCTGCACGGATGGCTCGACACCTCAAATCCTCCCCAGTGTCTGGGCGGATCCCTCCACCGACACCGCCTATATCGGCAGGGATGAAGGCCAGCTCATCGTCCAGACACCGACCAGCACGGACTGCACGCCCAGGACCCCCGTGACGCCCAACACCACGACCACCACGGGCCTGAAGGGCTTCGCCACCAACGGCGGGGGCGTGAAGCTCTTCGGGACGGGGAAGCAGGGGGCGACGACTCATGGCGTGACCTTCCAGTGGAATGGCGGAGGCAGCACCGTGAATGCGCAGGGCCGCAACAACCTGGTCCTGTCCGCCGTGCACGGCATCTCCGAGAGCACCCTCTTCGCCGTGGGCGTGGAAAACGATGGCAAGGGCGCGGTCCTTCGCTACACGGGCAACCAGCCGCCTCCGGCGGATTGGGTGAAGGACACGAGCGTCCCGAACGCCGCCAGCGCGCTGACCGCCGTCCATGTCGTCAACGCGAAGCTTGCCTATGCGGTGAGTGACTCGGGCCAGTTGCTGCAATGGAATGGCACCGAGTGGTCCATCGACAGCTCAGGGGCGCCCCCTGGCAGCTACACGGGCGTCCTGGCCTTCGGAAAGAACGCCATCTTCATCAGCACGCTCGGGGGCACGGTGCTCCGCTACGACGGCTCCGTCTGGGACACCTCGACGGCGAGCAACCCCAAGCATGGCATCGCGGGCACCAGTCCGGCGGACATCTGGGTCGTGGGCCAGGACCGGCAGGTGACCCACTACCCGTTCTGGCCCCAGTAGCAGGAGCGGCCACCGGGCCGGACTTCGTCCCTGTCGAAGTCCGGTCCGGGTCACGGTGGAGCGCTGGGCGTCAGCGCTTCACCCGCAGGACCTGGAAGCCCTTCCCTCCCACGCCGAAGCCCTTCAGGTTCTCCGCCCGCACCACCAGGTCGCCGGAGGCCAGTACGCCCCACACGTCCGCGCGGGCCAGGTCCGTGCTTGATCCCCGCTCGTAGCGCCGCGCCTCGCGCCACGTCGTGCCGTCCGCGCTGGTGAAGAGCCGCGCGTACACGTCCGCGTCGGACTGCACGTCTCCCACGCTCGCCCTCCCCGTCCCCAGCACC
>NZ_RAWI01000237.1 GCF_003612125.1 Corallococcus praedator
GGCCGGGGGAACGGGCCGTCCGGTGCCCGTGAAATGGCCTTCCGGGCGCTGGGACGTTATGGAGCGCCCCCCTCTTCGCACCCGGTTGTTGCTCTTCTATGGCGTCTCTCGTCGAAGGTCTGAAGGTCCGCTACCTCCCGCAGCCCGAGTGGGGCGTGGGGCATCTGCTGTCGTTGCAGGAAGAGGGGGCCAAGGCGCTCATCGCCTTCCCGTCCCGCGAGGACGCGCCGGTGCTGGTGTCCACCCGGGGCGGCGCGCTGGTGCCGTGGCAGTTGCCCAAGGGCGAACCCATCCAGACGCCAAAGGGGCGCAAGGCGACCATCCTGGGCGAGGAGCCGGGGGCGCGGGGCCTGCGCCGCTACGTGGTGCGCTTCGAGGACGGCGAGGACGACGAGCTGCCGGAGTCGGAGGTGCGCTGTCTGGCGCCGCGCTCGGACCTGCTGTCCACGCTGCGCGACGGGCGGGTGGGGGACGCGAAGGCGTTCATGCTGCGCAAGCAGGCGCTGGTGCTGGACGACGAGCGCCGGGGCGACGCGCTGGGGGCGCTCTTGGCCAGCCGGGTGATGGTGAAGCCGCACCAGGTGGGCGTGGTGCAGCGGGTGCTGTCCGCGCGCCGTCCGCGCTTCGTGCTGGCGGACGAGGTGGGCCTGGGCAAGACGATTGAAGCGGGCATGGTGTTCAGCGCGCTGCGGCTGGTGGGCCTGGCGCGCCGGTGTCTGGTGGTGGCGCCCAGCCACCTCACCGTGCAGTGGCTGGTGGAGCTGTTCCACAAGTTCAACCAGCTCTTCACGCTGATGGACTCGGACCGCTACGAGCAGTCGCTCAAGGAGGCGCCGGACGTCTCCCCGTGGGCGCGCTTCCCGCTGGTGGTGACGAGCCTGGAGCTGCTCAGCCGCACCCGCGAGCACCGCGAGGAGGTGGCGGCCGAGGACGCGTTCTGGGACCTGGTCATCATCGACGAGGCGCACCACCTCAAGGGCGAGAAGGCCTTCGCCGCCGCGCAGGGGCTGGCCTCCAACGCGTGGGGCCTGTTGCTGCTCACCGCCACGCCCATGCAGTTGGATCCGGCGGAGTACCACGGGCTGCTCACCCTCATCGACGCGACCACCGCGCCCTCGGTGAAGGGCTTCGAGGCGCGGCTGCAACGGCAAGAAGAGCTGTCCGCCGCGGTGCGCGCGCTGCATGAGGGCAAGGGCGCGAAGGCCGCCGTGGCCGCGCTGGCGAAGCGCTTCCCGGAGGACGCGCGGCTCCAGACGCTGAAGGAGCCGGGGGCGCTGCTGGAGCACCTGGCGGAGACGTACAGCCTGTCGGACAGGCTGGTGCGCAACCGGCGCGCGGTGGTGGGCGGCTTCTCCACGCGCCGGCTCCACCGGCACCCGGTGCAGCTCACGGCGGAGGAGCTGAAGGCCCGCGACACCGCGCTCGCCACACTGGCGCAGGGCACGCTCCGGGGCGCGCCGCTGGCCAACGTGCTGCGGCGCCTGGAGTCCAGCCCCGCGGCCTTCACGGGCGCGGTGAAGGCGAACCCGGCGCTGAAGGATGCTGACTTGAGGCTGCCCGGCCGCGACGCGAAGTTCCTCGCGTTCGTGGGCGTGCTGCGCGGCATCTGGAAGGCGGAGCCGCGCGCGAAGGTGCTGGTGTTCACGGAGAGCCGCGACACGCTGGAGTCGCTCCAGGCGGAGCTGTCGCGCGAGGGCGTGGAGGCGCTGGGCTACCACGGTGACCTGCCGCTCGTGGAGCGCGACCGGCAGGTGGCGCGCTTCCGCGACCCGGAAGGCCCGAAGGTGCTCATCTGCACGGAGGTGGGCGGTGAGGGCCGCAACTTCCAGTTCGCGCACCACCTGGTGCACTACGACCTGCCGTGGAGCCCCTCCACGGTGGAGCAGAGAATCGGCCGGCTGGACCGCATCGGCCAGGCGCACCCGGTGGACATCCACGTCTTCGACCCCGCGGGCACGCTCGCGTCGGACGTGCTGATGCTGCTGGCGGATGCCGTCGGCGTCTTCGGTGAGACGGTGGGCGGCCTGGACGCGGTGCTGGAGGAGGTGGAGTCCCGCATCGCGGAGCTGGCCCTGCTGCCGCGCGAGGCGCGCGTGGGCTACGCGGCCGAGCTGAAGACGCGCGTGGAGGCGGCGCGCGCGCAGGTGACGCGCGCGTATGACCCGCTCCTGGACGTGCGCAGCTTCGACAAGCCCGCGGTGGCCCGGCTGGTGGCCCGCGCGCAGGAGCGCATGGGCGAGGAACCTCCGGACGAGGACTCCGACGAGGAGGCCGCGCCACTGGAGGACGGCCTCTGGAGCGTGGCGCGCGACCTGGATGAGCGCCTGGAGGAGACCGTCACGGAGCTGGCGCGTCGGGTGGGCATTGGCGTGGACGTGGACGAACAGGTGGAGGCCTTCCAGGTGGCCTTCCAGTTCGGCCACGCCCTCAACGTGGAGGGGCTGCCCGGCATCGACGTGATGCAGGACCGCACGCTGTTGGGCACCTTCTGGCGCGACACCGCCGTGGAGGCGGAGGAGCTGGAGTACTTCGCCACCGGCCACCCGCTGGTGGAGGCGCTGTTCGGCTTCCTCAAGGACGGCCCCTATGGAAGGAGCGGCTTCCGCCTCATCGAGAAGCGCGGGCTGAAGAAACCCGTGCGCGGCCTGGAGCTGCTCTTCCACGTCCAGCTCCCGGAGCCCGAGGACACGTCCCCCGGCGCGCGCGTGCCCAGCCGCCAGCTGGCGCGGTTCCTGGAGCGCACCCTGCTGCCCGTCGCCGTGGTGGAGGGCCCCGACGGCCCCGTGGCGGACGCCTCCGTCCTGCCCACCCTGGAAGCCGACGGCCGCGCCCTCAAGGGCGATGAGGTCCACCAGTCCTTCCCCGGCTTCGGCCCCTTCGTGGACGCGGCCCTCCCGGTGGCCCAGGCCGCCGCCCAGGCCGAGCTGGCCCTGCGCGCCCAGAAGGCCCGCAGGGCCCTGGAGGCTGAACGCGACGCTGGCGAGGCCCGCCTGCGCCTGTCCCTCTCCCACCAGGGCCTGCCCCCGGAGGCGGTGGACGCCCAGGTTGACGCGGAGCGCCATCACTATGCGCGCCTGCTCCAGGCCCTCGACGGGGCCTCGGTGGTGCTGGACTCGGCTTGCGGTTTCGCCCTCAACCGTTGAATAACCGTTGGAGCGTTATGGAATGACGTTCGGAGGGGTCCGGGCCATTTGACCGATTCCCCAATCATCGAGAATCTAGGAGGAAGCCTACATCCCCCCATGGCCCCCTCCGACCTCCAGCGACGGCGTTCCGAATCAGGTCAGGCCGCCGTCGAAGCGGCGTTGTGCATGCCGCTCGTGGTGTTCCTGGTGCTTGGCTCCCTGCAGCTCTTCATGCTGTTGCAGGGGCGCATCCTGGCGCAGGTGGCGGTGTACCGCGCGGTGCGCGCGGGCAGCCTGAACCACGGCAGCTGTCAGGCGATGACGCACGCGGCGCTGGTGACGATGCTGCCCACGGTGACGTCCACCACGACGGGCGCGAGGCTGGCGAGGGCCTTCGAGGAGCGCCAGCGCAACTACCTGCGCGTGAGCGGCTCCAAGGGGGACCTGTTCACCGAGGGGCCCATGGTGGAGATCGTCCGCGAGTCGCCGGCCGTCGCCTGGGTGCGCGGCCTGGACGGGGACGAGGACCTGCTGTTCGACGCGCCCACGGATTCCGCGGTGGAGCTGCGGCGGCGCACGCTCGAGATCCGCATGGTCGCCTGGTACTACATGCGCATCCCGTTCGCGGACTGGGTGATGAGCCGCATGTTCCTCGCCCACTTCCACCTCAAGAACTACAACCACGCCAATCCGCTGAACCCCGCGGAGAAGAAGGCGGACTGGTGGAACGACACCGACGTGGAGCTGGGCGCGGATGAGTGGCCCGGCGGCGACCTGGGCGAGCGGATGGTGAAGTGGAGCGGACAGGGCCACTACCTGTTCCCCATCCAGGTGCACGCCGCGATGCGGATGATGACGCCGGTGAAGGCGGAGAACTTCCAGGGAGGCGCCGCATGCAGCCTGCACGGCTTCTGAGGCACGGCGGACGCGGACAGGCGCTGGTCCTGTTCTCGCTCACGCTCCTCTTGCTGACGCTGATGGTGTTGATGACGCTGGGCTTCGGCATGCGCGCCAAGGAGCGCATCGAAATCCAGATGGCGGCGGACGCGGCGGCCTACAGCCAGGCGGTGTCCACGGCGCGCACGTTCAACGCCATCGCGGTGATGAACCGCGCGCAGATCGCCCACATGGTGGCCATGGCCGGCACCCAGTCGATGATCAGCTTCGGCAGCCAGTACTACGCCGCGCGCAAGGCCACGCCCTGTCCCGTGCCCGACCCGGCGTTCGCCCTCCTGGACCAGGGCGCCGCCGCGCAGGTGCAGTCGCTGCAGGGGCAGGCGGGCGCCATGTACAACGCGGAGCTGGCCATCTACCGACGGCTGGTCGGCACGCATCTGGCGGATCAGAAGCTCTCCAAGGCTGTCGCCAAGGCGGTCAACCCGGAGCTCGACGCTCCGGAGCAGGGCGCGAACAAGTCCCTGTCGGAGGTGTCCGGCGGCTCCGGCTCCATCCCCAGCAAGGACGAGCTGATGGAGCAGGTGAAGGCCGGGACGACGCCTCCGGACACCGGCGCGGTGAGCGCGAGCGGCGGTCAGGGCGATGCCATGCGCAACGCCACCATGGGCAGCATCGGCTGGACGTGGGTGCACGGCCGGCCTGGCGGCAGCGCGGGCTTCGGTTCAGGCATGGCCGCGAACAACCCGGGCTTCTCGCACTACCCCAGCATCGGGGGCATGGACTCCTCCACCTACCAGACCATCTCCGGCCGCAACTCGTGGGCGCACGACCACGCGGCGGCGCCGGCGCTCATCCCGTGCCCGGACGGCAACATCTACCCGAGCCCCACGGCGAACGCGTGGGTGATGTCGGACGAGTACCAGTCCAAGGAGGACCAGCACGTCTTCATGCTCCACCCGGCCCCGGGCCAGGGCGCGGAGTCCGGCAAGCAGGTGGATGAGCTGCACACGCTGGGCGTCTGCACCGTCTGTCCGGGCATCTGGCCGTACTCGGTGGGCTTCAACGCGGGGCTCCTGCACGACAACGGCGGGGAGAACGACTTCGGGCAGCCCAAGCTGTACTCCATGCTGCTGCGCGACTACGCCAGCAACAGCCGCAAGGCCCGGCCGGACCCCTGGAACCTGATGTTCCGCTTCAAGTTCGCGGACCAGGAGACCCTGTTCGACAACTCGGCGCCGCTCGGCCGCATCCAGCCCACCGGGCGCGAGGACGTGCAGCGCAACCAGGTGGCCCTGGCCGCGGGCATGGCCTACTACCACCGGCCCCGGCCCGCGGCGGTGGGCGGCGGCTGGGAGGAGCCTCCCAACTTCCTCAACCCCTTCTGGCGCGCCACGCTGGTGAGCACCGAAGGCGCCCGCGACGACAAGCCGGCGGAGAGCCTGGACCAGGCGGGCTTCACCGAACACGCGGGCGCGCTGCGCCGGCTGGACGAAGCGGGCTACCGGGGCGCGAGCCGCACCGGCGGAAAGTACTGACGCGCCATGGGCAAGCGAACCTTCGCGGCACGCCGGGGACAGGCGCTGGTGGAAACGGCGCTGGGCACGATGGTGTTCATCACCATCCTGATGTTCGGCATCTACTTCGCGGAGGTGGGCGCGCTGACGCTCAAGGTGCAGGAGGCCGCCAACTTCGCGCTGTGGGAGGCCACCGGCCACGTGATGCACAACCCCGAGTCCGGCGTCTTCCAGCGGCCCAACGCGGCGGCCCTCGCGGCCTCCGAGGCCGCCGGGCGCTACGGCGACTTCGACGGCCGCTCCAGCGTGGACGGCGACATGACCCTCCAGCTGGCCCTCGCGCGCGCCGAGCGGATGCGCGTGGTGTGCGACTCGGACCGGCCCGCGGGCACCGGCCCCGCCATCCTCGGCGTGCGTCCGAGCGACGCGGACGACGGCTCGCCCGCGCTGAACCAAGCGATGCAGACGCAATCCGATGGCATCTCCTGCACGGCCTCCGCCACCCTGAGCACCCAGCGCATCGGCACGTTCATGGAGCCGGAGTTCTTCAAGGTCTCGCACCGCCGCGCCACCGACCAGTTCGTGGTGTGCGCCGCCGGGCGCGCGTCGAACGGCAACTGCCGGGGCCGCTTCTTCATGTTGCTGGATGACTGGGGCCTGTCCAGCGTGGCGGAGGGGCGCGCGTGTCCGCTCAGCTCGAACTCGGGCGCGCCCTGCGCGAACGTGGACTACTACTCCTGGGCGGAGCGCGTGTACGCGAAGAACGGCGGCGGCGGCGGCGCCGGCAGCGCGCTGATGGCGGGCGTGGGCGCGACGGGCGGCGTGAACGAGGACCAGTTCTTCATGAGCTTCACGGGCGCGGAAGGCGACTACGAGCAGAGCATCGGCGCGTCGCACGCGGGCAACCAGACCGTCTGGGAGACGTCCCCCTTCCAGGCGGACAACCTCTCCGTGAAGTACAACGTGAACCGGCGCAACAAGTGGCTCGGACGCGTGCGGCCGTGAAGTCCGTGGCCAGCGCGTGCGCGGCCCTGGCGCTGGTGCTGGCGCTCCCCGCCTGGGCGAAGGATGGGGGCGTGCCGGAGCCGCTGCCGCCGCGCTTCGAGTGGCCCCGGCTCCAGGTGCTGGCGCACGTGGAGGCCAGCGACATCGTGGAGGCGGAGGGCGTGCCCGTGGCGCTGCGCGCGGTGCACGTGAAGGAGAACGCGCGGGTGCTGGTGCAGCGCTTCGCGGACGCGTTCCGGGACCAGGGCCTCTACGTGGCGCCCGGCAAGAAGCAGACGCAATTGGCCAACAACGCGGCCATGCTCACCGCGTTCGATCCGCTCCGCGCCATCACGTACACGGTCATCCTCCAGCCGCAGCCGGATGGCACCACGTCGCTGTACCTGGGCGAGGCGAACCACGCGCTGGCGAAGAAGGCCTCCGCGGCGGGGGACTTCGCGCCGCTGCCGCCGGAAGCGCGCGACGTGCTGCGCGTCAACGCGGAGGGCTCGCGCACGCTGAGCTTCCAGACGGCGCTCACGGGCCCGCAGGTGCAGGCGTTCTACGACGACGCGCTCGCGAAGGCCGGGTGGAAGCCCGGCGAGGAGGCCGGCCTCTACACGCGGCCCGGCGGCGAGCTGCGGCTCACGCACGAGAACAGCAAGACGGGCCAGCGCGCGGTGGTGCTGCTCTACCAGTCCCGCGCGCGTTGAGCCGGGAGCGTCAGGCGCGCAGCTTCTCGCGCAGCGCCTTCGCGCGGCCCTGCATGTCGGGGTCCAGGCCGGTGAGCTCAATGGACTTCAGGCGCTGATCCAGGCTCTTGGGCACCTTCTTCTGGAGGGTGCCGGCCTCCTGGAGCGACTCCAGCTTCGCCAGCGCCTGGTCCACGATGCGGTCGCGCGGGTGGTCCAGCAGGCTGTCGAGGAAGTACGCGTCCTCGGGCAGCTCCGGGTACTTCTCCAGGTACTCGACGACGCCCTTCACCCAGTCCGCGCGCGTCTCCGAGTCCTGCACCTTCTGCAGGGCGGCCTTCTGGGCCTTGCGCTTGCCTTCGGGGTCGAACGTCTTCGCGAGGCCTTCCGGGAGCTCTCCGCCGGTGAAGAGCGCGTCCGCGGCCGTCTTGTATTTCTGGTAGCTGGCGCTGCGCTCCAGCTTCTGCTGCGCCGGGTCATCCTGGCGCGAGTGGTACTTGCTCTTGCCCCGCTGCGCGTCCAGCTCGCGGTAGGACTTGTTGCGCTTGCCGGTGAACCCGCCACCGTCGTTGTCATCTCGGGCCATCGTCATCTCCCCTTGCGGGCGCGCCACAGCGCCACCAGTCCCCGCTGGACGAGGGTGCGCACCTGGGCCAGCTCCTGGGGAGCGAGGGGGTGCTCCTCGTCATGCTCCGCCTCGAACAACGCTTCCGTCACGTAGGCCTGGAGGGAGTCCGGCGCGGGCGGCGCATCCGAATCCCTGTCCAGCGCCGCTGCCTGCGCGGCCATCAGCCCTGGCGGCCAGCCCAGCTCCAGCATGGCGTGCAGCTCGAAGAGCAGGTGCCGGGCGATTCCGTAACCTTCGTCCGTGAGGCCGGCGGCGTCAAGCGCACCCAGCAGGCCATCCTGCCGGTTCTCGAAGGCATGCATCAGCCGCGTGCGCGCCTTGTCGTCGTCCTCCAGATAACGCCAGGCGGCCTCCACGAATTCGGCGGAAGGCGCGTCGGGGTGGAAGGGCGCGGGCGCTTGCAGCCGCTCCTTCTTGGGACGCGGCGGGCGCGGGCCGTCCTCCAGCCGCACCGACTTGCCCTCCAGCACCAGGTCCCAGAGGCCCAGCAGGTTCTGGTACAGCCGGCGCGCCAGCTCCGCGTCCTTGAAGCGGGGCTCCTCGGCGAAGAGGGTGGGGATGACGTCGTTGGCGCCGTCGCCTTCCGCGCGCGCCTCGCGCATGCGTTCGAGCACTTCGGCGGTGTCGCAGGGACTGCCGGCCAGCTCCAGCAATCCGTCGAGCGTCTGTGCGCCTTCGAACTGGCGGATGAAGTCGGGGCCTCGGTCTTTGGAGCGGCTCATCGTGGGGCAAACGGTAGACACAAGGTGGGCGTCCACGCACGAGCCATTCACGGCCGCGTGTTCACGGTCGGGGGGAGAACGGGGGGCGACCGGGCGGCGCGCGGGCTCGCTTCCGTTTCCGACCGGGCGCCCCTACTCTGCGCCATTCATGGCCGTGGAAACCTCGCCCGACACCCTGAAGTCCGCGATGCAGGAACTCTATCGGGCGCGCGCGGTGGAGGGCCCCCCGGGTGAGAACGGCCTGCGCACCGTCTGGCACCTGAGCCCGCAGGGCGCGGAGCTGCTGTCGCTCATCGACAACGAGGGCCGCGTCCGGCGCCAGGAGCTCACGCTGCTGGACGAGCACTGCATCTGGGCCAGTGGCCAGGGTGTGCGCACCGGCCGCGTGGAGCTGGGTGAGGCGCGGCGGCCCCCGGTATCCACCGAAGTGCGCGCGGACCCGGAGCTGGTGCCCCACCGGCTGGTGCGCGCGGCGCAGGCGCTGGCCACGTACGAAGGCCAGGACCGGTACATCCTCCACATGCAGCGCGTGCTGGCGCTGGCGCGCGAGGGCCTGGAGATGTCCAGCATCGTGGCGCAGGAGCCCATGGGCCGCGCGACCTTCACGTCGGTAGCGCCGCCCGCCAGGGACGTCGCTCCCACCGCGCTGGAGCCCCGGGCCGCGCCGGAGCCGGTGGCGCCGTCGGAGCCGGAAGTGGTGCTGCGCTACGGCGAGGCGCTGCCCAACGAAGTCCTGCCCCCGGTGGTGCGCCGCTCGGAGGGGCTGGTGCTCCTGGCCGTCTTCGGCGTGGCGGTCCTGGTGGCCATCGTCATGCTGTTCGTGCTGGTGCGGGGAGGCTGAAGCGCAGGGGCGGGCGCCCGCCCCTCAGGTGCGTCACGTCCGCGTCGGTGGGCACCGGACCGGAGGTGCGGCGTCCGGCCGTCACGCGCTCCGGGCCCAGCGTGGTGTGCAGCGGGTGCGCGTCCAGCACCAGCAGGCCACCCACCGCGATGGTGAGCACCACCCCGCCGGCCCACTCCAGCGTGCGCGCGCGCCGGGCCTCGCGGGCGCGGTATCGCAGCCAGGTGAAGGCCAGCACCGACAGGCAGCCCAGGCAGCTCCAGCGCACCGTGCGCAGCCGCGCCGCCTGCGCCATGCCCTCCGCCATCAGGTCCGGCCGCAGCGACTCCGGGGCCCGCGACAGCCGGGACAGCAGCGTGAAGAGGTGGTGTGCCTCCATCGCGCCCACCGCCGCCATGCCCGCGAGCGCCGCCGACACCAGGCTGGCCAGCAGCAGCCCCCGCCGCGTCCCCCGGGGGAGGCTCGCGCGGCTGAAGCGCGCCACCGCCAGCGCCACCGCCAGCGAGCCCAGCAGCACCGCGCTCGTCCAGGCTCCCAAGAGCCGGGGCGCCATCGCCTTGCCCATGCCCGCCGTCAGCGCGACGCCCGCGTCCCCCGCGCGCACCAGGGGCAGCGCGGCGTGCATCCGCTCCAGCAGCACCTCCGTGCCCAGCAGGCCCAGCGTCCAGGGCACCGTCGCCATGCCCACCATCACCGCCAGCGGCACCGCCCGGCCCAGCAGGGTGGACCCCGCCGCCCACGTCAGCAGCGGCACCTCCACCAGCAGGGCCAGCCCCACCAGCACCGCGAAGGGCCCCGCAGAGGTCGCCACGCTCAAGAGGCCGGGCCCTCCCAGCAGGACGGGCAGCGTGCAGCCAAGCACGCACACCGTGGCGGGAACGGCCAGCGCCACGAACAAGCCGGGCGCGAGGTGTGGTCTGACTGGAACAAGCATTTCCCGTAAGAATAGGGTCCCGGGCTATTCCTGTAATTCAGACGGGAGGACGACCCACAACCCAGTAGACGACAGTGCAGACGGCGCCGGCCACCGGAGCAAGGACGATGCCCAGCAGGAGTGTCTGGCCGCAGTCAGTGGGTTCGCAGCCGATGCGCCCGTAGGCGAGCGCTCCGGCCACCAGCATGGGCAGGTGCATGCCGGCGATGAACAGGCCCAGGCCGCGCAGCACGAGGCCCCGGTACCAGGGGCGCGTCCACAGGCGGAAGACGAGCGGGACGAGCACGAGGGTGACGGTGGCGGCGGCGGCCAGGGCGAAGTGCCGGGCGGCCGCCGCGACGCAGGCGCCCGCGGCCAATAGCAGCGAGGGGGCCAGGAGGAGCGCGTCGAGGGACAGCGGCGCTCGTTCGCGGGGCGGCGGCGTCGGAGGCATGGGACGGCGCCGCAGGCTGGCAGGGCATGCCCACCCGTGCAAGGCCGTGCGCCATGCCGGGGCGGGGGCAGGTGGGCACGCCACACAGGGTCCCGCACGCTTCGGCCGGTGGACGTCGTCCTCCGGTGCAGGGGACAGCGCGCGGGCCGGGGAGTGAACAGTCGTCGCCAGGACGCGGCCGGAAGCCAACCCCGGGGGGCGGCGCGCTGTTCAGGCGGCGACGGCGCCCTCGCCCAGCAGTCGGGCATAGCGGCCGCGCAGCGCGAGCAATTCCGTGTGGGTGCCGGCCTCCACCACCCGACCGCCCTCCACCACGGCGATGAGGTCCGCGTCGCGCACGGTGGCCAGCCGGTGGGCGATGACGAGCACCGTGCGGCCCTTCATCAGGGCCGCGAGCCCCGCGCCCACCGCCGCCTCGCTGGTGGCGTCCAGGGCGCTGGTGGGCTCGTCCAGGAGCAGCAGCGACGGGCGGCACAGGAAGGCGCGGGCCAGGGCGATCCGCTGTCGCTGGCCTCCGGAGAGCCGGCCGCCGCGCTCGCCCACGGCTTCATCCAGGCCGCCGGGCAGGGCCCGCACGAAGTCCTCCGCGTGCGCCAGCCGCAGCGCTTCCCACAGGGCTTCGTCCGTCGCGTCCGGCTGGCCCAGGCGCAGGTTGTGGCGCACGGTGCCTGAGAAGAGCACCGGCTCCTGGGGCACCCACGCCAGCTGTCCCCGCACGCTGGAGGCCTTGAGCGAGGAGAGGGGCACGCCGTCCCAGTGCACCTCGCCGCCGCTCGTGGGCAGGAAGCCCAGGAGCACGGAGAAGAGGGTCGTCTTGCCCGCGCCGGAAGGGCCCACCAGCGCCACGCGCGCGCCCGCAGGCACCGTGAGGTCCACGCCCTTGAGCGCCTCGCGGCCATCCGCATAGGTGGCGCGCACGCCCTTCAGCTCCAATGCGCGGGCGAGCGGCCGGGCGTCATCCCCCACGTCCGGCGCCACCGGCGAATCCGCGAGCGCGAACAGCCGCTCCGCCGCCGCCAGGCCCGTGAGCACCTGCGACAGCGTGCCGCTCAGCGACTTCACCGGCTGGTAGAGCAGGAGCGCCGCCGCCATGAAGGACAGGAGGCGCCCGGCGAGCGATGGATCCAGGGACACCGCTCGCGCGCCCCAGGCCACCGCCACCGCCACGCCCACGATGCCCAACAGCTCCACCGTGGGGCTGAAGGCGCCCCGGATGAAGAGCGAGCGGCGCATCTCGCCCAGGTACGCGTCGGCTTCCGCGTCAAAGGACTCCAGCGCTCGGGGCACCGTGCCGTAGGCCTGCACCACCGGCAGGTTCTGGAGCTGTTCAGCGGTGATCGCGCTGAGCGCGCCAAGGCTCGCCTGCGAGCGCGTCGCCACCTTCTTGAGCGAGCGGGCGAAGCGGTTGACCGGCAGCACGGTCACCGGCACGACGACGAAGGTGAAGAGAAAGAGTTTCGCGTCGATGAGGAAGCACGTCGTCAGCAGTGCGCAGATTTGAAGCCCATCCCTGACGTACGATGACAACGCCTGGGTGACGGAGAACTCCACCAACGGCACATCCGAGGTGAAGCGGGCCACCAGCTCTCCCGAGTGGCGCTGTTCGAAGAACGCGGGAGGCTGGGTAAGCAGGCGGCCATAGAGAAAGCCCCGAAGGTCCGCCATCACCCTCTGGCCCAGCCGCTGCATCAGGCCCCCCTGGAGGAACTGGGCGGTGGCCTTCACCAGGGCCACGGCGACGACGAGCAGGGGCAGCCGGGACAGCAGGGCCTCTGGCGCCAGGGTCATCCCCGCCACGGAGACGGGGGCACCGGTCAGGACGGCGCGAAGCAGGGGCCCGACGATCCAGGCATACGCGGCGGTGGCGGCCGCGGCGGTGAGCGAGGCCAGCGAGCCCGCGAGCAGCAGTCGGCGGTAGGGGACCAGGTAGCCCAGGAGCCGGCGGTAGACGTGCGCGGAGGGACGGGGGGCCACGAGAGGGGGCGCACTCTGTCACCGACTCGACGGTGACGTCCAAGTGAAAGGGAGATGGGAAGCGGACGTGCATGCCCGTCTGCTCCACGGCCGGTCAGGGGGCGCCTCTGCCCGGCTGCGTTGCCGCATCCCACACATGCGGACAGCTTGAGAGGCGCCATGGAAACCAATTCCGAAAAAGAAGTCCTGTTCAATCCCGGCTGCGAGTCGGTCGTGGACGATGAAGAGCGCCGCCGGCTGCTGTGGCTGATGGCCGAGTACTTCCGGACCATCGGTTACTCCGACATCAAGGCCCGGCTCCCCGGCTTCATGCCGCCTCCGGTGCTCTCTGGCACCATCGAGGATCACCGCCCGGACTTCACCTGCAGGCAGTCCGACTCGGCGCGCACGCCCATCATCCTGGAGATCGTCACGCCGGGCATGGTGGATGATCCGACCGCGGAGAACCGCTGGAGCCTGCTGGCGAGCGCCGCCAAGCTCTACAACGCGGAGCTGCACTTCGTGGTCCCCAAGTGGTCCTCCCAGGGCCCCGTCGATCCAGCACTCAAGCGCCGGCTCTCCCGCATGGAGCTGACGGTCAACCGCGTCTGGACCGTGTAGCCGCGTGGGAGCAAGGCACCCCGCCGTACGGACCGGGGTGGGTTTCGGGCCTGGATTGCTGGCGTGTTTCGCTGCGTTATAGTGACTCTGATTTCCAACGCAGCGTAGAAACGCCAGCAATTTCCAGGGGTTCGATTCGATGGCAGCGGCCACGGGGCAGAAGCGCGACTACTACGAGGTCCTGGGCGTCCAGAAGACCGTCAACGCGCAGGATTTGAAGAGCGCATTCCGCAAGGTCGCCTTGCAGTACCACCCGGACCGGAACCCCGGGAACGCGGAGGCCGAGGACAAGTTCAAGGAGGCCTCGGAAGCCTATGAGGTCCTGAGCGATCCAGAGCGCCGCACGAAGTACGACCGCTTCGGCCACGCGGGCAACCCCTTCGGGGATGCGGGCGGCGGCTTCCAGGGCGTCAACATCAACGACATCTTCGGAGAGATCTTCGGAGACATCTTCGGGGGTGGCGGCGGCCGGGGCCGGCGGCAGACGAGCCGGGGCGCGGATCTGCGCTACAACCTGGAGATCTCCTTCGAGGAAGCGGCGTTCGGCTGCCGCCCGAAGGTGACCATTCCCCGTCCGAAGAAGTGCGACACCTGCACGGGCTCTGGCAGCAAGAGCGGCGCGGCGCCCCGGCAGTGTTCGGCGTGCGGCGGCAGCGGGGAGCTGCGCTACACGCAGGGCTTCTTCGCGGTGTCCCGGCCGTGCGGCGACTGCGGCGGCACGGGCGCGACCATCCCGGATCCGTGCGCGAAGTGCCGGGGCAGCGGGAAGATTCCGTCGGAAGAGGTCATCGAGGTCGCGATCCCCGGCGGCGTGGACAACGGCACGCGCGTGCGGCTGGGCGGCATGGGCGAACCGGGGGACCGGGGCGGGCCCGCGGGCGACCTGTACGTGACGGTCATCGTGCGCGAGCACCCGCTGTTCCAGCGCGAGGAGTACGAGGTCTTCTGCGAGGTGCCGGTGTCCTTCACGCAGGCGGCGCTGGGCGCGAAGATCGACGTGCCGACGTTGGACGGCAAGGTGAAGATGACCATTCCGCAGGGCACCCAGTCCGGCAAGGTGTTCCGCCTGCGCGGCAAGGGCATCCCGCACCTGCACAGCCAGCAGCGCGGGGATCAGCACGTGCGCGTCATCATCGAAACGCCCACGGAGCTGTCCTCCAAGCAGCGCGAGCTGCTGGAGCGCTTCGCGGAGGTGTCCGGCGAGGAGACCCATCCGCAGTCGAAGTCCTTCTTCGACAAGGTGAAGGAACTGTTCGGCTAAGTAGGTCGCCGGAAGTTCCGAGACAAATGCCGGTCGCATGCGCATTTTCTGGACCATGCGACCGGCAAGGAGCCCCGCCGAACTGGGGCTGACAGCAGAGGACAGGCGGAAGCTGGAGCATGC
>NZ_RAWI01000238.1 GCF_003612125.1 Corallococcus praedator
GGGGGACGCTGGGCGGGTGGCAGCTCGCGGTGAACGCGCATGTGTCGCCCGCGCGCCGCAAGGCCGCGGCCCGGCTCATCGCGCACCTGACGTCGCCGGAGGCCAACCGGGTGCTGGCGCTGCACTACGCTCGCAACCCTCCGAGGCTGGCGCTGTATGACGATCCGGAGTTGAAGCGGGAGGAGCCGTTCATCGCGAGCTTGAAGGAGGCGCTGGTGCGGGCGCGGCCTCGGCCGGTGACGCCGTACTACCTGCTCATCGCGGACGTACTCCAGAGCGAGTTCTCCGCCGCCGTGGCCGGCATCCGCAGCCCCGAGGAGTCGCTGTCGCGCGCGCAGAAGCAGGTGGATCACCTGACGGGTGAGACGGTGGAGGGTGTGCGGTGAGCGGCGGGGGTTCACAGGCCCGGGAGCGGCGGCAGGCGTACCTGCTGGTGATGCCCGCGGTGCTGGTGCTGGCCGTGGTGGCGCTGTACCCGGTGCTGGCCGCCATCTGGTTGAGCCTGCACCGCTTCATCCTGGTGTTCGGCGAGCGGCGCTTCACGGGCCTGGAGAACTACGTCTACCTCTTCGGGGATGCGCGCTTCTGGTCGGCGCTGGGGAACACGGCGTACTTCACGGCGGTGGCGGTGACGGTGGAGTTGCTGCTCGCGGTGCCGCTGGCGCTGCTGCTCAACCGCGCGTTCCCGGGCCGGGGATTGCTGCGAGCGTCGGTGCTGGTGCCGTGGGCGATTCCCACGGTGGTGAGTGCCCGGCTGTGGGCGTGGATGTTCAATCCGGACTACGGGTTGATCAACCGCCTGCTGGGCGGCGCGGACATCAACTGGCTGGGGGCGCCGGGGTACGCGCTGCACGCGGCCATCCTGGTGGACGTGTGGAAGACGACGCCGTTCGTGGCGCTGCTGGTGCTGGCCGGGTTGCAGGGCATTCCGGAGGACCTCTACAAGGCGGCACGGGTGGACGGGGCGTCCACGTGGCGGCAGTTCCGCGCCATCACGGTGCCGCTGCTGAAGCCGGCGCTGCTGCTGGCGGTGCTGTTCCGTTCGCTGGATGCGTTCCGGGTGTTTGACGCCATCTATGTGCTGACGGAGGGCGGGCCCGCGAACACGACGGAGACGCTGAGCATCTACGCGTACAAGACGCTGATGCGCTCCGGCGACTTCGGCTACGGCAGCGCGCTGTCGGTGGCGACGTTCCTGTGCGTGGTGTTGCTGGCGGTGGTGTGGCTCAAGTGGTTGGGGCGCGAGGAGGGGCGGCGATGAAGCGGCCGGGGCTGGGCACGGCGCTGGCCGTGGTGGCGTTCCTCACGTTCTTCCTGGGCCCGTTCCTGTGGCAGGTACTGACGAGCCTGTGGCCGGACGGCGAGTTGACGCGGCCGTGGCCTTCGCACCTGACGGGCGCGAACTACCAGAGCGTGTTGTTCGGGCGGCCGTTCCTGTGGGCGGTGTTGAACTCGCTGGTGGTGGCGACGCTGACGACGGTGTTCTGCCTGACGGTGGGCGCGTCGGCGGCGTTCGCGTTGGCGAAGCTGGAGTTCCGGGGGCGGGGGCTGCTGCTGTCCGCGGCGCTGGGCGTGTCGATGTTCCCGCCCATCGCCACGGTGAGCCCGCTGTACCTCATCCTCAACGCGGTGGGCCTGCGGGACAGCCTGGTGGGGCTGGCGCTGCCGTACACGACGTTCGCGCTGCCGTTGACGCTGTGGGTGCTGACGTCGTTCTTCCGCCAGTTGCCGGATGAGCTGTACCGGGCGGCGCGGGTGGACGGGTGCACCCCATTTGGAGCGTTCCGCCGGGTGCTGTTGCCGCTGGCGGCGCCGGGGCTGGCGACGACAGCCATCCTGGTCTTCATCTTCGCGTGGAACGAGTTCCTCTACGCGCTGACGTTCCTGTCCACGCCGGAGAAGCGCACGGTGCCGGTGGCTATCAGCCTCTTCGCCAGCGAGTACAAGGAACCGTGGGGGGAGATCGCCGCCGCGTCCGTGGTGGCGACGCTGCCGCTGGTGGTGCTGACGGTGTTGTTCCAGCGGCGCATCGTGTCCGGACTCACGGCCGGGGCGGTGAAGGAGTAGCGCGGGTCAGCGGCTGCTGTGCGCGCGAGGCAGCCAGTATCCAGGCCGGCGCCGCAGGTGTGCGAGGGCAAGGACCACCACGCCCTCATCTCGGATGAGATAGGGGATGGCGAAGGGATGGTCCTGCATCAGGAAGCGGCGGATGGGCGGCGTATGGCGGATCCCAGACCAGAGGGGCCAGCGGTCTGGATGCTCTTCGATGTCCGTCAAGGATCGGAGGATGGCCGCGTCCAGGATGTCGCCGAATCCCTGTCGCTGGTCCTCATACCAGTCCGATACCTCCTCGATTTCCGAGGTGGCAGCGGGATGCAGTTGGATGGGCATCGTTGACGGTGGGGCCTACCGTCGCCGTCGTGCGCGCTCCTCCATCTGTTTTTTGACTTCCTCGAAACTGACGAGCTCGACCGTGCCGTCGATGACCTCCTGGGCCCGGTTCGCGAGTTCCCGGGTCCAGTCCTCTTCGGCATCCTGGACTTCCGCGCTTTCATCCAGGCTGAGCAGCAGCTCATGCGCAATCCGGGCCCGTTCCTCCCGGGAGAGTCGCATCGCATCGGTGAGCACTTCATCGACGGTCGCCATCAACACCAGTCTAGCTCCTTCGCAGGCCCCGTGCTTGCTCGCCATGAGGGCGCGTTGCCTGCTTGAACAGCAGCGGAGCCTTCTATTCCGCGGGTCTGACCTACCGCCCCGCGGCCTCCACCTCCGCCCACAGGCTCTTGCCTTCGAGCACCGCGTTGATGGGTGCTCGACGCTCCGCCACGCGCAGCAGCACGGCGGCCAACTGGTCCAGGTGCATGGGCTTGAGGTTGCCCAGCAGCGGCAGCTTCCCGAGCGTGTGCAGGAGGCCAGGGGGACGGTGGTATTCGCCCTCCAGCGCGGGCGGTCGCACCATCGTGTACGCGATGCCGCTGTCGCGCACGATGCGCTCCGCCTCCGCCTTGGCCTTCAGGTACGCGCCCACCGGACGGCCCGCGCCCACCGACGTGAGCAACACGATGTGGTCCACGCCCGCCTTCTTCGCCGCGTCCACCAGTTGTTGCGTGGTGCCGATGTCGCTCGACTCGTACGTGTCCCCCGCCGCGAAGCGCTTGCGCATCGTGCCGATGAGCTGGAGCACCGTCGTGCTGCCGCGCATCGCCTCCGCCAGCGCGGGCGCATCCGCCAGCTCCAGCACGGCCTTCTTCTTCCAGCCGCTCGCGGGCTCCGTGCCCGCGCTCTTGGGGCGCACCTGCGGAAGCACATCCAGGCCGCGTGCCAGGGCCTGGCGCATCAGCGTGCGGCCGGTCGCGCCCGTGGCGCCCGCGATGAAGAGATGACGAGGGGATGCGGTGCTCATGAGGAAGTCTCCCGGGCCCATGTTCCGGCCCGCGCCTCCTCTTGAGCACAAGGCCCGGCTGCTTGCCCAGTGCTTCCCGCTGCCTCGCGGGAAACCGGACAGCGGTCCGGACTTCATTCAACGCTCGGCGCGCTCGGCCTGGACCTCTCGTGCCTTCGTCAGGTCCTCCAGGAAGAACTCCTCCAGCCGCCGTGCCGCCTCCACGTCCTCCAGCACCAGCGAGCCTTCTTCCAACAGGTTGAACGACAGCGCGTCGTAGTTGATGGACCCCACCAGCACCAGGCGGTCATCCACCAGCATCGTCTTGGCGTGCATCATGGACGGCTGGAACTCCCAGATGCGCACGCCCGCCGCCAGCAACGTGTCGTAGGTCTGACGCTGCAACACCGTGATGGCCCGCTGGTCGTTCTTGTCCCCCGGCGCCAGCACCCGCACGTCCACGCCCGCCTTCGCCCGCTCCACCAGCAGCTGCATGAGCGCGTCGTTGGGCGTGAAGTACGCCTGCGAAATCCACAGCCGCTTCTTCGCCGCCTTCACCATCAACTGCGTCAGCCGCTCCGCGCGCGTCACCTCCGGGTTCGCCGTGCTGCTGACGAAGCCCGCCCAGCCCCTGCCTGCGTCGTCCAGGCCGGGCTGTCCCTGTGACAGCAGCGTGGGGAAGTCCGTGAGCGGCAACAGCTCGCCCGTGGACTCCTGCCAGTTCTCCGCGAAGGCCTGCTGGAGCTGCGCCACCACCGGGCCCTGCACTCGCACGTTGGTGTCCCGCCACTCCTGTTCGTTGCGCGCCTCACCCAGCCATTCGTCCTGGATGGCGAGCCCGCCGGTGACGGCCACCTTGCCGTCCACCACGAGGATCTTGCGGTGGTTGCGCGCCAGGTTCTCGTCCGCGGGCAGCGGGCGGAACATGTGCGCTTCACAGCCGGCGGCTTCCAGCTTCGGCTTCACTTCCTTCTCGAACGGACCGCTGCCCATGGGGTCCACCAGCACGCGGCAGGTGACTCCCTTCGCGGCACGTTCGCGCAGGGCTTCGAGCATCCGGTCGGATGCGCGCCCCGGACGCCAGATGAACATCACGATGTTGACGGAGGCGCGGGCCCGGCCGATTTCTTCCACCATCACGTCGAACACGGCGCCGTTGTTCGCCCACCGGATGCGGTTGCGCGGTTCCATCCGCACGCCCGTCGTCTGGTACAGCGCCGCCGCGAAGTCCGCACCGTGCGAACCCACCTGCCCTGTGAGGTGGAATGGACGTGACGATTCCTCCGTGGTGCAGGCGGACGGACATCCCGCGAGCACCAGCGCCCCCAACCCCGCCACCCATCGCCAGTTCATGCCCACGTCGGTGCCCGCTGCCTCCTGCTCTTGAGGGGTAGGCATGCGCGGGACCCCTGTCATCCGTGGGTACAGGAAGAGTGTTCTCTGGCTGCCTGGGTGGGTGTGCGCACCCAGCGGCGAGGTAGGGGTGCCTTCCCTGTTCAGGGGCCATGTCGATCTTCCGCGACATGGGCCGTCTTTTCGGATGAACGCTCCGCATGTCGCGGGGCCGGCGCACCCGCCGTTGTCCGAAAGGTCCACCCCATGTCCCGCTACCTGATGCTGCTGCACGAGACCCCCGCCCACTTCGCCGCGAAGTCGCCCGCCGAACTCCAGGCCATCGTGGAGGAGTACATCCAGTGGAGCGACCGGCTGCGGAAGGAGGGCCGTCTGCTCCTGTCGGAGAAGCTGGTGGACGAGGGCGGTAAGCGCCTGAAGCAGCAGGGCGGCCAGCTCCTCGTCTCGGATGGGCCGTACGCGGAGGTGAAGGACGTGGTGGGCGGCCTCTTCATCCTGTCGGCGGAGTCGTACGACGACGCGGTGGCCCTGGCCCGGACCTGCCCCCACCTGCTCCACGGTGAAGTCGAGCTGCGCGCCATCGACGATGCCTGAGACGCCGCTGTCTTCCACCGATGTCGCGACGGTGCTGGACCTGGCCTTCCGCCAGTGGTCCGCCGGCCTCGTCGCGGCGCTGGCCCGGCGCGTGGGCCTGGGGCGCCTGGACCTGGCGGAGGACGCGGTCCAGTTCGCCATGCTCCAGGCGGCCCGCACGTGGGGCTTCCACGGCGTCCCGGAGAACCCCCGCGCGTGGCTGCTGCGCGTGGGGGCGAACCGGCTGACGGACCTGGTGCGCCTGCGCGCGCCCGAGGTCCAGGACGCTCCGGTGGAAGACTCCGTGGAGCCGGACGCTGAGCCCACGCGCTACGCGGCAGAGCTTCCGGACGATGCGCTGCGGTTGCTCTTCGCGTGCTGTCACCCGGCGCTCTCGCGCGAGATGCAGGTGACGCTCACGTTGAAGGTCGCGTGTGGATTCTCCGTGCGCGAGGTCGCCGCCGCGTTGCTCGCCGACGAGCCCACCGTGGCGCAGCGGTTGGTGCGCGCGAAGCGCACGCTGCGCACCTGTCGCGCGACGCTGGAGGTGCCGTCCCCGGAGGCGCTGCCTGAGCGGCTGGGCGCGGTGCACCCGGCGCTCTACCTGCTCTTCAACGAAGGCTATGAGGCCTCCGAGGGGCACGACCTGTCCCGCGCGGAGCTGTGCGCGGAGGCGCTGCGGTTGGCGGAGGTGCTGCTCTCGCACCCGGGCACGGCGACACCGGAGGGGCATGCGCTGGCCGCGCTGTTCTGCTTCCGCGCCTCCCGGCTCCCGGGTCGTGTGGATGCGCGGGGTGCGTTCGTGCCGCAGGCGGCGCGGGAGGGGACGGAGGCTTCGCCGCTGTTGCTCGCCCGGGGGCTGGGACACCTGCGCGCGTCCATGGGGCCCGTGCTGACGCCGCTGCACCTGGAGGCGGAGATCGCCCTGCTGCATGCGAACACCGCCGTGCCGGGCCCGGAGGACAGCGCGCGGCTGCTGGCGTTGTACGACGCGCTGCTCGCGCTCAAGCCCTCGCCCATCGTGGCGCTGGGCCGCGTTGTGGCGCTGGGGCGGGTGCGGGGACCGGCCGAGGCGCTGGAGGCGCTGGGGCCGCTGCGCTCGGTGGGGGTGTTGCAACGCTACCCGTACCGCTTCGCCGTGGAGGGCATGCTGCTGGAGCAGGCGGGAGAGCGGGGCAGGGCGGCGGATTGCTTCCGACAGGCCGCCGCGCTGGCGAGGACGCCGCCGCAACGCGAGTACCTGCTCGCTCGGGCCCGGGCCTGTGGGTGAGCGCGGAGGGGCCGGAGGCGCAGGATGATGACGGAGCCCAGGCTGGACGGCGCGAACGAAGCCATCGCGCAGGGCGGCAAACCTGTCCGCTTATCCTGGTAGAGTTTGGAATCCTCGATTCAGTGTCGAGTGCCGTCCTCCGAACCCTCGCCAGGAAGAAGTCATGCGCCCTTCTCCGTTGCCGGCTGTCTACTCCCGCTTGCTGGGCCTGATGGCCTGGGGCGTCGTCTCGGTCAATGCGAGCTGTGCGCCCCTGCCGGAGTCGGAGGCGGAAGCGCTGGGCAGCTCCGTCTCCGCGGTCACGGGCGGCAACATCCTCTTCGTGGGCAACAGCTTCACCCACGGCAACGAGGAGCCGGCGTATTCGTACAACAAGGCCGCGGTCACCGACACGAACGGCTCCGGTGTGGGGGGCATCCCGGGCATCTTCAAGAAGCTGACCACGCAGGCGGGCCTGTCGTTCAACGTCAGCCTGGAGACGGCCAGCGGACAGAGCCTCGCGTGGCACTACGGCAACCGGGCCGCGATCATCGGTCAGGCCACGTGGAACACCGTCGTGTTGCAGGAGCAGAGCACGACGCCGCTGCCCACCGCGCGGGGCGGCTCGCCCTCGGGCTTCACGAATGCGGCCCGCGACCTGCGCTCGCTGGTGCTCTCCAAGAACCCCGCCGCGAACCTGTTCCTGTACGAGACGTGGGCTTCGCCCACCTCCGTCGGCACGCAGGGCTACCCGAGCGGCACGCCGGGCCTCCAGGCGATGCAGACCGACCTGCGCGATGCCTATTTCAAGGCCTCGCGGGAGCTGGGCTTCACGGGCGTGGCCCGGGTGGGCGACGGCTTCCTGCGCGCGGTCGACCAGGACCTGGCGGATCCGAACCCCGCCGATGGCATCTCCGCGGGCATGTTCAACCTGTGGAGCGCCCAGGACAGCCGCCATTCGAGCAGGTACGGCAGCTACCTGTCGGCGGCGGTGCTGTTCGCGAAGATTACCCAGCTGGATCCTCGAAGTCTGGCGACGGGCACGGGCAGCGCGGCGGCCGGGCTGGGCATCAGCGCGGCCGATGCCAGCAACATGCATCGCATCGCCTACGAAATCGTGGCGCTGCCCGACCCGGTCGTGGCCCGTACGCGCCTGCCGGTCACCCGCGCGACCTTCACAGGCGCGGTGACGGCGGGCACCCCGGTCAGCATCACCGGCGGCGCGCAGCTGGCTTCGCTCACCACGGAGGAGGGCACCTTCACCAACGTGGTGGGCGCGACGGCCAGCGGCATCACGGGCACCAACACGCCCAGCTCGCTGGGGACGGTGCCTGCCAACGTCAACGCCGCTGCTTCGGGACTCGGGGCGAACGACGGCGCGAACAACGTGGGCGCGGGCAACTTCCAGTTCGGTACGGGCTTCAGCGCCAGGACGCGCTTCTTCATCGTGGAGAGCACGCTGGCCTCCGCGGCGGTGGGCGACCCTACGACCGTCACGTTGATCAACGTGTCCAATCAGACGGTGGGCACGTATTCGCTGTCGTTGGGTGAGAGCGACTTCACCGCCACGGCCGCGGGCAACACCTCCGCTTCTCTGGCGACGCTCAACTACACGGGCGGCGTGGCGAGCGTCACCGGCACCCCCGCGGGGTCGGTGAAGTCGAAGCTGGGCGCGGTGTCGTTCTCCCTGGCGGACCTGGGCGTGAGCGACGTCGCGAGCGTCAGCGGCGCCACCGGCCTTCGGATCTCCAGCTCCACGCTGGATCCGAACGTCGTTGGTCTCTACACGGTGCCCTGAATGCAGACCCATACGACGTGCTGGAGCGCCATGAAGAAGGGTGCCGCTCCTGCGCGTCGACGCATGCGCACGGATATCCTGTTGTTGTGCCTGGCGATGGTCCTCACCGGCTGCGCGTCGCTGCCCCCCGCGCCTGCTCGAAGCCTGGGCCATGCGGTCCGTGAGGCGTCGGCCCCTGCTCTCACGACATCTCCGGGGGATGGGGCTTCGCGCGCGTCGGCTCCGTTGTCACGGTTCGTCACGGACCCCGTGGCATCGGCACGGCTGCATCGTCGCGGAGGCATGACGGGCGCGAATCCTGTTCGCACGACTGGGGGCCCTCGCGGCAGCCCGCAGGCGGATGTCTGGGAGAAGTTGCTGACGGCGGCGGGGCTGGAGGAGCGGGATGCGCGGCCCATTCCAGGAGGTGCGCTCACGTCCACGCAAGCGACGCGGCTGCTGTCAGTGTTTCTGGGCAAGCCGGTGACGCTCGGCACCTTCCCCGCGCGCATGGCCGTGGGCCACGTGTTGCGCGAGGTGCTGGAGCAGGGCGAGGTGTCTCGGGACACATTGCTGCGCCGGGTGGAGCGCTTCCGCCGGGTGGCGGTATTGCGGCCGGATGGCCACCTGGCGTGGGTGTGGACAGGGCGCACGCAGCAGAAGGCCGGAGCCCTGAAGTGGAAGGACGGCACGTTCCGGGCCGGGCCGTTCGAGCTGGGTCGCTTCTACGTCAGCAACGGCTTCGTCATCGAGCTGGCGGACGAGCAGTTGGAGCCTGTGCACGGCCCGGTGTTCGTCGAGGTGTACGACGACGCGGACCTCATCAGCCGCACGTTGGATGGAGCCGAGGCGGCGGTCGTGAAGCTGGCGCTCGCGCTGGGCCAGTTCCTCACGGCCCCGAGGGACAGCATCGCCGCGCTGAAGGACCTGCCCGCGGGAGTGGTCGCGCTCCTTGCTTCATCGCCCGAATACTTCGAACGCTTCCGGTACATGACGCGCGGCGAGCAGGTGCAGGCGGTGGCGGAGTTGACGACAAGCCTGCTCGTCACGAAGGGCACCGCGACCTCCGCGACGCGCACGGTGACAGGCGCGCTGGCGGGTGCGGAAGCCACGGTGCCGGTGCTGTCGCTGTCCGCGCAGGGCGCGCTTACCCTCGAGCGCATCGCTGTACCCGTGGGGCGGGCTGCATCCGTGCTGGGGGGCGGGCCTGGAGCGGCCATCGTCCTCCAACGGGCCAACACGGCCACTCCGCCTCCTGGCCCCGGCAAGTGGGGGCCTGCCGAGGAGTCGATGTCCGCGCGATCCCGGCGCTACCAGGAGCAGATCTCGGGGCACTCGGCGGATGAGGCCTACTGGGTCGGAGGCGTGGGCAAAAACAGCGGCGGCGTGAAGTTCGACGGGTTCGTGGACGGCGTGCTACGGGAAGCCAAGGGGCCGGGCTATGCGAAGTTCTTCGAGGGGCTGGAGCCCAAGGAATGGTTCAAGAACTCGGGAGCCCAGGGGTTGATTGATCAGGCGAGACGACAGGCCGAGAAGGTTCGTGGCATGGGCATCTCCGTCCGGTGGCATGTCGCTGAGAAATCTGCCGTCGATGCCTTCCGCGAACTCTTCAAGCGCGCTCGTGTCGAGGGGGTCGAAATCCTCCACACTCCTGCGCTCTAAGTCGAGGACCTCATGACCGTGACCTATCCCGATACCTTCTTTGCAGGAGCCTACTGGGGACCTCGCAAGGAGTCTCCCGAGGAGTGCGCTCGTCGCACAGCGAGCTTTCTCAACCTTCTGGCTGAGTGTGACCCGTTCCTCTCCCACTGGTACAAGCCTGCGAAGTCGCGCAAAGACGCGCGAAAGCATCCGCTCATGCCGCCGGATGTCGTGACCCTCACCGAATTGTTCCGACGTGGGGCCAACCGTGAGCGAGGGGGGCCGGCCATTGAGCCACTAGGCTTTGGCTTCTGGTTCGACAATGGTGGAGCCGGTCGTGACTGTGCGGACCTGCGCATCTTCTGCGGTGGATACTCGGAAGCGGTTTCCAACTCCTGCTTCTTGTCGCTCCCCAGCCAGGGAGCGAATGCGGAGCGATTGTTCACGGCCCCCGCATTGGCTCGCGTGGTGCGCAGCATGGCGGTTGCTTGGGAACCCGATTGGGTGGCGGCGATGTCCCGCACACATCGGGATGAGGACGACAAGGATGGCAAGGCCGACAAGTGGCTCGGCTGGGTGACCTACCTCTCTCGTCAACAGGGCACCGTGCCGCCGCTCCCTGCCCCCGTGCGCATCGAGCCCGTGGAGGACCGGGGGACGCTGATCATCCTGACCCCCGAGCGCTTCACGGTGGCCAACCCCGAGCACACCGCGCTGGCGCGGCACGTGCGCGAGCTGCTGGCCGGGGCGGGTCTCATGCAGCCCGCTTCACCCTGACCGTCAGGACCTGCGTCCCTTGTCTGTGGGGGGGCGCGTGGGGAGCGGCTGGAAGAGGACGGGACGCAGCGACCGGGCGCCTTCGCTTCGGTGGACCTGAGGGTGGACCATGCGCGTTGAGGCCTTGTTGTTGTGCATTGCGATGGCCGTCACCGGCTGCGCGGGGCTGACACCTGCGTCCAACCAGGGGCGGAGCCTGAGCTACACGCCACGCGAGGCCAACGGCCCTGCTTCAGCGCCGCCGGGTGATGCCTCTTCCCAGGTGTCCGCCGCCCCGCCACGGTTCGTTACGGGCTCAGAGAAACCGGTACGGCTGCACCGTCGCAAGGGCGCTCGCGAGGTGGCGACGGGCGCGAATCCTGTTCGCACGACTGGGGTCCCTCGCGGCAGCCCGCAGGCGGATGTCTGGGAGAAGCTGCTGACGGCGGCGGGGCTGGAGGAGCGGGATGCGCGGCCCATTCCAGGAGGTGCGCTCACGCCCACGCAAGCGACGCGGCTGCTGTCAGTGTTTCTGGGCAAGCCGGTGACGCTCGGCACCTTCCCCGCGCGCATGGCCGTGGGCCACGTGTTGCGCGAGGTGCTGGAGCAGGGCGAGGTGTCTCGGGACACATTGCTGCGCCGGGTGGAGCGCTTCCGCCGGGTGGCGGTATTGCGGCCGGATGGCCACCTGGCGTGGGTGTGGACAGGGCGCACGCAGCAGAAGGCCGGAGCCCTGAAGTGGAAGGACGGCACGTTCCGGGCCGGGCCGTTCGAGCTGGGTCGCTTCTACGTCAGCAACGGCTTCGTCATCGAGCTGGCGGACGAGCAGTTGGAGCCTGTGCACGGCCCGGTGTTCGTCGAGGTGTACGACGACGCGGACCTCATCAGCCGCACGTTGGATGGAGCCGAGGCGGCGGTCGTGAAGCTGGCGCTCGCGCTGGGCCAGTTCCTCACGGCCCCGAGGGACAGCATCGCCGCGCTGAAGGACCTGCCCGCGGGAGTGGTCGCGCTCCTTGCTTCATCGCCCGAATACTTCGAGCGCTTCCGGTACATGACGCGCGGCGAGCAGGTGCAGGCGGTGGCGGAGTTGACGACGAGCCTGCTCGTCACGAAGGGCACCGCGACCTCCGCGACGCGCACGGTGACAGGCGCGCTGGCGGGTGCGGAAGCCACGGTGCCGGTGCTGTCGCTGTCCGCGCAGGGCGCGCTCACCCTCGAGCGCATCGCTGTACCCGTGGGGCGGGCTGCATCCGTGCTGGGGGGCGGGCCTGGAGCGGCCATCGTCCTCCAACGGGCCAACACGGCGACGGGACAGTCATCGCCCGCCGGTGGGCGCGGTCCAGGACAATGGGCCCCGTCCGAAGAGAGGGGCGCGCCCCCACGCGCGCGGGCCTACCAGGAGCAGATCTCGGGATGCTCCTCCGATGATGCCTACTGGGTCGGTGGCGTGGGAAGAAAGAGTGGTGGCGTGAAGTTCGACGGCTTCACGGACGGAGTGCTACTGGAGGCAAAGGGACCTGGCTATGCCGAGTTCTTCGAGGGCAACCTTGCCCCCAAGAACTGGTTCAAGAGTTCAGGCAAGGCCCAGGACATCGTGGATCAAGGCAGGAGGCAGCGCGACATCGCCCGGGGCACGGGAAGCCGCATCGAGTGGCACGTTGCCGAAAAGCATGCGGCAGATGCCATTCGGAAGCTGCTGAAGGGCAATGACATCACCGAGATTGCCGTCATCCACACTCCAGCACGCCCATTGGTGCCCTGAGAGAAGCGCCTCATGACGACCCAGACCACGCCGAAGACCCATCCTGAGACCTACTCCGCAGGTGCCTACTGGGGGCCGCGCCAGGAGTCCCCCGAGGAGTGCGCCCGGCGAGCGGTGACATTCCTCAATCTTCTGGCCGGGTGTGATCCCCTGCTGGCGCAGTGGAACAAGATTCCCAAGCCACGCGGCAGGGGACGCAAGACCCCCCTCATGCCCCCTGACCTCGCCACCCTGACAGAGGCGTTCCGGCGCGGCGTCAACCGCGAGCCCGGCGGGCCGCCCATCGAGCACCTGGGTTTGACCGTCGCGGCATACAACGATGGCTCCGGCCAGGACTTCGCGGACGTGAGCATGCACTGCGGGAGCTACGAGCAAGACAGCTCCGCCAATGTGTGCGTCCTGTCGCTCCCTTCCCAAGGGGAGAACGCGGAGCGAATCCTCACTGCATCCGTGTTGACCGAAGTGGTGCGCGGCATGGCGCTGGCCTGGGAACCTGATTGGGCGGTGGCCATGTCCGAGACGTATCGGGAGATGGACGACAGACAGGGCAAGGAGGACATCGGGTTGGGCTGGGTGACGTACCTCGCACGTCACCGGGGTACGGTGCCCCCGCTTCCTGCCCCTGTGCGGATCGAGCCCGTGGAGGACAAGGGCACACTGATCATCCTCACGCCTGAGCGCTTCACCGTGGCCAACCCCGAGCACGTCGCACTGGCGCGGCACGTGCGCGAGCTGCTGGCCGGAGCGGGCCTCCTGCGGCCAGCCTCGCCCTGACGGTCAGGTAGACCCGCGCCCCTTGTCCGCCGGCGCCACGATTTCGCGGCCCAGCTCCAGCAGCGTGGCGCTCTCCGACGGGTCGGGTCGTTTGTCGCGCAGGGTCACGAACTCCTCCGCCGCCGTGGGGTGGATGCCCACCGTGGCGTCGAGCTGCTTCTTCGTCACGCCGCACTTCAGCGCCACCGCGAGCCCCTGGATGATCTCCGGTGCGTCCGCGCCCACCATGTGGAAGCCCAGCACGCGTTCGGTGCCGCGCTCCACCACGACCTTCATCATCGTGCGCTCGTCGCGGCCGGTCAGTGTGTGCTTCATGGGCCGGAAGCTGGAGACGTAGACGTCCACCCGGCCGTGCCGCTCGATGGCCTCTCGCTCCGTGAGCCCCACCGTGCCCACCGGCGGCTGGCTGAACACCGCGGACGGGACGTTCTCGTGGTCCATCGTCACCGGGTTGTTCCGGTACAGCGTCTCCACCATCGCCCGGCCCTCCGCGATGGCCACCGGCGTGAGGTTGATGCGGTCCGTGACGTCCCCCACCGCATAGATGCTCTCCACCGACGAGCGCGACTGCGCGTCCACCACCACCGCCCCGCGCGCATCCAGCTTCACGCCCGCCTCCTCCAGCCCCAGCCCCTGCGTGTTCGCCACGCGCCCGGTGGAGTACAGCACCGCGTCCACCTCCAGCGTGTCCCCCATGCGCGTCATCAGGCTGAGCGCGCCGTCCTCGCGCTTCTCGATGTCCTCGACGAAGGTCTCCGGCTTGATGTCCACGCCCTTCTTGCGCATCTCCTCCGTCAACGCCGCGCGCACGTCGTTGTCGAAGCCGCGCAACACCGTGTCGCCGCGAATCAACATCGTCACCTTCACGCCCAGCGCCGCGAAGATGCCCGCGAACTCCACGCCGATGTAGCCGCCGCCCACCACCGCCACCCGGCGGGGCAGCTCCGGCAGCTCCAGCGCCTGCTCCGACGTGAGCGCGTGCTCGATGCCCGGCACCTGCGGCAGGAAGGGCCTCCCCCCCGTCGCGATGAGGATGCGCTCCGCCGTGTAACGCCTGCCCGCGACCTCCACTGTGTGCGCGTCCACCACCCGGCCCCGGCCCTCCACCAGCGTCACGCCCGAGTCGCGCAGGAGCCGCCCGTAGATGCCCGTCAGCCGGTCCAGCTCCTTCGCCTTCTTCTCCTGGAGCCGCTTCCACTCCAGCGCGGGCCCGTTCACCGTCCAGCCGTAGCCGGCCGCGTCCTCCATGTCGTAGCGGTAGTGCGCCGCGTACACGAGCAGCTTCTTGGGCACGCACCCGCGCAGCACGCACGTGCCACCCACACGCCCCTCCTCGCAG
>NZ_RAWI01000239.1 GCF_003612125.1 Corallococcus praedator
GCGCCCACCACCCCGGCGCCGCTGCCCCCGACGGATCCGACGCAGCCCACCGAGCCGCCCGTCTCGGCCGACTCGGATCCGATGACGCACCTCCAGTACCTGGCCTCCGATGAGCTGAAGGGCCGCAACAGCCCCTCGGAAGGCCTGGATATGGCGTCCGCCTACGTGCAGGAGCACGTGAAGAAGTACGGCCTCGTGGGCCCCAACTCCAACAACCCGGAGAACCCCTTCCAGCAGAAGTTCAACGTCTTCTCGTTCCTGGGGGCGCAGGAGGGCGGCGCGGCGCATGGCGCGGCCCACGGCGCGCACAAGGAGTTCGGGCACGAGACGTTCCAGGAAGGCTTCTACCTGGACGACAAGATGCCCAAGGACACGCTGGCGCTGCTCAACCGCCAGTACGAGTCCACGATGAAGGCGTCCGGTCAGCCGCTGGTGCCGGCCCGGTCCGGGACGCAGCGCAGCGTGGAGGAGCTGCGGCAGGTGGCCACGGCGACGGGCCAGGCCGTGAACACCCTGGCGATGCTGCCCGGCACCGGCCCGCACAAGGACGAGGTCATCGTCGTGATGGCCCACCTGGACCACGTGGGCGTGGACCGCCAGGGCAACGCGTACAACGGCGCGGACGACAACGCGTCCGGCAGCGCGGTGTTGATGGCGGCGGTGCCGGAGCTGGCGGAGGCGCAGAAGCGCGGCGAGCTGGATCGCTCCATCCTCTTCATCTGGACGGGCGCGGAGGAGAAGGGGCTCGTGGGTTCGCAGTACTTCGTGGACCACCCCATCCCCGGCCTGGAGCTGAAGAACATCGCTGGCGTCATCAACACGGACATGGTGGGCCGCTGGGATGATCAGCGCCTGTCCGTCGTGGACACCAACACCAAGGGCCAGCCCAACTACTTCCGGGACGTGGTGGATCAGGCGAACCAGCAGCTGGCGGATCCGTTCGACCGCATCAACCGCGACATCAACGTGTACCGCGACCGCCAGGACGGCGCGTCGTTCGGGCGCAAGGGCGAGGACGTGCTCTTCCTCTTCGAGGGCCTGTCCAATCCCAACGGCGGCGGCGACCTCATCCCCGAGTACCACCGGCAGGATGACGACATCGACAAGATCATCAAGGACAACGGGGGCGAGAAGCCGCGCCGCGTGAAGGACCTGATGGTCAACGTCATCAACATCGCGGCCAACCGCACGACCGGACCGGCCGAGCCGAAGACGCCGTGATTAGACTGGAGGGATGAGCGCTCCCCTCCCCGGAATCGAGGTCGCGCTCGGCAGCCTGACGGACGGCTCCGAGCGCGTGCTGGTCAACGCCTCCAACACGAACGTGCAGCTGGGGTCCGGGGTCTCCCGGGCCATCCGGCTCGCGTGTGGCCCGGACTACCAGGAGCACATCACCGAGGCCCTCCAGGCCCGCTTCCGCGGCCCCATGGATCCGGGACAGGTGCTGGTGACGGACGCGGGCGAACACCCGAGGGCCCAGTGGGTCGCGCACGTGGCGGTGATGGACTACCGCCACGGACTGTCCGGGAACTCGTCGCCGAACCTCGCGCGCATCCAGGTCTGCTGCGTGAACCTGTGGAACGCACTGGAGGCCCTGCCGGACGACGGTGCGCCGCTCTCCGTGGCCATGGTGGCGCTGGGCGCGGGCACCGGCGGGTTGGGCGTGAACGACCCGGTGCGGCTGGCGTGCACGACCCTGAAGACCCACCTGTCCGCCCGGGAGCAATCGCGCATCGGGCGGGTGGTGTTCTACGGCTTCGAGCTGCCCCAGTACCTCAACATCCTGGAGGTGGTGACGCAGCACTTCCCCCTGCCGGAAGAAACCCTTCCGGCGGAGGTGCGCGAGTACCTGGCGCGCAAGCGGGCGACCGAGCCCGGCGAGCCCGGCGGGGCGTGAAGCTAGGCCGCCAGCTCTTCGCCGGAAGCGGCCGGCGCGGCGGCGGGCGCCTTGGCCTTCGCGGTGGAAACGGCGAGCGCTTCCACCTCGTGCTCGCTCAGCACGAGCTTCGCTTCAGAGCCGCGCCAGACGAACGGGATGCCCGGCTGCCGGTACAGGTGCGCGGGGATGTCGCGGGCCAGCTGCGCGTGCAGCTCCGGCAGCTTCGACCAGTGCAGGCCATGCCGCGAGTGGTGCGCGGTGTGGTAGCCCAGGTTGCCGGTCATCAGGTTGTAGCCCCGGTGGAGGATGTTGTACGAGGCCTCCGCGTGCACCGCCGTGTTCAGGTCCACGTGGTGGAAGAAGGTCGCCCACACGGTGACGAACAGCGACGCCACCATCGGCAGCAAGAAGACGAACAGCGCGTTGTAGGGGTTCACCCAGAACAGGCCCGCCAGCAGCACCACCTGGAGCGCGGCCATCGCCACGAACAGGCGCAGCGCCTTCGGGTGGTGCTTGCGGCCCACCTGGAACGAGCGCGGGTACGCGGTCAGCATCGTCTTCAGCGAGTACTCCATCTCCCCCATCGTCGTGCCGTCATCGCGCTTCCAGCGGGACTCGTCCTTCGTCTGGTCCAGGTAGTTGCGGTGGTGGCCCACCACGTGGTGGAGGAACCACGCCTGCGACGTCACGCCCGTCTGGAACGCGAAGATGATCTCCAAGAGGCGGTTGGGAATCGCGTGCCGGAACATCGTCAGGTGCTGGTGGTGGTGGTTCCAGGAGCAGATCCACCCCTTGGGGATGATGCCCAGGCCGAACCACAACACGGGGAACCACCAGCTCTTCGCCGTGAGGAACACCGTCACATCGAGCGCGAACACGCACGCGAACATCAGGACCGGGATGCGATCTTCAGGGTGCCGGAACAGGGTCATGCGCCTTCCGCGACAAGAGGGACCAGGGACGAATTGCCGATTTTCCAACTGTAGGACGTGAAGCCCCATCCGGAACAGGCCCCTGCGTCATCCTCTTCCGGGAGAAGCGCGCCCGCCGGGCAAGCCGGCGCGGTTATCCCCAACCCCCCGGAATCCGTGAAGTTCTGCACGGAACACTGGCGAAACTCCCAAAGTAGGGTAGTCACGCCGCGTCACGGGAGGGCAACACCCTCGCGCAACCACCTCCCGCGGCGGACCGCGCCTGTCGCTCCAGGCGCCGAGGGAACCCCATGCTCGAAAAGCTGATGCCGAAGTCGGATGAGTTCTTCGACGACTTCGACGCCCAATGCGCCCGCACGGTCGAAGGCGCCAAGATCCTCCATGAGCTGCTGAGCGACTACCGGGACGTGCCCGCGCGCGTCCAGGCCCTCAAGGACGTGGAGCACCGAGGCGACGACGTCACGCACACGGCCTTCAACCGGCTGCACCAGCAGTTCATCACCCCGTTCGATCGCACGCAGATCCACTCGCTCCTGTCGCGCATCGACGACGTGTTGGACCTGACGAACGCGGCGGCCGCGCGGCTGCTGTACTACGAGATCGACTCTACCCGGGCGGACGCCGCGGAGCTGGCGCGCCTGCTGGTGCTCTCCACGCTGAAGGTGCAGGAGGTCGTCGCGGCGCTGCGCCTCATCAAGAAGCCGGAGCAGATCCTCGCCGGCTGCAAGGAGATCAAGAGCCTGGAGTCGCAGGCGGACGAGGTGCTGCGCTCGGGCATGGGCCGGCTGTTCAAGAGCGGCGTGGATACCCTGACCATCATCAAGTGGAAGGAGATCTACGACCTCATCGAGACCGCCACCGACAAGTGCCAGGGTGTCGCGAACGTCATCGAAGGCGTCGTGCTGGAGCACTCCTGAAATGCTGCTCGCCGCGGTCGTCCTCATCGTCATCGTCGCGCTGGTGTTCGACTTCATCAACGGCTTCCACGACGCCGCGAACTCCATCGCCACCGTCGTCTCCACGCGCGTGCTGTCGCCGAACCTCGCGGTGGCCTGGGCCGCGTTCTTCAACTTCGTGGCGGCGTTCGCGGGCGGTGTCCATGTCGCCAACACCATGGGCAAGGGCATCATCAACTTCGAGATGCTCCGCGCCGCCGGCCCGACCGCGGTGCTGATGGTCATCTTCTCCGCCCTCATGGGGGCCATCACCTGGAACCTGCTCACCTGGTGGTGGGGCCTGCCCTCTTCGTCCTCGCACGCGCTTGCGGGCGGGATGATTGGCGCGACGCTGCCGGTGCTGGGCTTCCAGGGGCTGGTGGGTTCGGGCATCGCGCGCATCGCGGCGTTCATCGTGCTGTCGCCGCTCATCGGCATGTTCCTGGGCATCACGATGATGGTCATCAGCACCTGGACGGTGCACAAGCAGACGCCCCTGCGCGTGGACACCTGGTTCCGCCGGCTGCAGCTGGTGTCGTCCGCCATCTTCTCCTTCAGCCACGGCACCAACGACGCGCAGAAGGTCATGGGCATCATCGCGGTGGTGCTCTTCGGCACCATCTGGCGCGACCGCCCGTTCCACATCGACTGGTGGATGATCATCTCCTGCCACGCCGCCATCGCCATGGGCACCTTCTTCGGCGGCTGGCGCATCATCCGCACCATGGGCCACAGCCTCACGAAGCTCGCGCCCATTGGCGGCTTCAGCGCGGAGACCGGCGGCGGCGTCACCATCATCGCCCTGGCGGAGCTGGGCATCCCCGTCTCCACCACCCACACCATCACCGGCGCCATCGTCGGCGTGGGGTCCACGCGCGGCTGGCGCGCGGTGAAGTGGGGCACCGCCGGACGCATCATCTGGGCGTGGGTGTTCACCATCCCCGCCGCCGCGCTGGTGTCCGTCCTCGTCTACGGCATCACGCTGGCCGTGGTCCGGCTGGTGGGCTGAAAAAGCCCCCGGGCCCCAGGCTCCCAGGCTCCGGCAACGCTTCACTTCCAGGCGGGCTCCGCGTCCGGCGACAACCGGACGGGGGCCCGCCTCTTCATTCGGGACTACTGGAAGGTGTGCGCGTCCACCACCACCGGCGCGGCGTTCAGCGCTGGCGGCGTCCAGGGCAGCACCTTCTTGTTCTTCCACTCGACGAACTTCAGCGACGGATCCTCCAGCGGCACGTCGAAGGTGAAGGACACGCGCTTGGGTCCTTCCGCGTCCACGTCCTCCACGCGCACCTTCATGCCCTTCACGTCGAACGTGTCCCCCACCGCCAGCGGGTAGCGCGAGCCCCGGTAGACGCGCTCCTCGATGGTCGTGAGCAAGTGGCCCTTGGGCAGCGACAGCTCCAGCGAGTTGGGCCCCGTGCGCGTCACCTGCTGCGGCTCCATCGCGTAGGACAGCACCCACCAGGCCTTGGGCAGCGTCTTGCCCAGGGACCACCACTGCACGGAGCTGTAGATGCCGATGACGCCGCTGGGCGCGTTGAGCACCACCACCCGCTGGTTCGGCAGCGCCTTCACGTCCAGCGCCTCGCCGTAGCGCGCCTGCGCGCGGTTCATCATCGCGTCCATCTGCGTGTAGACGTTGACGGTCTGCCACCACACGTAGGGCGCCGCCACGACGTGCAGCAGGAACATCACCGCCGCGCCCGCCAGCACCGCGCCCGCGCGGAACGAGCGCGCCCGGCCCCGCCACGCGGCGCGCAGCACCATCGCGAGCCCCACCGCCAGCCCCAGGCTGGGCACCAGCAGCGTGCGCGTGCCCGCGAGCGCCGAGCTGGCCAGGAACGTGGCCACGAACGAACCCGTCAGCATCCACTTCAGCGTGCGCCGCTCGTCGCCCTCCAGCCGGGGCCACACGCCCCACACCAGCAGCGCGAAGAACGCCAGGCCCGCCGCGCCAATCAGCGTGAACACCGGCACGTAGGAGGCGTCCATGATGTAGTCCGACGGCGCGCTGAGCGTCAGCCCCGCGATGGCCGCCGGCACGCGGCTGATCATCGCGGAGACCCACGCCCCCGGCGCGCCCAGCGGATCCACGTGCGTGTCCTGCCCCGCCGCGCCGTAGCCCAGCGACTTGTAGAGCGCGAAGTAGCCGGCCAGCAGCACGCCCAGCGGAAGCAGCCCCTTGAGCTTGTCCGCCGCCTTGCCCGGCCCGGCGAAGGCCTCGTAGGCGATGACGTACGGGATGAGGATGAGCATGGTCTCCGCGCTCGCGAGCCCCAGCGCGAAGGCGACGAGCGAGCCCACCAGGGCGCCCTTGCGCTGGCGCTCACGCCACTCCAGGTGCAGCCAGAAGCCCAGGACGCCGAAGAGCGTGGACACCATCAGCGCGCGGTAGGACAGCCAGCCCAGCACCGCCGCGTGGGAGCCGTTGATGGCGAAAAGGAACATGGCCAGCGCGGCCACCGCGGCCGGCAGCACGCGCCGGAACAGCAGGCCCGCCAGCATCACCAGGCCCACGTACCAGAGCAGCGAGTGCGCGTGGTAGCCCACCGAGTCCCGGCCGAAGAGCGCGTGGTCCAGGCCGAACAGCGCGCTCGACAGGGGGCGGAAGAAGGCCAGCTTCACCGTGGGCTCCACCCACCACGGGAAGATGCCGGACTCGGACATCCGATGGGTGTGCTCCGCGACGCCCGTCGCCGTGCGGTACACGTCGAAGGGCGTGTTGGCCAGCGGCGCCGGCTGCGGCACGCGGTCCCAGATTCCCAGCCAGACGTAGTCGTCGAACATGAAGCCCGCGTGCAACGTCATCGCGCCCAGGAGCGCCGCGGCCACGACTGAAATCCAGAAATAACGTCGAAACGGCCAACCCGTGGAGGGGGTCGAGGAAGAAGGATCCATGTTTCAAAGATCTATCAGCGTGCGCCCCTCACGAGATAGGTCCTCCTGGGTCGTCCGCTGCCACCGGAAGCACGGGGAGTGCGGCGCGCGGAGCGGAGATCCTTTGCCACTGCCCGGACTCCGGGTGATTCTTCCGCCACGGAGGGGGACGCAGTCCGGCAGGTGTATTCGTGAACGGGCGCGTGCCGTTCCTTCCGCGTCGTCTTGCCGGAAAACGCACGCATGCGAATCGCCATCATCGCCACGTACACGCACCCGACCCGCCTGCGCATCAAGGAGCCGTCCATCATGCAGTCCTCCGTGCCGGAGCTGATCGCCGGCCTGTGCCCGGAACACGCGGAGGTGGAGATCTTCAACGAGAAGGAGGCGGACATCCCGTTGGACCGGCACTGGGACCTGGTCTTCTTCTCGTACCTGCATTCGTACTACGAGCACACGAAGGTGCTCTCCACCCTCTTCCGCCAGCGCGGGATGACGACGGTGGCGGGCGGGCGCCACGCGGGCTACTTCCCCGACGACGCGGCCCAGTACTTCGACGCGGTCATCACCGGCGAGCCCGAAGCGAACGTGCCCGCGCTGGTCGCGGACTTCGAGAAGGGCGAACTCCAGCCGCGCTACAGCCGCCCGTCCCTGGGCGCGTCCGCCATCCGGCCGTACCGCTACGAGCTCATCAACTTCGAGCACAACAAGGTGCGCCTGCCGGGCATCGAGGCGTCGCGCGGCTGCCCCTTCTCCTGCAACTTCTGCGTCCTCACCGGCAACGAGCGCTACCGCTTCCGGCCCATCCCCGCGGTCATCGACGAAATCCAGACGCGCATGCGCTGGAACCCGAACTACCTGGGGATGATGGATGACGCGTTCGTCTTCCTGGACAACAACCTGGGCGGCTCGCCCAAGTACCTGCGCGAATTGTGCGAAGCGCTCATCCCGCTGAAGAAGACGTGGGGCTGCGCCCTCACGTTCAACGTGCTCAAGGATGAGTCGCTGGTGAAGCTGATGGCGAAGGCGGGCTGCCGCTACGTCTACACCGGCCTGGAGTCGCTCAACCCGGACTCCATCAAGGCGATGAACAAGGGCCAGAACAAGCTGTCGGAGGTGGACGCCGTCATCCGCCGCGTCTTCTCCGCCGGCATCCTGCTGTCCTTCGGCCTCATCGTGGGCTCGGACGGCGACACCAACGAATACCTGCACCGGCTGCCGGAGTACCTGGCGGACCTGAAGTACTTCTCCGTCACCTTCCTGGGCATCGTGTGCCCGTACCCGGAGACGCCCTTCTTCCGCGAGCTGCAGGCCGAGGACCGGCTGCTGCCCGGCACCACCAGCCGCGACTACGACGGCTACACGCTGTGCCACCGGCCCAAGCAGCTGCACGCGTCGGAGGTGGTGGAGCACTTCCTGCGGCTGTGCCGCACGCTGGGCAGCCTGCCCAACATCGCTCGGCACTACGCGTCCAAGCTGATGATGAGCGACATGCCCCGCTACAAGCAGACCATCCTCTTCTCCGGCCCGGAGATCGTCAGCATCCGCAACCCGGTGAAGAACACGGCGCGCCGCTACATCGCGGGCCTGGACGCCCTCGAGGACTGGGATGTGCGGGAGATGGCCCGGCTGGGACTGAAGCCCCAGCTCGTGACGTGAGGGCTCAGCGGACGCGGGACGGCAGCCGCACGTCCCACGCGAGCCCCAGCGACCGCAGGGCCCGGATGAAGAGCCAGCCCGGGTCCCACTGCCACCACACCCAGCCGTGTCGCGCGGACGCGGGGAAGGCGTGGTGGTTGTTGTGCCAGCCCTCGCCCAGCGCGAGCACGCTCACCCACCACACGTTGCGGCTCTTGTCGCGCGTGTCGTGGACGCGGACGCCGAACTTCGCGTGGCACACCGAGTTCACCGCATAGGTGCTCTGCATCCAGCACACCACCGGCAGGAAGAAGTACGCGGGCACCGTGCGCCAGCCGAACGTCAGCCCCACGAAGAGCACCGCCAGCACCTGCGGGCCAATCCGGTAGCGCAACAGCCAGTGGTAGTAGCGATCTTGCGCCATGTCCCGGCACCACGTGCGCCAGCCGTCGTCGTCCGTGGAGGCCTCGTTGAGGATCCACCCCATGTGCGCGTACCAGAAGCCGCGCTGGGGCGAGTGCACGTCCCCTTCCGCGTCCGCCTTCGCATGGTGCAGCCGGTGCGTCGCGGCCCACAGCAGCGGACTGCCCTGGGCCGTCAGCATGGCCACCGACACCAGCGCGTACTCCACCCAGCGCGGACAGACGAAGGCGCGGTGACACAGCAGGCGGTGCAGCCCCACCGTCGTGCCCAGCCCGATGCTCACGTACACCGCCAGCCCCACCGGCAGCGCGTACGGGGGCCAGGGCAACAGGAACGCCAGCGCGGCCAGGGCGTGCACCACGAGCATGTATCCGACGATGACGGGACTGGTCTGGAAGCGGAGTGGAACGGAAGTCATGGCCCGGTGTGGGTTCGAGGAGGTAGGCGCCAGTGTAGGAGCCGGGCCTGACGGTACAAGCACCCCCGCCACGCTGACTGCGGGTCCGCCTTATGCCTCACCCGAGGTGCGGGAGGCCTTCGCTCACATCACGCTCAGGTCGCGGCGTGCCGCGTCGCGGAGCGGGGGCAGCACGGTGGCGCCCGGCAGCAGCGCCTGCGCGGAGGCCTGGAGCCGGTCGATGCGGCGCAGCTCCGCGAGCGCCCCCACCTCCACGAAGATCTCCTTCGCGCGGGCCAGGAAGGCAGTCCTGCGGTGCGGCAGCGCCACCGCCGCGTCGAAGTAGGCCACGCCCGTCTCCCAGCGGTTGGGGCTGGCCTCCAGGATGGCGATGGCCTCCAGGAACACCGGCTCCGCGGCCTTGGGCCCCTTGCGCAGGCGCAGCGAGCGCGCCGTCACGCGCAGCGCCGGGCCCTTCAGGTACGGGTACAGCCTGGAGATCATCCGCGCCTTGATGCACGCAAGCCGCACGATGCGCAGCAGCTTCTTGCGCGGCACCACCGTGGCCCCTTCCTCCAGCGCGAAGAGGGCCGCCTCCGCCGCGTCCACCAGGCCCACCTGGAGGAAGGGCACGAGGACCTGGTAGCTCCAGATGCTCTTGAAGCAGCGCACCGCGACGAGCGCCGCCTCCTCCACCTGGTGCTCGCGCACGGTGACGTTGGCCAGGTGGTTGAGGCTGGCGCACTGGTTGGCCAGGTCCGCGACCTCCTCGCTGATGCGCAGGCCCGTCTCCATCTCCGCGCACAGCTCGCCCACGTCGCCTTCGCCCAAGAGGTAGCGGCACATGGGCGCCCAGGAGTGCGCCCAGCCCTGGTGCATCAGCGCGTTGAGCTCCACGCCAATGGTCTTCATCTGCTCGTAGAGCTCCTCGGCCGTCTTGAAGCGCGAGCAGAGGAACTCACCCGTCGCCTGCATCATCAGGGACGTCTGGCGCTCCCAGCGCTCACCCACCACGCGCAGCGTGGAGACGGCCTGCTCCTGGAAGTCGCGCGAGCGCTTCAGCTCGTTGGCGAAGAAGGCCTGGATGCCCAGGCGGCTGAGCGCGAGCCCCTCCGCCACCGGGTCCTTGGAGCGCCGCGCGTACTCCAGCGCCCGCTCGCCGTGGTGGCGCGAGCGCTTGAGCAGCCCCGCGCCGAACAGCAGCGTGGCGTAGTAGCCGCTGGCGATGCTCATGGCGTAGTCGCTGCGCGAGCGCTCCGCCATGTTGGTGGACACCAGCGTCGCCCAGGTGAGCTTGGTGATGTCCGCGAAGTAGTAGATGCGGATGAGCGCGTTGAGCGTGCTCAGCTGCTGGAGGTACTGCGGCAGGCGCGCCGCCGGAATGGGACGGAGGATGAAGGGCAGCAGCGTGGCCAGCCCCCGCAGCAGCAGGTTGCCCAGCGTGCGCAGCCCCAGCGCGAGCAGGTTGCGCGGCAGGCTGCGGCCCCTCAAGACGAGCGACTGCTCCAGGTGGTGCGTGGCGCGGCTGGACTCGCCCTTCTCCTGGTGCGCGCGGCCCAGGCCCAGGTGCAGCTCCGCCTGCTGGGGGACCTCCTCCTCGTCCACCAGGCACTGCTCGAACATGATGATGGCGGCGGCGTAGTTGCCCGCCTGGAGCAGCGTCTCCGCCAGTTCCTGCATCACCCGGCGCGTCTTGAGCAGCATCGCCTCCGGGTCCAACGGCACGACGGTGCCCAGCAGCTCCAGGCCCCGGTTGTAGTGGTAGAGCGCGTCGTCGTTGGCGTACTGGGCGCGCGCGCTGCGGGCCGCCATCAGCGTGTACTCCAGGCCCTTGTCCTCCACGTTGCCGGCGAGGAAGTGGAAGGCCAGCAGACCCGCGGAGCCGACGAGGTTGTCGTTCGCGCGCGCTTCCAGGTAGCGCGCGAGCTTGCGGTGCAAATCTTCGCGCGCCGACACCAGCAGCGTGTTGTAGGCCACGTCGCGGATGACGATGTGCTTGAAGAGGCAGGTGTAGGGCTCCTCCGTCTCCAGGAGGATGAGGCCCAGGCGCGTCAGCGTGTCCACGGCCTCGCGCAGCTTCGTGCCCACGAGCGAGCCCGGCACCAGCGCCGACACCGCATCCAGCGTGAAGACGCGCCCGATGACGGACGCCACCTTCACCACCAGCTTCTCCGTCTCCGACAGCAGGTCGATGCGCGACAGCACCACGTCCTGGATGGAATCCGGCAGCAGCAGGTCCTGCAGGCCGCGCTTCAGCTCCATCCGCTGCGAGCCCGGCTCCGCCGGTCCCAGGTAGCCCTGCTCCGCCAGGCCCTCCACGATGGATTCGATGAAGAACGGGTTGCCCTGCACCTTCGCGAGCAGCCGCTCCTCCAGCGCCAGGTCCGGCGGCGACAGGCGCAGGTGCGCGCGCAGCATCTCCCGCGTGTCGTCGTCGTCCAGGCTGGACAGCTCCACGGGGCAGTACTCCGGCAGCTCGCGCAGCCCCCGGAGCTGTTCGCCCGGCCGCATCGTCGCCAGCACCATGATGCGGTGCGAGCCCAGGCGCACCGCGAGGTGCTGGAGCAGATCCAACGAGATGTTGTCCGCCCAGTGCAGGTCCTCGAAGAAGAGCAGCAGCGGCTGCGCGCGGCTGAGCTTCTCCAGGAGCTGGTGGACGATTTGGAACACCTTCTGCTGCTTGCGCCGCGCGTCCATGGACGCCGTGTCCGGCGTCTCCTCCAGCGCGATGCCCAGGATGCCCGCCATCACGGGGATCCACTCCGGCCCCACGTCCTCCAGGCCGTCCAACCCCTCCGACAGCCGCACCATCTGCGTCGCGAAGTCGTCCGAGTCATGCAGCCCGAACGCCTGGAGCAGCACCTCCTTCCAGGGGAAGAAGGGGGTGAACATCTCGTAGGAGTAGCAGATGCCGTACAGCGCTCCGGCGCCGTTCTCCTCCGCGTCCTCCAGCACGCGCGCGCCCAGGCGCGACTTGCCGATGCCCGCCTCGCCGGACACCACGCTCACCTTGCCCCGGCCCTTCAGCGACGCGTCCAGCGCGTCGTGCAGCACGGCCAGCTCACGCTTGCGGCCGATGATGTCGCCCCGGCCCTTGATGAACAGGCTGCGGCGCGTCTCACCCAGCAGCCGGTACACCGGCACCGTGCGGGAGACGCCCTTGAGCTTCGCGTCCTCCACGAACTCCGTGGCGAAGCCGCCCTGCTGGAGCCGCCCCTGCGTGTTCGCGCAGATGTGCACGGAGCCGCCGCGCCCGTGCGTCATCAGGCGCGCGGCCATGTTCACCACTTCGCCCAGCGCCGAGTACCCCTTGCGCCAGGGCGAGCCCATGTCCCCGCAGTACGCGTGGCCGGTGGCGACGCCGATCTGCAGGTCCCCGAGGAACGGGAAGGACTCCCGGGACTTGAGCAGCTTGCAGGCCAGCCGGCACGCCAGCACTTCCTTGTTCTGCTGGGCGGTGGGCGCGCCGAACAGGACGTAGAGCACGTTGCCCTTGTCCGTGAAGTCCGTCATCAGCAGCACGCCGCCGTGGTGCGCGCTCTCCCGCTGGACGAACTCGTAGTAGGCGTTCAGGTCGCGCGTGAACGACGTGCCGTCCCCATCCGTGGGCGCGTGCGTGAAGCGAACGAAGAAGCAGGTGACGTCGCGGAAGTCCCCGGAGAACTCCTGGTGCGCGGTGGTGATCTTCGTGAAGAGCACCGGGTGCAGCAAGAGCGCGCACCGGCCCACCAGCTCCGAGCCTCCGGAGGCCGCGGGCAGGGGCCGCTTGACGGCCTCCACCGGCGCGTCCAGCGCCAGGCGGTGGTTGCCACCCTCGCGCGGCTCGCCCTTGCGCGCGCCTTCCGGGAGCGAACTCCAGGCGCGGGGGCTCAGGACGACCTCCGACACCGTGGCCTGCTTCTCCGCGCCCACCGCCTGCGCCAGGGGCTCGCCCACGAGCGCCGGGTGCATCCACAGGCCGGAGCCGCCCATCACGATGCGGTTGGACTCACCAAAGCCGATGCCGATGCGCGAGGACACACCGAAGCGCTGACCCAACAGCTCCAGCCGGGCGAAGCGCGCCAGCCTGCGCTGCACACCCAGCGCGCACACCGCGGCGCGCTGCACGACGTCCCCGTCCGCCTCCGCGGGCGCGGCCTCGAAGCACGCGAGGATGGAGTCGCCGGCGAACTGGTAGATGTCCCCACCGTGGTCGCGGACGACGTCGATCATCTCCGTGTAGTAGTTCGTGAGCAGCCGCTGGAGCGCGTCGATGCCGCGAGGCCCCGCGCCGCTCAGCCCCACCACGATGGGCGTGAAGCCCGCGATGTCCAGCAGCAGGATGGCGCCGCGCACGGGCTCCACCCGGGGCAGCGCATCCGCCTCATGGGTCGCCAGACGCGCGAGGATGGCCGCCGGCATGTAGGGCGCCAGCGCCGCGACGACTGGATCGATGTGCTGCTCGGAGGGCATCCCGGGGCCTTGGGCTCAGGACAGCGAGGCGTAGCGCAGCCACAGGGCCGCCACGCACACCGCTCCGTAGAGGGGGATCTCCGCCGTCTCCGTCCAGGGCTGCTGCTTGCGGATGGCCCCCCAGACGTGCACGGCCGTCATCAGGCCGCCAATGAGGCCGATGAGCTCGAAGATGACTAGGTGGCTCTTCGGATCCGGGATGAACTGCACCACCGCGATGATGACAGACAACGCCAGACCACCCAGGCACCGCGCGAAGTAGACCGTGAGGTCGTTGTTCCCGGTGGGCAGCTCCCACCCGAACCAGCGCGCCCAGCGCAGCGGGACGAACAGCAACGGCAGTGCGTAGACGACCAGGAAGAGCGACGTGGAGAGCGCGAGAAACCAGCTGGCCAGCGGATAGTCGGGGTTGATCATGGTGGCGAACGTGGCAACGGCTGGGCATCCGCTTGCTGGGCGCACCCTGCCCCACGTTCGCATCCTAAATCTTTTCCCACCCCTTGGGGCACCTTCCCCCGGACCCTCATCCGGGGTTGGCGGGTTGCTCGCTCCTGTAGGGCTTTGGCGTCCCCCTGCTACCGGGTGGCTGCCAGCATGAACTCCGCCACCCGCTCCAGGGAGGTGGTGCGCTCGGCCTCCGCCGGGAAGCGCCGGAAGCCCTCCGGTGGCCCGTGGAGGATGAGCGGCTTGCCATAGCGCAGGGCCAGGACGGCCTCCGCCGCGGTGCCCGCGCCCCCCGGCAGGGCCACCAGGGCGTGCGGCGTCAGCACGTTGATGTGGTTGCGGCTCATGGGGTCCGTGCCCTGCTCCCCGCTGAGCGGCAGGTGCGTGTAGATGGGCAGCTCGATGTCCGAGTTCGGGTAGCCGGCCCGGGGCTGGTACAGGCCCTCCGGCCCCACCGTGCCGGGGATGATGCCGATGGAGGC
>NZ_RAWI01000023.1 GCF_003612125.1 Corallococcus praedator
GAGTTCGTCGGCAGCGTCAGATGTGCATAAGAGACAGCCTGGCAGACGTCGAAGCGGGCGATGCCGGGCTCCTTCACGCTGGCGCTGGCGTTGGCGAGGGTGGCCTGGAGGAAGGCGTCGACGTGCTGGGGCAGCACGTGCACATGGACATGGATGACGAGCAGGCTCGTGGGCATGGCGCGCACGGTAGCGCGGGCGTCTTCGAGCGGGAAACTGGTAGGGTGCCAGCCCGTTCACTCCCCCTATTTTCGGAGCAAGACTGCGCATGGTCTCGGACCTCTTCGACGCGTCCCGCTGGCAGCCGGTGGAAGGCTTCAAGTTCAAGGACATCACGTTCCACCGCGCGGTGGACCAGGGCACGGTGCGCATCGCGTTCAACCGGCCGGAGGTGCGCAACGCGTTCCGTCCGAAGACGGTGGACGAGCTGGCCCGGGCGCTGGAGGCCACGCGGTTCATGACGGACGTGGGCGTGGTGTTGCTGACGGGCAACGGGCCGTCGCCGAAGGACGGCGGGTGGGCGTTCTGCTCGGGTGGGGACCAGCGCATCCGGGGCAAGGATGGCTACAAGTACGAGCCCGGGGAGGACGCGGCGGATCCGGCGCGGCTGGGGCGGTTGCACATCCTGGAGGTGCAGCGGCAGATCCGCTTCCTGCCCAAAGTGGTGATCGCGGTGGTGCCGGGCTGGACGGCGGGAGGCGGGCACAGCTTGCATGTCGTGTGTGACATGACCATCGCGAGCAAGGAGCACGGCATGTTCAAGCAGACGGACGCGGACGTGGCGAGCTTCGACGCGGGCTACGGGTCCGCGCTGCTGGCGCGGCAGGTGGGGCAGAAGCGGGCGCGGGAGATCTTCTTCCTGGGACAGTCCTATACGGCGGACGAGGCGTTCCAGATGAATGCCATCAACGCGTCGGTGCCGCACGCGGACCTGGAGAAGGTGGCGCTTCAGTGGGCGGCGGAAATCAATACCAAGAGCCCCACGGCCATCAAGATGCTGAAGTATGCCTTCAACCTCCCGGACGACGGGCTCGTGGGCCAGCAGCTCTTCGCGGGAGAGGCCACGCGTCTGGGTTACGGCACGGAGGAAGCGCAGGAAGGCCGGGACGCATTCGTCCAGAAGCGGAAGCGCGACTTCAAGCGCTTCCCGTGGACGTACTGAGCGCGGTTGTCCAAACCGCTCAGATGTTGATGCGGGAGCTGACCGTCCGGACATCCAGGCCCAGCGCTGAGAACTCTCCAGCGTGGGCCCGCAGCAGCTCCAGCAGCCGGGGATGCACGTCCTCTTCTTCATTGGAGAGGATGAACCCGTAGTTCGTCTTGGACAGCATCCAGGAGATCCACAGCATCTCCGTCGCCTCATCCGGCTCCGGCGCCACGTCCAGGTCCTCTTCCGTCGACAGCGCGCCTCCCTTGCCCCAGCGAAGCCCCAGACACGAATACAGCACCTCGCCCGCGTCCTCCCACTGGAGGTTGTTCGCCCAGGCGTGCCGGAAGGTCGCGAAGAAGATGACGTAGCGGCAGAGGTTCTTCAGCGCCTCCACCTCCCCGGGCTGGGGCGAATCCGTATGCGTCACCGCGCTCACGGCCTTGGGCGGTGGCTCCGCGGCCTTCGCGTCCAGGTCCATGCGCTCCGAGCGCACGAACCACGGTGCCTCCTTCCCCGGCACCTTCGCCCGCAGATAACGACACACGAAGGCAGGCACCGAATGCGTCACGAGGTCGTCCGAGAACCGGCGCACCTCATTCCACTGCGCCTCCAACTCCGTGCCGTGCTCCGCGAAGAACGCGTCGATGTGCTCCCCGAGCAGCCGCCAGAAGAGCTGTCCGGCCTTTGCATACCGGTGCCCTTCACAGACAGGCGTCGCGGGCGCGAAGCCCTTCCAGTCATAACTGCCCATCAGGTGTTCCAGCCGCTTGTTGATACCCCGCTCCGTCAGGGCACTGGAGCGCGTGATGTATCCAGTCGACCCCACGAGGAACCCGTTGGCCGAGTGGTTGATCAACACCACCTCCCGCAGGTGCGGCATCAACAGCCAGCGCAAGGGATTGCGTCGCAGGTTCCGGTGCGCGGCAATGGCATACTGCTCGACGTTGAAATGGCACTGCCCCAAATGGTTGCCCAACTCCACGTCCAGCGTCGCGCTCACCCGCGCCATCCGCTTGGCTGCCTCCCAATCCGCGCCGTCCGTGGGCGTGAAGGTCCGCCGTGTCACGGGTGAACCGGGCGCCGTCGCTCCTGGCTCCCGCATCCCCAGGATGATGCGCACGGGCAGCAGCCTTCCCTCCACCAGCCGCAGCCTCACGTCCACATCCGGCAGGCAGTGGCGGCCGTCCTGCTCATACGCATTCCACGGCAGGTAGAGCCGGAACGCCTGGGCATCCCCGGGGGCTTCCGGGTCCCGGTCCATCACGCTGGAGAACATGCCGTTGAGCAGGCGTTCACCGAAATAGGCATCACTCCGGGTGGAGCCCGGCGACTCCCGCTCCATCCGGGCCGTCGTCGACTCCGGATAGTCCGCTTGAATCTTCGCCAGACTCGGCGCCTGCCCCAGCCGTCCCTGGAGCTGGTGCTGCCGTTTGATGAGTTCAATGGGCGCGACTGCCTTCAGCATCGCCAGGGAACGTCCCGGCGCATACGCCGTCGGTGGCGTGCCTTCCTCCACGACGAGCAACCGCGCCAGGGGTGACGCCGGGTCGTATTCCCAGTAGGGAACTCGCACCGTGCCGAAGTCGTACTGGAGCCCGCCGTGGTCGTCCGGGCCCCGCTCCGAACCGATGCGCCGCCACGTCTCCACCACGCGCCCGTCCTTGCGGAACGTGTGCTGGGGCTCGAAGAAGCGAAGCTCAAGGTCCGGCAGGTCGCCTTCACCCGCGTCGGCCGGGTCGTAGCGGATGGCGAAGGCCCCGTCCGCATCCGTGAATCCCTCGCCCAGGAAGTCGTCCGGCGTCCCGAAGTCCCGGTCCCATAACTCCACCTTGAGGTGGTGCAGCGCAATGGGCCCCCGGGGACCGTCCTGCTCGAAGACCAGGCGGCCCCTGGCGACGGCGGGCAGGGTGGCTGGATCCCTTGTCGCACGCGGCGCACGCACGCGCGAAGCCAGGTTCCGGCTCACCGCCAGCCGCTGTTTCAGGTCGAGCCCCGCGTACCACCGGGCCAGCTCGTCCGGCTCCAGGAGGTCGGCTTCGGGGCTTCGGGACTTGAGGCCCAGGGACGCGATGATTCGGCGCCAGACGGTGCTCATTGACGGCGGACCTCAATGCAAGACATCGCACCGAAGGGCATCGTGGATTCGGGTCCGTGACAGAGGCTGTTCGGGGCGGGTGTCATCGCACCCTGGAGGGTATCACGGCTTGTCCAGCCCGCTTTTGCGCCATACGGTGTGTCCCCGTGCTAGTGGGGGATTCCATGACTGTCGATTACACGCTAACGATTCGCACGAACTCGCGGCTCGGTGCGGGAACCAACGCCAACATCTCTGTCGTGCTGGTTGGGACGCAGGGTGAAAGCGACTCACACCCGCTGGACAAGCGCTTCCACAATGACTTCGAAGCCGGAGCGCAGGACTCCTATCCGCTCCAGACCCGCGACCTGGGCGAGCTGCTGCTTCTCCGTTTCTCGAACACCGGCAATGGCGTCGCGAGCGACTGGCTGCTCGACAATGTCGTCGTCACCGCGGGAGAGAAGCGCTGGTTCTTCCCCCACCACCGCTGGGTGCTGGGCAGGGCGACCGTGGAGGTCCTCGAAGGCACGGCGCGAATGGCGCATCAGGAGCAGCACGAGCGCGCGGCGTCCGCCCGTCAGGAGCAGCTCCAGGCACGCCAGCGGATGTACGGCTGGCGTGCGCCCGAGGCCACCGCCGGGCTGCCCGGGGCGCTCGACATCAGCGAGGCGAAGCCGCTCCCGAAAGATGAACTGTACCGGGGCCTCGTGGATGGCAGCTACGAGGTGGTCATCGCGAAGACGCTGGCGGCCATCAAGCTGCACATGCCCCTGCTGAACAAGGCGTGGAACGGCCTGGTGGACATCTTCGACTTCTTCAAGGGCATCGAGCTGCCCCAGCTCGCCAACCGGTGGAAGGACGACTACGAGTTCGCCCGGCAGGCCGTCCAGGGCATCACCCCCGTCCACATCCAGTCCATCACCGCGCTGCCCCAGGGCCTGCCGCTCGCGGACGGAGACCTGCACGGCCTGCTGTCACCGGGCACCTCGCTGGCCCAGGCGCTCGCGTCGAAGCGGATCTTCCTGCTCGACTTCGAGATCCTGGACGACGTGCCCATGTTCAAGAAGGTGGACGAGAAGGGCGTCGAGGAGCGGCGCTGGTCGCCCGCGTCCCGCTGCCTGCTGTACCTGGACGACACCCGGCAGTTGCGGCCCATCGCCATCCAGCTCGGCCGGGACCCGGAGAAGGATCCGGTGTTCACGCCCAATGACAGCCAATATGACTGGCTGGCCGCGAAGATCTACGTCCGGTGCAGCGAAGGCAATACGCACCAGATGGTGGGGCACGCGCTGCGGACGCACTTCATCGCGGAGCCGTTCGTCATGGCGACGATGCGCAACCTCCCGGACCCCCACCCTGTCTACAAGCTGCTGCGCCGGCACTTCCGGTACACGCTCGCCATCAACGATGGCGCCCGAAGGGGCCTGCTCGCGGAGGGCGGCGTGTTCGACGACATCATCGCCACCGGCGGCCCCGACAAGGGCCACGTGTTCCTGGGCAAGAAGGGCTACCAGCGCTGGAAGCTGACGGACAACAAGCCGCGCCAGGACATCGAGCGCCGCGGGGTGATGGATCCAGCGGTGCTCCCACACTACCCGTACCGGGACGACGCGCTGCCCTTGTGGGACGCGTTCGAGGAATACGTCGGCGGGGTGCTCGGGCACTTCTACAAGTCCGACGCGGACCTCATGAACGACGTCGAGATGCAGCGCTGGTGGGCCGACCTCATCTCGCACGGCATGTCGGTGGAGAAGCTGCCCTGCACGGAGCTCAAGCGCGTCGCGGACCTGGTGGACATCCTCACCACCGTCCTCTTCACCGTCAGCGTCCAGCACGCGGCGGTGAACTACCTCCAGTACGAACACTATGCCTTCGTGCCGAACGCGCCCCTGTGCATGCGCAAGCCGCCTCCGACGAAGAAGGGCCTCATCGGGCCGGATGACATCGTGGAGATGATTCCCACCAAGTCGCAGATGCTCTGGCAGGTCTCCATCGGCCGCGCGCTCTCCAGCTTCGGTGACGACGAGGAGTACCTGCTCCACGAGGGCGGCTGGTACGAGGAGTATTTCCAGGAGCCGGAGGTGCTCGCCCTCCGCGACCGCTTCCATGCCCGGCTGCGCGCCCAGCGCGACGCGGTGAAGGCTCGCAACGAGAAGTGCGAAGTGCCCTACACGGTCCTGCAGTCCGACCGGATCCCCTGCGGCATCACCGTCTGAGACGTCTGGAGAAGATGCCCATGCCCAACCTGCTTTCTCGTGGCCTGTTCAACCTGTTCTTCGGTTCCAGGCGCAAGCCCTTCGCTTCACTCCCCGGGCCGCAGCCCGGCGTGCTCGGCACCGCGGGTGACTTCCTGGGGCCCCAGCCCTGGGACGTCTGCGCGCGGTATGGCCGCGAGTACGGCGGTGTCACGCTCATCTGGATGGGGCCCAGCCCCGGCGTGGTGCTCAACGACCCCGCGATCATCGCGGAGGTGCTGGAGTCCCCCCGCCGGATGGAGTTCGAGAAGGGAAACATCAGCGAGCAGATCCGGCCCACGGTGACGGACGACACGGTCTTCATCGCGAAGCTGAGCGGGGACTGGGCCCAGAAGCGCAAGCTGGAGCCCATGGAGCAGCCCTGGTCCCCGAAGTGGCTGGCCGCCCAGGTGGAGCCGATGCACCGGTCCATCGTGGAGTCCGTGGAGGCCCTGCTGAAGGAGCCCTCCATCGACTACACCACCGCGATGCGGAAGCTGACCTTCGACGCCTTCGCGGTGGCGGCGGTGGGGGAGAGGCTTCCGACCTCCGTGTTCGACGACTTCATGCTGCTGGCGAAGGGCGCGGATGCCCGGATCCAGGCGAAGCTGCCATTGAAGTTCGTCTCGCCGCCCAAGGGCTTCGACGAGGCGAAGGCGCGCTTCTATGGCCAGTTCGCGGACCGGGTGCGCGCCGCGCGCAAGAACCCGAATCCCCAGGGCGTGGACGTGATGTCGTGGACGCTGCGCGAGACGCCTGGGATTGATGACCAGGTGCTGGCGCACCTGCTGGGCGGCATCTTCTACGGAGGCGCCTTCTCCTCCAGCGTCACGCTGGTGGGGGCGTTCCACCAGCTCCAGAAGCATCCCCAGGCGGAGGCACGGCTCGCGCAGGAGGCTGCTTCGCTGGGGGACGGGCCGCTGACGTTCGAGAAGCTGGGCCATGCGCCCTGGGCGGAGGCCTGCGCCTTCGAATCCCTGCGCCTCCTGCCGGCGGTCCGGGTCTTCACCCGCACGCCGTCGAAGGACGCGCAGCTCGCGGGCGTCACGCTGCCCGCGGGCGCGATGATCATGATCTCCAACCAGCACCTGCACCGGGACCCGGCCCACTGGACGGAGCCGGACACGTACCACCCCGCGCGCTGGCTGGACGGCGGCGCGGCCCGGGATCCGCTGGGCAGCGGTCACTTCTTCCCGTTCGGACGGGGCCCGCGCGCGTGCGTGGGCGGGGACTTCGCGATGGTGTTCCTTCGCACGGCGCTGGCGACCATCGCCGCGCGTGCGAAGGCCCAGGTCGATTCGACGGAGCCCTTCGAAGAGGGGTTCTTCTTCGGCGTCGTGCTTCCCAAGGGCGTCACCGGGAAGCTCGTCGCGCGCTCATCGCAAGCAGCGCGGGCCACTCCGCCGGTGGGAGCCATCTCCGCTTGAGGGTGAGCGCTACGGGATGCGGCCGGTGTCCATGAAGGTGTCGGAGGCAATCTGAGACACCGTCCACTCCCACCCGGGGGGCATGGTCGGACGGAGCCACCACTCCCACGCCTCGTGGATGTCCACGTCGTAGCGGCCCACGTAGAAGAGCCGCTCCCGCATCCTGCCGAACGCGCCGCGGGGGCCCAGGCCGTAGGCCGCCTGCAGCACCTCCACGTTGTAGCGATACAGGAAGGTGGACACGCGCATCTCGTTCTCGTTGCCGTTCGCCCACACCGTGCCCGCATCGCCATAGGTGCAGCCCGCACCGTTGCAACCGGTGATCGTCGTAGCGAAGTTCCTCAGGTTGCCGCCCACCGGGTAGCCGTGCCACTGGGCCAGGAGCGCACCGAAGTAGCTGGCCCAACCCTCGTTGTACGCGAGCTCCGGGTGCTGCTGCTCGGTCCCAAAGTGGCTGCCGTAGGCGAAGCTCGGGAAGGTGATGGCGAGCGCTCCCAGCTCATAGGCCGAGTACCAGGATACCGGTGACGTCGTGAAGTACATCAGCTCGTGGCCGAACTCGTGCCAGACGGTGAACGGATCCGCCCAGTCCTGCTCCACCAGCTCCAGCTTCGACACCGTGGCGAAGGAGACGGAGGTGAAGGGCACGTGGGTGGGCCAGGCCACGCGCAGCGAGAAGTAGGAACCTCCCGTGCCGCCAGCGTACGCGTTGAATTCCTCGGCGTGCTGGATGAGGTTGAGCACGCCCAGGGCCTGCTCGGCGGGAGAGTTGCTTGCGGCCAGGTTCACGGAGAAGGTCGTGCCGCTGGTATCCCAGAAGGTGCCGGTGCGCACGCTGTGGGTGCCGCTGTAGGGCGTGAGGATGTAGTAGACGCCCATGGAGTACAGGTCCTCCGTCTCGACGACGAAGAACAGGTCCGCGAGCGACATGTCCCACGGGGCGCCGTAATCGCAGGTGGGTTTGCGGAAGTGGAACCAGCCCGAGGCGTCCGTGTAGCCCGTGGCCACCTGGGTGTTCGGCAGGGCGGGGTTCTCGTCATAGACGGTGACGCGGGTGTTGCGGACGTCCTGCCAGCGCCCCTGGTACGACAGGCCCACGTGCACGGACGCCGCGTCGCCATTGGCGTTGCAGCCCAAGCCCTTCGCCTGCACTTCGCCGGACGGCGCCACGCGGGAGGCGGCCTCCAGGTCGACGCGAGACGGGGCGCCACTGCCGGTGTCGGGCAGCACCGTCATCACGGTGCTCACGGGGGCGGAGCGCGTGCCATCCCCTCGGGGGAAGGTGACGCCATCCAGCATCACCGTGCGGGGCGACGTGTCCTGTCCGCCGCCGCGCGCCGCCGCGCGCACGTCCTCGGCGTCCAGTCGGGCCAGCTCCTCGGCGGAGCGCACCCGGGGGACTCCGGACAGGTGCTCGGTGAGTGTCTGCGTGACGGGTGCGAGGACGGTCTCGCCGGGCCGGTGCGCGTTGAGGCCGAGCAGGTGCGACGTGGGCCGTCCCCATGCGTCAGCCCGGGCCACGGCGGTGACGGAGAAGAAGCCCGCGCGAGGCGCGTGCCCGCGCACCCACACCGACTTCGTCTCGCCCGCCGCCAGGTCCACCGTCAGCGTGCGGCGCTCCAACGCCAGACTTTCGGGAGCGCTCAGCTCCACGGTGGCGGTGGTGGCAACCGGGCTCGCGACCTCCACCCGCAGGGCCAGCGGACCGCCGGCGATGAGGTCCTCCTGCGCGAGGTGGAGCTTCACCGCGGCCTCGTGCGCGGCCTCCGTGACTACGGGTTCCAGAGCCGGGTCCCCACACCCACTCAGCGCACCCATGACGAGCGCCACACCGCACACCGCTGCCTTGATCCTCGACATACCCATCCCCTCATCGTGTTGTGTGGGAAAGGGCCTTCGTGCTCCGGCCGTCCCCCCTGCGAATACGGAGCCGGGAAGGAAACCGGGTCGTTGCCCCGAACTTCTATTTTTCTGTTGGGGTTGCGCTTCAAAGCCAGAGGTCCGCCTCGGGCCAGGCGCGGCGCTTCCACAAACGTCCGCTGCACAATACTTCCAGGCGGCGGGACGGGCCCTTCAGGCCCGGACTGGCTTGGCGGGGATGTCCTGGCTGGCATGATTCCAGGTCGGAAGGTCGGGCTTCATTCGGGAGCCCTGTACCGGACCCAGGAGTCGTCCATGAAGTCTGGAACCTTGTGGCTGCGAGCGCTCACCCTGGTGTGCACGAGTCTGGCATTGACGGCCTGTGGCGGGGCGATGACGCCCGAGGAGGCCGCGGCCGAGGAGGCCGAAGCGCTGGCCACGGTGGAGGCGGAGCTGGGCTCCTGTGGCACCTGGTCCACCTGGACCAACACGGGCACGACCTCCTGTGGTGCCACCACGTCATGTGGCTACTACTGGGTTTGTGAACCGTACGCGAAGGAGGGCGACCCCGAATCCCTCGTCGGTGGGGGAGGAATCGAGGGCGCCGCCCCGTCCTGCCCGCTGGGTCAGACGGCCCGGCGCTACAACTATCGCGGCCGCTTCAACCAGCAGTCCAGCTACCGCGTGTGCTTCAACGAGGCGGGGACCTACACGCACACGGAATACCAATACCAGAACATCTTCAACACCTGCAGTTGCTGAGCGGGAGGGCGAGTCCCTGCGTCTCCACTCCAACGCCTGACGCCCATCCGTCGTATGGGCGTACCCAGGAAGCCCGCCCATGTTCCGTCCGCTTGCCCTGACGTCCTCCGCCGCCGTCTGCCTCCTCTGCTCCGCCTGCGGTGGAGGTGACGACAATGACAGTCCCATCGAGCCGCTCCAGGACACGCGCTCCAGCGTCACCGGCACCCATCCCGTCACGATGACGATGTTCAGCCCGGTGACGAGCGACGCGATGAATCCCGTCCAGTCCCAGCCCACCCTGAGCCTGACCGCGGAACCGGGCGTGTCGGATCGCCTGCGCGTCTCCCTGGCCCCTTTCGAGTGCACCCTGACCGCGACCATGACGGGCGCGGCCACCTTTGCCCTGAATCAGGGCTCCTGCTCCTTGATCATCCCTCCTCAAGACATGAAGTTCGGCTGCTCCATCACGCTGGTCATCACCGAGGGCACCGGCGGGCGCGACACCCCGCACGCCAAGGTTGGAATGACCTTCAACGCGGACTACCGCAAGATGTGCGCGGACGATGACGCTCCCTTCGTCACCCCCGTGAGCGTGACGCTGGTAGGGAGCTGAGACACCGGGACCCCGGTTGTCCCCACGCGGCGACGGTGGGGTGTCAGTCCTTTTCAGGCAGGCCGAGCAGGCGACGCAGCTCCGGCATCGTCGTGTTGGCCCGGAAGCCCGGCCCGCCCCGCTGGAAGCGTGTGGCCGAGGCCAGGTTGCCCACCACCAAGGGCTCGCAGCCAGCGTCGCGCACCAACTGTGCCGCCACCTGGACGGCCTGGGTGTCGTCCCCGGCGATGGGAACCGCCAGCAGCCCGCTCTGCCGGCCGGCGGACGCTTCGACCGCCGTGGCGTCGACGGCGCTGAAGGCCCGGACCAGCCGCGTGCCCGGCAGGTACTTCGCGGAAGTGGGGCCGGCGCCGTGGGCCTGTGCCTCGCGCGCCAGGGCGTCGTCGCGGCCCGCGGGCGGGTTGCAGGCATCGAGGACCACCTTGCCGCGCAGCGCCGTCTTCAGGTCGCGCCCGAGCTGCGGAATCGCGCTGTAGGGCGTGGCGATCAACACGACGGAGCCGAACTCGGCCGCCTGCTGTGGCGTGCCCACCGAAGCGCGCGGGCCGAGCTGCCGGGTCAGGGAGACGAGCTCGTCAGGATGGCGGGAGGAGAACAGCACCTCGTGCCCGGCCCGGACCCAGATCTGGCCGACGGTGCCCCCCAGCCACCCCGCGCCGATGACGCCGATCCGCAGGGCCTGGGTCTTTGTCTTCACCTGGCCCAGGACCGGGAGCGAGGCCAATGCTGCGAAGGTCCCCAGGACGGAGCGACGGGAGATCGGCATGACGGTGAACCTTCCTTGGAGTCGAGGGCGTTCGTGCCTCGCTGTCAGGAAGAAATACGCCCGGCGCCGGTCGGGAAATAGACGCGACCGACGCAATGGGCCTTCAAGCCATGCTTCACAATCACGGACGCGCACCCTGACTCAGGGAGGCGTCTCGCGCCCGCGGTGGGCGCTCGTGCTCAGCTCCGGAAGCCCGTGAACTCCTTCGCTTCAATGCGCGCGAAATCCGCGAGGGTCGCGTGCGGCTCCCGCGAAGTCGCCTCGAGCGGGAGGATGATGGTGAAGCAGGTCCCGTCCTCGGCGGAGCTCGTCACGGTGGCGCTCCCACCGTGCGCCTCGGCGAGTCCCCTCACCAGCGGCAGGCCGAGCCCCCAGCCCTTCTCCGCGCTCTCCGATGCGGACCGCGTGCGGTGGAAGGGCTCGAAGATGGTCTGCTGCTCGTGCTCGGCGATGGGGGTGCCCTGATTCCTCACCTGGAGCGTCACACGGTTCCCACTCTGGGCGAGCAGGACTTCAATCGGGGTGCCCGGCGCGCCGTACTTCGCCGCGTTGGAGGCCAGGTTCTCGACGATGCGGCGAAGCCCGAGCGGATCCGCCTTCATCTTGAACACGCCCTCTGCCTTCAGGACGAAGCGCTCCGTGTAGACGGCCGCGAGTTCCTCCAGGGCCTGGGTCGTGATGGCGTGGAGGTCGCATTCCCCCAGATCCAGGGCCACCCGCTTGCCGGCCTTGATCCGGCTCGCGTCCAGCAGGTTCTGGATCATGCGCTCCGCGCGGTCCAGGCTCGCGCTCACCCGCGCCACGGAGGTCTGGACGCTCGGCAGGTCCGCATGGCGCCTTCCCAGGAGCTGCACGCTCAGCTTCGACGCCGTCAGGGGCGTGCGCAGGTCATGGGTGAGCGCCGCGACGAACGTCTCCCGCAGGTTCTGCTCCGTCTTCAGCTTCTGGATCTGATTGCGGAGGTTGATCTCCGTCATGATGGACGTCGTCAGCTCCCGCATCACCTTGAGGTCCCTCGGGGTCCACTCGCGCACCTTGGGTTCGATGCAGCAGAAGGTCCCCAGCACGTGGCCGTCCGGGTTGATCAACGGCAGCACGATGATGGCGACGATGCCCCAGGGCCCGGTCGAAGGATGGAACTTCAGGAAGGGGTCATTGAGCGCATTCGAGGAGATGATGGGGTCTCCCTCGAGCGTGTAGCGGCACAGCGAGGCGTCGATCGGCAGTGTCCGGGTCTCCCGGAAGGGGGACGGCAGGCCGAAGTCCGCCTTGAAGAACTGCTTGTCGGCGTCCACCAGCGACATGATGGTCAGGGGGACGTCGAGCAGCTCCGCCGCCAGGCGTGCGAGGCGGTCGAAGGTCTCCTCCCGGGGCGTGTCCAGCAGCCCGGTGTCGCGGATCGCCTGCAGGCGGTTCGGGTCCGTGAGGCGACGGTTGCACCGCTGCGTCCGCCCCAGGGAGACATCATCCAGTTCGCCTAGAAACTTCATGGGGCGAGCCTAATCGGGGCGCCTTCCAGGTGAACACTTTGTGCTCCCTGTCCTGCTCCTCCGTTCGCTGAGGAACCTTCCGTGCCGCAGGTGCTTCAGGCCGCGTCGTGGAAGATGATGCCCGCGGTGTGCCTCTGCCCTGAACGCACCCGGCTGACGCCGTGCCGGAGGTTGACGCGGTAGGTGCCCCGCGTGCCCTGCACCGGACGGTGATGCACCGCGAAGACGACCGCGTCCCCCTGTCGCAGCGGGACGACCTCCGGTCGAGACTGCATCCGGGGCCGCTGCTCCGACAGCACGAACTCACCGCCCGTGAAGTCCCGTCCCGGCTCCGACAACAGGAAGGCCACCTGGAGCGGGAAGACATGCTCCCCGTAAAGGTCCTGGTGCAGGCAGTTGTAGTCCTCCGCGCCGTAGCGCAGCAGCAGCGGCGTGGGCCGCACCTGTCCCGCCGCGTGACAGCGCGCGAGGAACTCCGCGTGCGCTTGCGGATACCGCACGTCGATGCCCATCGCCGTGTTCCAGCGGTTCGCGATGGGCACGAGCCGCGGGTACAGCGCCGTGCGCAGCTCCGACACCACCTCCGGCAGGGGATGGTCGAAGTACTGATATTCCCCCCGCCCGAACCCGTGCCGCGCCATCACCACCCGACTGCGAAACGCCCCCTCCACGTCGTACAGCAGCGCCAGGGCCTCGCACTCCTCGGCGGTGAGCAGCCGCTCCATGGTCGCGCAGCCCCGCGCATCCAACTCCTGCTCCACCGCGCCCCAATCCACCGTCCCCACGCGGGTCGCGATTCCATCCACCGGGGATGGCGCGAACGCACCCCGGGTCCTCATCGGTTCGCCTCGCGGTCCAGGAGCGCGCGCTTGCGCTCCACGCCCCAGCGGTAGCCCGACAGGGCCCCGTCATGGCGCACCACCCGGTGGCAGGGAATCGCCACCGCCAGCGCGTTCGCGCCGCAGGCCTGCGCCACCGCCCGGACCGACTTCGGTGCGCCAATGCGCTCCGCGATGTCCGTGTAGCTCGCCGTGGTGCCCACCGGAATCTCCCGCAGCGCCTGCCACACGCGTTGCTGGAACGCCGTGCCGCGCACGTCCAGGGGCAGATCCAATCCCACGCCGGGAGCCTCCACGAAGCCCACCACCCGCGACACCAGTCGTTCGAACGCCGCGTCCCCGCCCACCAGCGTCGCCTGGGGGAAGCGGTCCTGGAGGTCCTTCGCCAGCGCGTCGGGGTCTTCCCCCATCAGGATGGCGCACACGCCCCGGTCGCTTGAGGCCACGAGGATGGGGCCCAGGGTGCACTCGCCAATGGCGAAGCGGATTTCAGTGTTCGCGCCACCGGCGCGGAAGTTCGTCGGAGTCATGCCCAGGACCTGGCTGGAGGTTTCGTAGAAGCGCCCGCTGGAGTTGAAGCCCGCGTCGTAGATGGCTTCGGTGACGGAGCCGCGTCGCGTCAGGCCGGTGCGGATCCGCTCGGCCCGGTGGGCCGCCGCGTAGGCCCTGGGCGTCAGCCCGGTGACGGCCTTGAACACGCGGTGCAGGTGATGGGGGCTCAGGCCGGCGCGGTCCGCCAGTGCCTCCAGGCTTGGTGGCTGCTCCGCGCCCTGGATGAAGCGGCACAGCTCGGCCACCTGATCCGCGTGCCGCGAAGCGAGCGAGGGCTGGCCCGGCTTGCAGCGCTTGCACGCCCGGAACCCCGCCTGCTCCGCCGAGGCCGTGGTCGCGTGGAAGCCGACGTTCTCCGGCCGGGGCGTCCGGGCGCCACACGAAGGACGGCAGTACACGCCCGTCGTCCGCACGGAATAGAAGAAGCGTCCGTCCGCCGCCGCATCCCGCGTGGCGACCGACGGCCAGCGCGGGTCACCCAGCGTCGCCGCCGCGAGGGCCTTCAGCTTCGCCGTCATGGTGTGTTGCCTCCCTTCGAGAGCGGTCCTCATGACCACGCCCGGAAACTAACCTCCGCGCTGGAGGTCAGCACTCCGCGGCTTGCTCTCGAATTCGCCCGGGCCCCCATGAGGCGTGCGACATGCGCCCACCACCAGGCCAGACAGAGACGAGTCCCTCGCGGCCTGCACGCTCGCGGTCGGCATGACAGGATGCCGCGCCCCACTTCCCCGTTGCCGGTACGAGACGAGCACGCCATGCCCCACCTCCGACTGATGTGGAAACGCTCCCATCTGCTGGGTTCCACGCTGCTGGCCTGCGCCGCGGCCCCCGCGTGGGCGGCCCCCGCGCCCATCTCCGTCCCCAACGCCGGCTTCGAGGCCACCGCGAGCGCGGGACTCCCGAAGGGCTGGTCCGCGTCCGGCCAGGGCAAGGTGTCCACCAGCACCGACGCGAAGGCGGAAGGCAGCCGGGGGCTGCTCATCGAAAGCCCCCAGGGCGGCGCCGAAACGACCGTGCAGTCGGAGCCGGTGAAGCTCCAGGTGGGGCGCCTGTACCGGCTGAGCGCGTGGGTGCGCACGAAGGGCGTGCAGGCGGATGCGCAGGCGCGCTACCCAACGGCGCTGGGCGCATGTCTGTCCATGCAGAGCTTCCCCTTCACCAACTGTTCGCCGCCGCAGGGCGCGGACGCCAGCGGCCGGGTGCAGGTGATGTTCTTCGCCACCCAGTCCACCGACCGCGTGCAGGCGCACCTGGGCCACAACGGCAAGGCCACCGGCACTGCGTGGTTCGACGACGTGAAGCTGGAGGAGGTGGACGACATCACCGCGTACGTCCCGATGGAGAGCGTGCGCTGGGCCGGCAAGGGCTTCCGGTATGACGACGGCGGCTGGGTGTACGTGCACATCGAGGGCGAGCCCTACGAGCGCGGCCGGCAGTTCGGTGAGCTCGTGTCGCAGGAGATCGTCCGCTACATCGAGAAGCTGGGCATCCAGAAGGACAAGGCGGACGCCGCGAAGGGCTGGGCGCAGGTGCGCCTGCTCGCGGACTCGCTCTTCCTGCGCCGCTTCGACCCGGAGTTCCTGGAGGAGATGAAGGGCATTGCCGACGGCGCGAACGTGGCCGGCGCGAAGTTCAAGGGCCCGGACGCGAAGGAGCGCGACCTGGATGTGCTGGACATCGTCGCGCTCAACTCCGCGGTGGACCTGGGCCAGTTGGAGGAAGCCAACCGCGTGACGGCGTCCCCGCTGTCCGGACGCACCTTCCTCAAGGGCGAGGACGAGAACGGCCGGGCGGGGGAGGGTGACCACTGCTCGTCGTTCGTCGCCACGAAGTCCGCGACGAAGGACGGCCGCGTCGTCATGGGGCAGATCTTCATGTGGAACGGCTACACCGGCGTCCACTGGGACGTGGTGCTGGACGTGCAGCCGACGAAGGGCCACCGCTTCGTGATGCAGACCTTCCCGGGCGGCATCCACAGCGGCGCGGACTGGTTCCTCAATGACGCGGGCATCGTCATCGGTGAGACGACCGTGGGCCAGACGCCCTTCAACATCGACGGCACCCCGCAGAGCAATCGCATCCGCCGGGCCGCGCAGTACGCGTCGTCCATCGACGACGTGGAGCGCATCCTCAAGGACCGCAACAACGGCCTGTACACCAACGACTGGACGCTGGCGGACACCAAGACGGACGAGGGCGCGTGCCTGCTCCTGGGCACGAACAAGACGCGCCTGTGGCGCACCGGCAGCAAGGGCAAGCAGGCCGACACGCCCGGAAACCTCAAGGACTTCATCTGGGCCAACAACAACAACCGCGACCCGGAGGTGCGCAAGGAGTCCGTGCCCAACACGAGCAACGCCCCGGTGGATCTGGCCTTCAACACCTGGAACCGCGACATCGCCTTCCAGGAGGCCTATGCCCGGTACGGCAAGGCCGGCTTCGACGTGGAGAGCGCCACGCGGATGCTCGCGACGAGCCCCATCAACCGCCCCCACGCGTGTGACGGCAAGGTCACCACGTCGGAGATGGCGGAGAAGCTGATGTTCCTGGCCCACTTCGGCAAGACGACGCTGCGCGAGAAGATGGTGGGCAGCCGCTGGATTCCGGACCTGCCTGGCGCCACGCCGCACCTGTCGCTGGGCTACACCGCCTTCAGCCCCGTCTACGTGGCGGACAAGCTCAAGGCCGCGAAGGCGCAGCAGAAGCCCGAGCCCAAGGTGGAGAAGCCCAAGAAGGACTTCACCCGCGTGAAGGACGCGCTCGCCTTCGACGAGAAGAAGCTCTGGGCCAACACGGTGTTCCCCGCCACGGACGGGGACAACTGGTTCGTCAGCGGCTCGGCCGCGTACTGGACCCAGCTCAAGGACCTGCCGGAAGGCGATGATGCGCTGGGCAAGGCGTTCGACCAGCAGCGGGACGCGCTCGCGGAGCTCAATGCCCGCTACCTCTACGTCTCCTCCCGCGAAGGCGACGTGGTGCCCACGTCCGCGCGCACGGACTACGGGCGCTATGGCCAGTACGCGGTGCCCCGCATCAAGGGGACGTATCTCTTGCACCAGCTGCGGCTGACCCTGGGCAACGCGAAGTTCGCGCAGGTGATGGCCGCGGTGCACGGGAGGTTCGCGAACAAGAAGCTGTCCACCCAGGACTTCATCAAGACGGCGTCGGAGGCGGCGGGCCGGGACGTGGCGCCGCTCGTGAGCCAGTGGGTGGCGCGTGAGGGCCTGCCCGCGCCGCGCCTCACCTCCCGCGCCCAGAAGGCGAAGGAGGGTTACGAAGTCACGCTGAAGGTGGAGCAGTCCGGCAAGCCCTGGCAGTTCGTCACGCTGGTGGAGGTGCAGACGGAGAAGGGCGCCACGCTGGAGCGCGTGGAGGTGAAGGGCGCAAGCGACACCTTCACGGTGAAGGTCGCGGACAAGCCGGTGCGCGTGGTGTTCAACGTGGGCAACGACATCCCCGTGGCCCGCGAGCGCTACCAGACCCTGGCCAACACGCTGGACGACTGGGAGAAGCTGCTCTTCGTCTACGGCTCCGCGCGCCAGGTGGAGTCCATGCGCACGCTGGCGCTGAACTACCGCGAGCAGTTGGCGGACGCGTCGCCGGAGAAGCTGGCCCCGCTCAAGCCGGACGCGGAGGTGACGGACGCGGAGCTGGCGGACCGCGACCTCGTCGTGTTCGGTGGCGCGGAGGACAACGGGCTGCTCGCGCGGCTCCAGGCGGAGAAGAAGCTGCCGGTGGAGCTGGGCCGGCGCTACTTCCGCTGGCAGGGCAAGACGTACGGCCGCGCGGATGACGGCCTCGCCGTGGCGCTGCCCAACCCCTGGAACCCCAAGCGCACGCTGTACCTCTTCGTCGCCAACAGCGGCCTGGAGCTGTGGCACATGACGCGCACGTTCCAGCGCGGCCTCCAGAGCTGGGCCCTGTTCCGCGCGGGCGAGGTGAGCGGCAAGGGCTTCCACGCCCCGGACAACCTCACGCAGGAGCTGTCCGTGGACCTGCCTGCGCCCAAGCTGGGCATGCTCACGCCGTAGTGGATTGAAGCCCACCCATGTCAGCAGAGGAGGTCATTTTTGTCTGACATGGGTTTGGGCGGACCTCATGGGGAGGGGCTTGCCTTTGCGTAGATGCCAGGGTTTGAATCGGGCAGACGCTGAATGCGCAAGGAGGCTGCATGCAGGCCCTGCCAATTCCTCTTCCGCTGGAGCAGGCTTCTTCGGGAGCGCTCTACCTCGCCCAAGTGGTCAGCGCGCCGGGTGAGCCGCTCCTCGTCCAATGCGCCGCGCTTTCAGCACAATCATTGGCAGCAAAACTCGTCCTGCCCGTGGGCATCTGCGCCGCTCCTCCCCCGGCCCCTGGGGCCCATGTCCTGGTCTGCAAGCCTGTCGGCTCCCCAGACATGCTCCTCATCCTGGGAGTCGTGGGTGAGCAGGCGCATGCCGCGGACGCTTCGCTCCAATTGCGGTGCGGACAAGGACGGATGGAGATTCGAGAGGATGGGCGCATCCAATTGCGCGGAACCGACGTCACCGTTCGTTCGACAGGGATGGCTCGGTTGAAGGGAAGTGCTGTTCGGATCAATTGAGGAGGGCTTGAATGTCCTCCAACCCTCCTTCCTATTATCTGCCATTCCTTCGGCAACACCTCGAAGGCGTCGGTGACTTCCGGGCCCGGTATCAACGCCTCCTTCGGACGCGGCACGCCTCCTGGGCGCAGCTCGCGAAGTGGGAAACGCGGCACCAATTGCATCTTGATGCGCTTCGTTACTCCCGGGAAAGCAGCCTGGAATTGGCGCGGCCCCTCCTCGATAGTGAATGGGAGGAAGAAGTATTCGGGGGCGCGGTGGTGCTTCTGGGCTGCGATGAAATCGAACCCGTATTGGATGCCCTCTCAGGCGAACGCGCGACGCCGTTTCGGAACGCACTGCTCGACGCCCTCTTCTGGCATTCTGGCAGCGAGCTTGCGCCCCAGATCTGGCGCCGCTTCGAGAGCAGCTCCGAGTCTCAGGTCCAGGTCCGGGCGGAGCTTCTTCTCCTGCTGGGGCGGCGCCGTGAACATGCGACCGCGATTCTCCAACGCGCCATCCAGGACGAGCAGCCGGCGGTCCGGGCTGCCTGCCTCCTGGCGGGTGCCTGGCTCGCGCCTTCGCTGGTGGTTCCCCTTCTGGACAATGCCCTTGCTACGCCAGCCCTCGAGCAGGCCGCGCTCCTGGCCCTTTTGGAGATCAATCCTCCACGCTGCCTCCCCCGTTTGCGCGGTTGCGTCCGGGCAGGACGTCACATCGAAACACTGCTGCCCGCGTTGGCGGCTCTGGGGGAGCCCGAGGATTTCAAGCTGATCCAGGCGCAACTGGAGGGGCCACATGCGTCCTTCGCGCTCCTGGCGCTGGGCTTTCATGGAGACCCGAGGGCACTGCCCGTGGTGGTGGCGGGGCTTGAACAGAGCGCCTCTCGGAGCGTCCTCTCGGCGGCATTGGAGGCCTATGCGTGCCTCTCTGGATGGTCACCCGCGCAGGGCCTCTTTCCCGAGCCCGAAGAGGACGTGGCCGATGATGGGGAGGCGTTGGACCCGGATGCGGAGGCGGACCGCGTCGAGCGAGACGCGCACCGCGAGGACCTGCGCGCCCAGGCCCTTCGGCACTGGCGAGCCCAGCCTCCGCGACAGCTCGCGGGCCAGCGCATCCGGCATGGCGCGCCCTGGAGCCTTGCTCGCAGTCTGCGTGACCTGGAAATCCAGGGTGGAACCTTGAGGGCGTGGACGTTTCGTGAAGTTGCCCTTCATTCCGGACATCCCCCCATCGCGGACCCCGAGTCGCTCCAGGGCCAACAACGTAAAGCCCTCCAACATTGGGCCCGGAAGCTCGGCCAGCGCTGAGTCGCCATGCATGTCACCAATCACAGCCCCTTCGCGGCATCACACCTGATCGCCTGGGATCGGGATGGCCAGGAGGTGCTGGTCGTCATCGTCAAGTGCACCTACGCCTTTGAACCGGACGGTCGGTTGGTGACCGCGGGGGAGCAGAGTCCCGTCTCCCGGGGCGATGAATTCGAACCCGGCCAGCCCTTGAAGCTGAAGAGGCCTGGCGACTTCAACACCGGCAAGCCAGGCACCGACATCCTCGTTCAGGGCAGCGCCTGGACGGCGCACGGTGAACCCATGACGGTCATGCCTCTCTCCCTGCGGGTCGGCCCCATTTCCATCTCCGCGCGCGTGTGGGGTGAGCGGTGGAACGAGAATTCATTGTTGGGATGGCGGTTGAGCTCCCCGCAGCCGTTCGTACGGCTTCCGCTCACGTGGGAAACGGCCTTTGGTGGTGCGGACCCAGACCCGTCGAAGTCGGTCTTCTGGCCGGAGAACCCGATTGGCCGTGGCTTCCTCGCGGGACGTCCGTCGTCACGTGAGCCTGTTGCCGCCCCGAACCTGGAGTGGGCTGACAATCCCTACCGGGGCTTCAGCGAGCCGGCGCGGACACTGGGATTCGGTCCGGTCCATCCTGCCTGGAGCCCCCGGAGGCAGCACGCCGGGACCTATGACGATCGCTGGCGTGAGGAGCGCGCCCCATTCGTGCCAGGGGATTTCGACCCGCGCTTCTTTCATGTCGCGCCGCCGTACCTGCGCACCGCCGTGCCGTTGAAGGGGGGCGAGGACGTGATGTGGAAGGGCTTTCATCCCGAGGTTCCCACTGCGTTCCAACTGCCTCGCCCTTCTCATGACGTCGTGTACCGCCAGCGTGGATTGAAGTCGGACCTCGATGCCGTGTGGCTGATGCCAGATGAGAAGCGCGTGAGCATGGCGTGGCGGACGCTGCTTCCCCTGCCTCGCTCGGCGAGCACTTCCGTGGAGGTCTCCATCCAGGGCAAGCCCAGGGTCCGTCTGGGGCAGGTTTCATGAGGCCGCTCGCCATCACAGGGGTCGGCGCCCGGACTCCCGTGGGGCCTGGCGCGCGTGAGACGTTCTTCTCCGTCCAGGCGAAGTTCAACGCCTTTCACGAAAGCTTCATCGTCGACAGGACCGGGGAGGGCGCCGTGCTCTCCGCCATCGCTCCGCTCCACCCTCGGGTGGGTGAAGAGGCCCGATTGCTGGAACTCGCGGTCGCGGCGCTCACGGAGGCATTGCAGGGTGTGGCGGATTCCTGGAACGCACGCCACCGCGTGGGGCTGGTCCTGGTGACCCCCGAGCCAGGGGCGCGGCCCTCGCCATGGAGCTTCCCCGCCTCGGTGGTGCAGGCGCTCCTGGAACGGTTTCCCCGGTCGATAGGCAGTCCCAGGGTGTCCCTGATCCCCGGAGGACACACCGGGTGGGTCATGGCCCTGGAGCAGATTTCCGTGTTGTTCGCGCAGGGGCAACTCGACGCATGTGTGCTGGGCGCAGTGGATACGTTGTGCTCTCCGAGGACGGTGGAGCACCTCGACCGTCAGTGCCGGCTCCGCAACAGCCTGGAGGTGGAGGGCAGGGTCCCGGGGGAGGCGGCCGCATTCCTGGTGCTGGAGCCGCTCAGGCCCCAATCCCGAGCACTGTCCCAATTGGCTGCGTGGGGGGAAGGCACCCCACTGCAAGGCGAGAAGAGTCCTCTGCCGGGAGCCCTCCTCACTCGCGCCACCCGTGAGTGTCTGCGCTCGAGCGCCGCCAACAACGAAAGCCCTGGCCTCATCTTGAGCGACATGGACGGCTCGAAACACGAAGCCCTTGAGATGGCCTTCGCCCGCTTTCGTGCTTTCAGGGACCAGGCCAGTGCCGCCTCGCTGCTTCATCCCAGTGAGAGTCTGGGCGACGTGGGTGCGGCAACCGGCCCCCTCCTGATGGTGCTCGCGACGCTCTGCCTCCTCCACGGAAGCGGGCTCCCTGGAGGCGCCCTTGTCGCCACCCACACCCCACCCGGTCATGGCGCGGTCTGCCGGGTCTTGCCGGAGAGGCGCTGAGCCATGGGCACCACCGTGATGGTGAATGGTCGCACCGTCGTCCACGAGAAGTCGGACGGTGTTTCGCTCGCGGGGCCAGACCCCTGTCTGACCCCGACACCCAGCCCCTCACCCGTGCCCTATATGAATGAGGCGAAGTCCAGCGATACCGCTGCTGGAGCCTCGAGTGTGCTCGTGGATGGCGTGCCGCTCGCCATCAAATCCTCCTACTTCGCCTTGAGCACGGGCAACGAACCGGGCACCGCGGGGGGCGGAGTGGTGTCGGGACGCATCAAGGGCAAGGCGTCCTTCGTGAGCTATTCCTTCGACGTGATGGTCGAAGGCGAGAACGTCCCGCGCATGGGTGATGCCATGCAGCACAACCACGGGAGCCCGAGCAATTCGATGAGCCCCGCCGAGCTTCAGCCTCCCGGGGCGAGTGGCGCGGGTCTCTCGCCCACGGACAAGCAGGTGCTTTGCGAGCTGATGTGCCACTGCAACAAGGTGGGGAACTTCAAGACGGGAAAAGACGGCCGGGCGCTCAAACAACAGTGTGTCAGCACCCTCCTCCAGGGAATCGATGACAGTGTTGGAAACAAGAGTCGCTACAAGCCGGAGATCAGCTACGACATGCGGTCGACTCCTCCGAAACCCATCATGGATGGCAATCGTGGACTCCGCGGGCACGCCTGGGTGCCGGGATGGATGAAGAAGAACGGTGTGCCCGCGAATGCTGGCATGGTTCGCCGGCCTGATGTCGTCATCGTCAAGAACGGGAGCAGTCCTCCGCTCCAGAACAACATCCAGCATGTCGTCGAGATGAAATTTCCGGGCGATACGCCGACGCTCGAACAACGCAGGGCCTACGAGAGGATCGCTGGCGACCGGAGCAAGCTCACCATCCTCAAGTTGGAGGACTGCAACTGCCGGAAGGACAAGCAGCCCCAGGAGCAACCGGAGCCGGTGTCCGCGCCGAACTGGTGGGAGGTGACCTTGCTGAGTCTGGCGCTGGTCGCGCTCGTCCTCGATGACCTGGCGCCGACCGGCGCGACGCAGGCGGATGATGTCCTGATTCCGGGGATTGTCGCTCGCCTGGTCCTTGCTTTTTGATAAGGCAGCCGCTGGACGGAGTGAGCCCATGACAACGGACGACGATTTCACGGAGGAGAAGCAGTTGGCCGTGCGCGACGGTCAGGGCCGCGTCGTCGTGCAGGTGGGACTCCTCGCCACACTCTATTTCGAGAATGCCCACCGGCCGGAAACCCGGGATGCGGTGCTCACCTGCGTGGAGCGCCTCCAGGCATGCTTCGGCCAACACCTGCGCTGGGTGGTGCATCCCAAGAGCGGGAAGATGTATCCCCACGGCTCCAGTCGTGTTCCCTCTCTTCGCGCGGTGATGGCGCAGCGAGGTGGCAATCAGGCCTGGGAGTACTCCACCCACGGTGGCGAGCAACCGGAGGCCGCGAGTCACTTCCGGATTGAAGCCTTTGGTCCCCCGGACTGGGAGAAGGCGCTGGGCCACCTGTCGTTCATGCTGCCCCTGACCTGGTTCGCGGACCATCCGGGGAGTCTTCCCGCGCTGATGCTTGAGCTCTGCAACCATCTTCATCCCATCCATGGGTACGGAGGGCCTGGCCTGGCGGAGTCTCCCGATGTGGGCGTGGAAAGTGACTTCCAACCCGCTGTCTATGCCATGGCCCGTCGATTTCCCGGACTGGAGGTGGACAGTCCTCTCAGCCATGCCCGGTATCTGGGAGATGGCATCAAGGGCGTCAACTGGCTCACGATCGTCGGGGAGCGTTTCCTTCCACGGGTGGGCGGAATCCCTGGCCTCGTCGCGACCCTGGGCGATGAGATTTCCCTCCGCGAATATGATGGAGGTGTGCTCATCCAGGCCGGTTCCCGCCCTCGAATGGGCGACGCGAACGATGGCCGTATTCCCGAGCCCTATCTCCGGGTGGCCCAGGCGCTTCGGCCTCTCCGGGTCGAATCCGTGGGGTCCCTGCACTTCGCGGGTGGGAACCGATTCACCCCAGAGACTTCCGACGAATGGCTTCGCCGGTTCGATGGCCCTTGAGGTCCAAGCCCCTCCACCGCGCAACCGCACGAGTCGTCCATGTCCGAGGCTTCCCACTTCTTTGCCGCGCTGGTGACGAGCCCCGCGGTTTTCCGCAAGACCCTGGAGAGGGCCCGGCTTCAGGCCGTGCTGGACGTGGAGCCGGCGGGGGACGCCGTCGCCCCTTCGGGCCCCGGGGCGACACCTGCGGTCCCCGGGCCACGATGGGTGGCGTTCGCCAGCCCGGGTGAGAACCGAGAAGCCCTTGGGAAGCTGACGGAGCGGCTCGTAGAGGTGTTCGACGAAGGGGGGGATTGGAGCCTCGGCTTCTTCATGGACCAGGCGAAGCTCACCCTTCGAAGCGAGGACCTGGAGCCCTCCGTCGAGGACCGGAGAACAAGCGCGCGTCGGCATGCCTGGCTCCTGCTCTTCCTGGGGCGCACCCCGGATGAGGCCCTGGCCGCACTGTCCACGGGGGGCGCCTTCGCGTTCTGCGAGGCGCTGGGGATTTCGTTCCTGGAGTTGGTGGATCAGGAAATGGTGCCGTGGGAGGCGCTGTCCCGGGAGTTTCCTGACAGGTACACCGTGGCCTCTTGGGAACTGGCGGACTGAGCAAGTCGCCTCGGAGAAAGAGCCCTACCGCCCGACATGCGGGTCGTGGACCTGGCCGGTCGCTCGCTCCTCGCCACCCTCTCGATTTGACTCCGGGACGGAGAGGGTTAAATCTCCCTTCAAGAAATGAATCGAGATTCAAAATCTGAGGCGCCTGTCAAAAAGCTGCGCTCGCGCCTGAAGGAAGCCACCGCTGACGCCATCCTGGCGGCGGCCGCGGCGGTGTTCGCCCGGGAGGGCCTGCACGCGGCGAAGATGGAGTCCATCGCCGAGCAGGCAGGCGTGTCGGTGGGGACGCTCTACAACCACTTCACGGACCGGGCGGCGCTGCTGGAGGCGCTGCGCGCGAAGCGCCGGGAGGCGTTGCTGGAGCGGCTGGATGTCGCGCTGGCCCAGGTGGAGGGGCAGTCCGCCCGCGAGCAGCTCCGCGCCTTCGTGGTGGCGGTGTTCGCCCACGTGTCGGAGCACGACGCCTTCGTGCGCGTGATGATGCAGCTGCCCGAGGACGCGGCCCGCACTCAGAACAAGAGCCGTGTCCTCGCGGAGCTGAACCGGCGCATGGAGCCCGTCTTCGCGCGCGGCATCCAGGCCGGGGAGTTCCGCGCGGAGGGCAGGGCGTTCTATCCGGCCCTGCTGATGGGCATGGTGCGCGGCGCGTTGGACCGCGTGCGCGAGGGCGACCGCGCGAACCCTCCCGCCTCGGCCTGGGCGGAGGAGGTCCTCCGCGTCTTCCTGAAGGGAATCGAGGTCTAGCGACATGGCGACTTCCGTCGCATCACCCGGAGCCCTGGCGGCCACACCCAAGGCCCTGCCGAACAAGTGGCTCGTCACGCTGTCGGTGACGTTCGGCACGCTGATGGGCGCCATCGACTCGTCCATCGTCAACGTGGCGCTGCCGCAGATTCGCGGCGCGGTGGGCGCCACCGTGCAGGAGATCACCTGGGCCACCACCGGCTTCGTCATCGCCACGGTGATGGTGATGCCGCTCACGGGCTTCCTGGGCCGCCTGTTCGGTCAGAAGCGCGTGTACCTGGCGTGTCTGGTGCTCTTCGTCGTGGGCTCGTTCCTCTGCGGCTTCGCGTGGAACCTGCCGACCCTGGTGCTCTTCCGCTTCCTCCAAGGGCTGGGCGCGGGCGCGCTGCAACCCACCGAGCAGGCCATCCTGCGCCAGACGTTCCCGCCCAAGGAGCAGGGCACGGCGATGGCCGTCTTCGCCATGGCCGTGATGGTGGGCCCGGCCATCGGCCCGACGCTGGGTGGCTACATCGTCGACAACTTCCACTGGTCGTGGATCTTCTTCATCAACGTGCCGGTGGGCATCCTGGGCTTCTTCATGGTGGCCCGCTTCGTCCAGGAGGACGAACAGCTGCGCGCCACCGCGCGCGTGGAGGCCGAACGCCAGCGCAAGCACATGGACTGGGCCGGCATCACGCTGCTCTGCATGGGGCTCGCGTCGCTCCAGTACTTCCTGGAGGAGGGGCAGGCGGATGACTGGTTCCAGTCCCCCCTCATCATCGCCTGCGCGCTGTTCGCGGCCACGTGCCTCATCGCGTTCGTCATCTGCGAGCTGACGGCGGAGGCGCCCGCGGTGAACCTGCGCCTGTTCAAGGACCCGGTGTTCGCCTCCGGCACGATGCTCAGCGCGCTGGTGTTCGCGGTGCTCATGGCCAGCATGTTCCTCTTGCCGGTGTTCATGCAGGAGCTGCTGGGCTTCACCGCCACCCAGTCCGGGTTCGCGCTGATGCCCCGCACGCTGGTGATGCTGGTGATGATGCCCATTGTCGGGCGGCTGTACGGCAAGGTGCCGGCGCGGGTGCTGGTGGCCGCGGGCATCGTGTTCGCGGGCTTCGGCGCGTTCGAGATGAGCCACTTCTCGCTGGCCACGGGCTCCGGGAACATCATCAGCGCCATTGCCCTCCAGGGCGTGGGCTTCAGCCTGATGTTCGTGCCGCTCAGCGCCACGGCGCTCGCCAACATCCCGCGCGAGCGGATGGCGGACGCCACCGGGCTCAACTCGCTGCTGCGCCAGATTGGCGGCTCCATGGGCCTGGCCATCTTCACCACGCTCCTGTCGCGCTACACGGTGACGGCCAAGGCCTCCATCGCGGCGCACCTGAACCCGGAGCGCTGGGAGGTCGCGGGCCGCATGGCCGCCACCCAGCAGGGGCTCATGCAGCACGGCCTGGATGCCGCCGGCGCGAAGGCGGCCAGCCTCCAGATGATGGTCGGCTCGGTGTCCCGGCAGGCCATGGTGCTCGCCTTCGACAAGCTGTTCGTCCTCGCGGCGCTGATGTTCGTGGTGGTGCTGCCGCTCATCTACTTCCTCAAGGCCGCTCCCAGCGGCGGGGGCTCCCACGAGAAGCCCCACATCGACGTGGAGATCTAAGCCATGGCAACGACAACAACGGCCCCCCAGCTCGTCCCCGAAGCGGCGCCCGCGCCCTCCGCCGAGGCGCAGGCGAAGCGTGGCAAGCGGGGCTTCTTCATCCTGGGCGCCGTGGTGGCCTTCATCCTGCTGTCCCTGGGCGGCTTCAAGCTGCTCACCGCAGGGCAGGAAACCACCGACGACGCGCAGGTGGAGGCGGACGTGGTGCCCCTGTCCGCGCGCGTGTCCGGCCCGGTGGTGAAGGTGGCCCTGGCCGACAACGCCACCGTGCACCAGGGCGACGTCATCCTCCAAATCGATCCGCGCCCCTACGAGGCCCGGGTGAAGCAGGCGGAGGCGGAGCTGGAGTCCGCGCGCGCCCAGGCCGTCGCCGCGGACGCGCAGGCCACCGTGGCCGCCGCCGGGGCGAAGGGGGGGCTGTCCAGCGCGAGGGCGCTCGTCACCACCAGCAACTCCGCGGTCAGCAGCGCCCAGGCGCAGGTGGCCTCCGCCCGCGCGGCGGTGTCCCGGGCCGAAGCGCAGGCCCGCAAGGCGGCGTTGGATCTGGAGCGCGCGAAGAGCCTGCGCGAGCAGAACGTCGTGGCGCAGAGCGCGCTGGATGATGCGCAGACGGGCCACGACACCGCGCAGGCCGCGCTGGAAGGTGCCCGCGCGCAGCTCACCCTGGCGGAGGAGGGCCGGCGCACCGCGGAGAGCAAGGTCGCGGAGGCGCAGGGCCAACTGGATGTGAGCGCTCCCATCGACGAGAAGATCGCCGCCGCCCAGGCCAACGCGGCGCTGGCGCACGCCCGGGTGAAGGGCGCGGAGGCGGCGCTGGATCAGGCCAAGCTCCAACTGGAGGACACGCGCATCGTCGCCCCGGCGGACGGCCAGGTGTCCAAGCTGTCCGTGCACGCGGGACAGCTGCTCACTCCCGGGCAGGCGGTAGCGGAGCTGGTGCCGCTCACCACCTACGTGGTGGCGAACTTCAAGGAGACGCAGGTGGGCCACATGCACGCCGGCCAGCGCGTGGAGGTGGAGCTGGATGCCTTCTCCGGTGAGAAGCTGGAGGGCAGGGTGGAGAGCCTGTCCGGCGGCACCGGTTCACGCTTCTCGCTGCTGCCTCCCGACAACGCGTCCGGCAACTTCGTGAAGGTGGTGCAGCGCGTGCCCGTGCGCATCACCTGGGTGCACCCGCCGGAAGGACTGGCCCTGCGTGCCGGCCTGTCCGCTGACGTCACGGTGCACACGAAGTAGTCAGCACCGGGGCTGCACGAAAGGCGCCGCGCTCCTTCGCAGGAACGCGGCGCTTCTTCATGCCCTCACAGGTCGACGACCCTCTCCACGTCCGCCCACGAGGGCGAAGAGCACCTCTCCGCCCGGGGCCACGAACGTGCCGTATGACCGCACTGGTAGATGCCCTGAGCGTTGTTGGTGACGCGGCCGTAAGACACGCCGGTCTGCCCCGACACGACCAGCTCGTTGTTGTTGAAGAAGGCCGCCCCGAGCAGGCGCTCGTTGTTGAGCGCGGTCCCCACGACATTCGGTGACGCCGCGCCGCCGGGCACTTCGAGAATCCCGGTCTGCTTCAGGTGGATGCCCTGCGAGGACAGGACGACGTTCTCGACCAGTTCATAGATGGCGTAGTCCCGGGTCGGGAGGCCCGTCATGGAGCCATCCGCGTCCTTGTACCAGCGGAGCCAGCCAATGGGCCCGAACGCCACGTCCTGCCGATGGTAGATGGGCTGGAGGTCGTCGAGGTTCGGCGTCGCGTCGTACTCGGATTCCGCGAGGCAGCGCCATGCGGAGATCGCGATTCAGGGCGGCGGATGCGATCGGCTTCAACATGGACGGCCTCGGCTGTGCTGTGATGGACAACCGGTGCGGTGCCATCGCAAGGCCGGATGCAACCGGACTCACGCCGCGCCGACGCGGGGTGTAGGGAACGCCGTCGTCGGATCGTCCTTTGAGCGATCAAGGAGCAGGACATGACCATCACCATCACCGCCTTTGAACGCTCGCCCGATCGCGGCAGGGGACTGGCGCGGGACATGCGGGTGCGCTGGGCGCTGGGCGCTGGAAGAGGTGGGCCAGCCCTACGACGTCCGTCTGCTGTCGTTCGATGCGATGAAGGAGCCCGCGCACAAGGCGCTGCATCCGTTCGGTCAGATCCCGACCTATCAGGAGGGCGATCTCGCCCTGTTCGAGTCCGGCGCGATTGTCTTCCACATCGCGGAGCGCCATGCCGGCCTGCTGCCGGAAGATGCGAATGGCCGCGCGCGCGATCGCGTGGATGTTCGCGGCGCTCAACACGGTCGAGCCGTCGATCTTCGACCGCAGTCTGGTGATGATCCTAGAGCGCGACCAGCCCTGGTACGAGCATCGCCTGCGCGCGCTGGACGACATCATCCGGAAACGGCTGGAGGATCTCTCCGCGCGCCTCGGCGACGCTGACTGGCTCGACGGCGCCTTCAGCGCGGCCGACATTCTCATGGTGACGGTCCTGCGCAGGCTGCAGGGGTCGGGCATTCTCGAGGCGTATCCGAACCTCGCCGCCTATATCGCCCGCGCCGAAGCGCGGCCGGCCTACAAGCGTGCGTTCGCTGCGCAACTGGCGGTGTTCAACGCCGCCCCGCCGACCGGGTGACGGCGCGCGGGCTTACGCCTTGGGCAGACCCGAAAGCAACGGCATCACGTCCACCGCGTCGCACGGGAAGATCGTGAAGTGCGGATGATTTTCGAACAACTTCGCCGCGGCTTCATGCGACGGCGCGCGCACGACGACGAAAACGGTCAGCTCGTTCACGACGTCCGCCACGCCATCCGGCGACGTCCGCTTGGTTTTGCCGAGCGGGCCGCCCTCGTAGACGATGACGTCCCGGTGCTTCTCGTCCCAGGCCCTCAGGGCGGAGAAGCCTTCTTCGTCCTTCGCGCGCCGTTCGTCGTCGGACATCGCATACCAGGCCCGCCAGCGCGGACTCATCTTGTTGCTGAGGAAGACCGCGAGATAGGTGCCGTCCGTGCTCATGCATTCGCCTCTCTTTGCGCTTGTGCGTGAGAGGCTCGCCGGGAACAACAGCGTCAACCGCCTTCCGGGAGCGACCGGGATGGTTTGCTTGACGCGGAAGAGACCGCGCGCCGTGTCGGTGGCGTCGACGTGCAAGCGGATGGTGCCGGGGAAGGGCGTGTCACGCGGCGCCTCGATGGGCGGCGGCATGGGCGCGGGTTGGGGCAGCGGCCAGGACTGGGATGCGGAGGGTGCCTGCGCGTGCGCCACCGTTTGCGAGGCAGCGAATTGGAGGGCGAGGTCCGCCTGGGGTTGCCGCAGGACTTCGCCGAAACCTGGCTGCCCCGGGTGCTCAGCACCTTCGCGCGCGCATCCGGCGGTGCGCATCGAGGTGCGCACCGAGCGCAACGCCCAGCGTGGCGGATCGCGTTCGCGAGCCCGAGCCTCGCGGGCCTGTGGGCGGCGGCCGAGGCGGGGCTTGGCGTGACGCTGCGAACGGCCTTCGGCCTGCCGAAGACGCTGGCCGTGCTGGAGCCCGGCGCCTCGGGCCTGCCCGCGCTCGGGAGCATTCCGGTGCACCTGCTCAGGGCCGAACGGGAGCCGAGCAAGACCGTGGCCCAACTGGCCGGCATCCTGCGTGAAGCGCTCGCGCAGGAGCTGACGACACCCCGACGGGCGCGGCCGCGCGGCGGGGGCTGACGCCCGGCCGCGCCGCTCCTCGGCCTCTGCACACCCGCCACGCACCGCAGTCCCTGCGTAGAGGAGGGACGGGAGCCCTGTTGAGGGAGAGGGCTGGAGCCGAGGAGCCGAAGTAGGCGGCTGACGGGGCCCCCAGGCTGTGCGCCAGGCCGGCGGGGAGGCCGGGCAGGCCATGGAACCGTCAAGGGGCCGCGCGTGTCTCAATGGGTCCATGCCGGAGGTACATCCTGCTGCCCTCCCTCTTGTTGAGCCTGCTCGCTGTGACGCCCGTGCCGGTGGTGGAGATAGAGGTATTCGTGCCGTTGTGCGACAACGCCTTGATTGCGTGCGGGCGCGGCCCCGCGGGCGATCCCCGCTCCCTGGAGGCGAATCTCTACTGGGGCGCGGCCTACGGGGCGGAGCGCTTCCTCTCGCGGGCTTCCGGGTTCCGGGTTCGGAGCCGCCGTGATGGCCCGGCGGACTCCGCGGTGCTGCGCGAGCTCGTCATCGAGCGGGCCGCCGCCCACGGTGAGCGGCCTGTCCGGCTCCTGCTCCATGCCTATGCGGGAGACCGGATTGACAGCGCACTGGAGGACTTCCTGCGCGCCGCCGCGGGTGCGAGCCAGGCCGACCTCGTGGTCTGGGCCGGACATGACCGACTCATGGACCGCTCCCCGCCCGGGATTCAGCCCCTCCCTGGTGAGACGCCCAGGCCCGTTGTTGTCCTGGCCTGCATGAGCGAGCAGTTCTTCGGGCCAGTGCTGGAGCCACTGGGAGCCCGGCCGGTCGTGCTCACCCGAACCCTGATGGCGCCCGAGGCCTACCTTCTCGAAGCGTTGGCCTCCGCCACTGCGCGGCATGGCCTGACGGAGCCAGCAGCCCTGCGCACCGCGCTCGTCGACGCCTATGCCCGCTACCAGCGAATCACTCGCCGTTCGGCCAGTTCGGTCTTCTCCAGGGTGCACCCGGCTCAAGCGCTGCCCCGCGATGCAGCAACGCCCGCGGCGCCGTCCACGGCCCCTCGAAGCGCGCCTGCCCCATCGCCGGCTGGACGGTAGAGACGGCATGCGTAGACGGCGTGCCGTGGCCATGTCCCCTCCGACGGACCTGCATCCCCGGCAATCAGCAGCCGGGCCTGGTCCTTGATGATGAGGTTCCCCTTCACGGAGACGTGCGCGGCCTCGATATACGCTCACGAAACGAACGGCATGGCCTTCAGCAGCTTCGAATGACGATGGGGACCCACGACTTGAAGAATGCATTCCGAGGTGTCGTGCACAGTGGCTGCTTCATCGACGAGCGCAACCTGGCGCTGGTCGTCAGCCACCCGCATCCCGACAATGACCACTGAGGCGGGCCGGGCCCCGTCGAGGAGTGGAACGGGCCCTACGACCCGGAAGCGTTCCAGAGTCTCATCGACTCCGACTTCGACCCCGACGACGTCCGCTTCGAGGTCGACAGGTTCCAGCACGTGGCGGTGTGCACGGAGGGAACCTGGACGTTGGAGGAACTGCCGGGCGCTGGAACCATTGAAGCGCTGTACCGGCAGGGCACCAGCAGTCTGGGCGCGCTGCTCTCGTACGGCGGCTCGGCCTTCCATGCCGCCATTCGCGAGCGCGACGGAGGCCGCTGGGAGGTCCTCGAGTACCAGGGACTGCCGGCGGGGCTCGTCGAGACGCGTGCGTGTTTCAGCGGTGCTGACATCGTGGTCGCCGGGAGTCTGTCGTACGCGCCCGACGCTCCGTCCGAGGTGGGCCTGCTCATGCGCGGCGATGGGGGCATGACCTGGACGCAATCGCTGGGACAGGTCCCAGGGCGGGTGCTCGCGCTGGACAGCTGTCCCGGAGAGGACGGAACGAGAATCCTCTACGCCGGAGGCAGGGGGCTCTGGATGCACGCGGAGGGCCGCTGGCGGGAGGTGCATTCCTACCTGAGCGGCGAAGTGGCCTACCTGCGCTGCTTCCCCTCGGGCGATGTCATCGCGGGCACGACGCGAGGCGACGTCATCGCCGGGAAGGGGGCGGACTGCCGCGTCATCGCGCGGGTGGGCCCCATTCATTCCGCCGAGCGGTGGGCAGACAGCCTTTACGTCGCGGACCCGGACCGGGTCTACCGCCTGGGCACGTCCGGCATCGAGCGTTGCGCCATTGCCCTGGTGGATTCCGTCGGCCAGCTGCCCACCGTGGGCAGGGTGTCCGCGGGAGGCGGCCGCCTCTGGTTGGCGGGGAGCCACGTTCTCGCATCGAGCGTTGACGGCATGGCCTGGACGACGCACCCGGTGCGCTGAGCGCTGGCCCAGGGGAGACCGCTTCAGTCGAGCCCGCTCTTCCCCGCGAACCCGTACGCCTTCACCTGCTGCGCCGCGTCCACCCCGTCCGCGCGGAGCCGTGAGCGCAGCGCCTGGAGGGGCTGCGCCCTTCCCGTCATGACGAGGTGCGCGCCCGGCCGCTGCTCCAGCGCCGCGCGCAGGCGCTCCGCCACCGCGGGCAGGTGTGCCTCATCGGGCGCCCGCTTGATGACGGCGCTCCCGGACAGCTTGAACTCCCGCAGCACCGCCTCGGACCCGTCGCGGGAGGAGACCTCGAACGCCCTGCCTGACGTGTCAGCCGCCCTGCCTGACGTGTCAGCCGCCCTGCGAGAGCTTGAAGCATTCCCCAGAGCGAAGTGAGCGCCAACGGCCCTTTGATGGACTCCAAGTGGCCGAACTCATGGGGTCGAGTTCAAGAAGGAAGGGATGTCTCAGGCGAGGACTCGCGCGGGCCTGGACTGGCATTTCACTTGCAGTGTGCCTGTTCACTTGGGTGCCCATCAGCCTGCGCACCGCGGGCAATGGCCCTGGAATTGATCACTGAAACAGATTCACGCAACAGGCTTTGACAACAGCAAGGAACGTCAAGATGAAGAGCACGCTTCGAATCATCAGCACCTGCGCCTGTGCGCTGGCGCTGGCGACGACACTCGCCTCATGCATGAAAACCATGCCCCCCGGAAACAACAACCCGGATCCAAAATTTCCGGGGGGGGCACTCATCACAGTGACAGATTTGACCACGAGCGCCACTCTACCCGCTGAGCCACCGCCTTACGACGGCAGCATCAGTCGCGAGGAATATGCCCGCTTTGCCTGGCGGCAGTTCATCTATTTGAACTCCCCCGTCCAGCGGATCTATGATCCTTCCCCTCCCGCGGGGATGATTGCGGTGGTTCGGGGCACTATCTCTGCCGATCCGGAATACACCTTTCTCGACTCCGGCTCGCCAGACTTCTACGAGACAGGCACCCGTAAATTTGGTGGACCCTTCCCCCTGGGTCGCAATCACCTGATCTGGGAAACCTTTGCTCACCGCTCCGAGTTGTTCCCCGCGAACGCGCCTCCCAAGGGCGATCTGAAATCCCTGAGCCCTCAGTACAACTTCGCGAATGTCACGGTCGGTAGAGTGTCCGACATGATCCGGTTCAACAACCTCGACGAAAACACTCAGATCAGTCAAAACCAGATCTTTTTCCCGAAAAACGGAAGCACGCCGTCAGCCAATCCATATGACGATCATATGATCTTTTTCGAGGCCAAGGTGAATCAGGCAGAGCATGACTATATCAAGAAGACCTTGGGCAATACATACCCCGAAGAAGCCGACGTCCACAATGCCATTCCACGCATTGAATTTCCTCCCAATGTGGGCAGTCCTGTGCCTGCCGGTGCGCAGAGTGCTGATGAGTCCATCGAAGTCAAGGCGGCCTGGCGGGAGATGACTGATGAGCTGATCAAATCACGCCGCTACCATACAGCCGAGGCCACGTACTACGTCAACGGTGGGAACGGTCCTGAACCGCGGGTGGGCACTTTCGGTCTGGTCGGCCTGCACATCCTGCGCAAGATGAAAAACTACCCCGCCTTTATTTATACCACGTTCGAGCATGTAGATAACTTGCAGAAGCCGGATAAGAGCCCTACCGGCCTGTATGTCGTTACCCTCTACGACACAATGAATTACAAGCCGCCGATCACCAAGCCTGTGCAGGCCATGGTCAATACGGGGGCCGGCCACTTCCAGTCGGTTGCGCTACCCCTGGAAGGCCAGGTGAACGCAGCCAACGGATATCCGATCATTGATGGGTCATTCCAAGTGCGTCCGCCCTTGGCAGGCCCGATCACGGTCGAACCGTCACAGGCCATGACGATCGCCGTCAATAATGTCAATGCCGAAGTCCTTCAAGCCATGGGCAAGGATGATGAGTTCGAGAAAACGGTGTGGCCGTATTATCGCCTCGCGGGAATTCAGATTGTACCCGTGAATGAGAACAGCGTCACCTCCACGGGTGAGCCCGATCCGCTGACCGAGGACTTCTACCTGGCAAACACTGTGATTGAAAGCAGCCGGTCTGGTGTCCAGTTGTTCAAAGGCGCGGTCGCGGATCCTGGCCTTCGCGGCGCAGCGCCGAATCAATTGATCAACGACCGCAGCAAGCCGAATGTCCGGCAAGTGCGGGGATTGGACCCGAGCACCTACGACACCGTGGTGATGGGTGGATGTATGGGTTGCCATGGCAATGCCCAATACCCCAGGGACCCAAACAACAATGATCTCGGTCCGACAATCTTCAACTTCCTGACCAGTGAGGACACCTTGTCGGGCAAGGGCTTTGGGGTCGATGTGCGGCCTGAACGCCTTGGGGAGCCGAGGACAAACACTCACGCGTATATTGAGTAAGAGAGCCCTGGCGTTGCTTGTCAGCCGACCCGCGCGCAAGAGTTCAGGGTGACGATTTGCCCCAGTGCTTTCGCGCGGCGTCCGGGACGTCGAGGAGCGCACGGTTCAGGCCGGGGAGTCCCGCGGGCCCATCGTGGTCGGCGCGGCCGTCGGCGGGCGGGCGCCCCGCGCCGGTCGCGTGCAGATCCGCTCGCCCTTGCTGCGCGCAATCTGGTAGCTGGCTGGCTCATGACCGAGACAAAGTTCACGCGCTCCGGCGTCCGCCTTCGTCGGCATTCCGAACGGCCGGGCGGCTTGAACTGGCTGCTGCTCCCCGGCGGTCCGGGGATCGGGTCGGAAAGCCTGGAGGAACTCGCCGCCGCGCTCGAGGTTCCGGGCGCGATCTGGCTGGTCGACCTGCCGGGGGACGGCTCCAACCGCTCGCCGCCCGGCGCGCCGGCCGACGTCTTCGATGTCTGGCCCACGGTGGTCGTCGAGGCGGCGCAGGCGGTCCCCGATCCCGTCTTCGTCGGCCATTCGACCGGCGGAATGTACCTTCTCGCCACGCCGGAGCTCGCGCCGCACCTGAAAGGGCTGGCGCTGCTCGATACGGCGCCGGATGCCAGCTGGCATCCGCGCTACGTCGAGATGGCCCTCGCCTCGCCGCTGCCGGAGGTCGAGGCTGCCATGGCCGTGTACGAGGCCGACCGGTGCGACGCCAACATCACGGCCATCACCGTGGCGTCCGCGCCCTGGAACTTCACGCCTGCCGGCCTGCAGGCCGGCCGCGAGCTCCTCGCGCGCATGCCCTACAACAGCGCCGCCGTCGATTGGTCGGACGCCCACTTCGACCACGTCTATGCTGCCCGTTGGTGGCCGGCGGACATCCCAATCCTGCGTCTTGCGGGGGCGCAAGACCGCATTGTCTGGCAGGGCGGCTGGGACGCGCCGCGGTATTGCACGCCGAACGTCATCGAGCGCGCCATCCCGGGCGCCGGCCACTTCCCCTGGATCGAGAACCCGGACGCGGTGCGCGCGGCCTTCGCCGACTTCAGCCGCCGGCTCGTCGGCTAAGGCCAGGCGTCTCGGCGCGCTCGTCTCGTCGGGCCTCGGGCCTCGTCCGGACGCTCGTGCAGCCGTGCTCGACGCGCGCCTCGAACTCGAATGGCACGTCAAGGCTCTCCATGCCCGCAGGCTCGAAGGGGCATGACGGGCGCGTCGATGACCGCCACCTCGGCCAGTCCTGCGCGGGCATGAGTGGCGCGCCCAGCACGGCGCCCGAGCTTGTCGAGATGTCCCGAGGGCCGCTGAAGCTGTGCCCCGTGTCGTCAGACGTGTGGGTCGAGGAAGCCCACCACGGCCTTCAGGAACTCCGCCGGCCGTTCGACGTTCGACAGGTGTACAGCGGGCAGGACCTCAAGCCGCGCGCCGGGAATGGCGGAGGCAATCTCTTCGCCATGGCGGGCGGAGGTGACGGTGTCGTGCTCGCCTGCGATGACCAGCGTCGGGTTGCGAATCAGCGTGAGGGTGCGGCGCAGGTCCGCGTCGCGCACCGCGGCCCAGCTTCCGGCCACGCCCTCGCGCCGCGTGGCGAGCAGCGTGCGGCGGAACGGCTCGACGACCTTGTCGTTCGCCTCAAGCATGGCGGCCGGGAACCAGTTGCGCAGGAACATCTCCGCTGTGGCCCGCATGTCGGGGGCCGCCAGAAGCTCCGCGATCGCGCGGTCCCATTGCTGCGCCGGGCCGAGGTATGCGGCGGTGTTGGCCAGCACCAGGCGGTCGACGCGCTCCGGCGCATGAATCCCCAGCCACTGCGCGACGAATCCGCCGAGGGACAGGCCCAGCACGTGCACCCGCTGTAGGCCCGACGCGTCCAGCAGCTCCACCACGTCGCGCCCCAGCCGGTCCAGCGAGTACGGACCGGTGGGGACGCCGGAGGCGCCGTGGCCGCGCGCGTCGTAGCGCAGCAGCCGGAAGTGCTCGGTGAGCGCCGGCACCTGGGCGTCCCACATGCGGAGGTTGGTACCGATGGAGTTCGAGAGCAACAGCACCGGCTTCTGTAGCGCGCCGTCGAAGCGGTAGGCGATGCGCACGCCATCGCCGGTGGTGATGAAGGAGGGGGGCTGGGATTCCATATTGGCTCCAGGAAGGTGATGAGAACGGTCTCATCCATAGGAGCCGGGCGGCCGGAGAGACATTACAAAGTTTGAGATGAGCGTGTAGCTTTCTCCGACAATGACTGGCTTCACACTTCATGAGTTGCAGTGCTTCGACGCCGTCGTGAGCGGCGGAAGCTTCCAGGCCGCGGCGGAGCGGATGCACCGATCGCATCCGTCGGTGTTCGCGGCAGTGGCCAAGCTGGAACAGCAGCTGGGCCTGAGCCTGTTGGACCGTTCGGGCTATCGCGTGCGCCTCACCGAGGCCGGGCGGGCCTTCCATCGCAAGGCCCGCACGTTGCTGCGCGAGGCCGAAGAGCTGAGCACGCACGCCCAGCAGCTCGCGATGGGCGAGGAGGCAGAGCTGCGCGTGGTGCTCGGGGACCTGTGCCCGCTGCCGCCGGTGCTGGCGCTGCTCAGCCGCTTCTTCGCGCAATGTCCGCAGACGCGGCTGCATCTGCAGTTCGAGGCGGTGAGCGGCCCATGGGAGCGGCTGCTGGAGGACGAGGCCGACCTCATCGTGCACCGTGTACCCAAGAGCGACGTACGGATGGAGTGGATGGATTTGGGCCGAGTCGCGCTCGTGCCGGTGGTGGCGCCGGGTTTCCTTCCCTTCCAGCCGAAGACCGCCATCACGCCGCGGCAGATGCAAGCCTTCACCCAGTGCGTGCTCCGGGACTCGGCGCGGCATCCTCCCGAACAGGGCCACTTCCTGGTCGAAGGCGCGCCTCGGTGTTCCGCGCCAGACCACCTCATGAAGAAGGAATTGGTCCTGCACGGCATGGCGTGGGGGCATCTGCCGCGGTTCATGATCGAGGCCGAGTTGCGGGACGGACGCCTGCGGTCCATTGCCGGACGGCACTTTCCCGGCGTCATCGAGGAACTCGTGGCAGCGCGCCGGCGTGACCGGCCGCACGGGCCGGTCGCCAGCCGGCTGTGGGGCTTTCTGGCTGGCCATGCACCGGTGCTGCGGCCCGTGCTAGGACGCGTGCCCCGGGCGAAGGGAGGCTGACGGGCGCGCCGTCGAGGCCGGGGGCGCCGACGCTACCGGTGCACGAAAGCTTTACGCACGGGAGCGCGGCGCCGGCCCGCCATCACCTCCCGTCACGCACTGAGACCGGCCCGCTATCGGACGCGGATGCGCCCGTCATCCCGCGCGCGCAGGACGGCGTCATGCCCCGCGCTCCCGCCGGAAGGACTGGCCCTGCGCGCCGGCCTGTTCGCTGGCGTCACGGTGCACACGAAGGAGTCAGGACCGAAGCCGCACGAAAGGCGCCGCGCTCCTTCTCGGGAACGCGGCGCTTCTTCATGCCCTCACAGGTCGACGACCATCTCCACGTCCGCGCGCGAGTAGCCCGTCGCGGCCGCCAGCTCCGGGCCGCTGCGCGTGGTGACGAAGCCGTGCTTGCGGTACAGGCCCAGCGCGGGTGCGAGCGCGCTGTTCGTCACCAGGTACATCCGCCGAGCGCCGCGCTCGCGGGCCGTGGTCAGCGCGGCCCGCATCAACGCGTCCCCCAGGTCCCGGCCCCTCGCTTCCGGGGACACCGCCATCTTGCACAGCTCGTACGTGTCGCCGTCCGCCTTGCGCAGCGCGCACGTGCCCAGCACCCGGCCGTCCACGAGCGCGAAGAACACCTCACCGCCCGGGGCCACGAAGGTCCCGTGCGGATCCGTGAGCGAGGCCAGGTCCGAGCCCTCGATGTGGAAGTCCTTTTCAATCCACTGGCGGTTGAGCCGTTCGAAGTCCGAGCGGAAGGCTTCCCGCCAGGTGACGACCTCGACGGTGGGCAGGGCAGGGGACATGGGACTCACGCGGTGGCGGCGGGGGCCGCGGGCTTCTTGCGCAGGAAGAGCGCGAAGATGATCACCACGATGCTGATGCCGCCGAAGGTGATGAGGCCGTCCGCCGCGATGCTCGCGCGCGTGCCGATGCCCCGGAACGCCGACGCGTGCCCGTCCAGCGCGGTGGTGTAGCTGATGGCGAAGTTGGAGGCCGCGACGAACAGCGAATACTTCGTCGTCACCGCCGCGCCCTCGCTCACCATCTCCAGCACCATGCCCGCGAAGGCCGCGAAGCCCGCGCCGTTGGCGAAGCTGTATGCGAGCGTGCCCCAGATGTACGTCGTGGTCGTCATCGGCGCCGCCGCCATCGCGAAGGCGCACAGGCCGGTGGCAGCGCCCGCCAGCGCGTACGCGAGCTTGCGGTTCATCCGGTCCGACAGCCAGCCGCCCACGAGCGACCCCGCGGCGCCCATGACGCCCATGCCCAGGCCGTTCACCAACTCCACCGTGTGCTCCGGCACCTGGTAGTCGTGGGCCATCGCGCTGAACAGGTTGGAGAGCGCGCCGCAGGCCACCGGCGCCAGGCACAGCACCAGCAGGATGATGCCCTCGCGGCTGAAGGCCGTCTTCGCCAGGTCCACCACGATGCCCTTCACCCGCTCCCACGCGGCCTTGAGCAGCGGCCCGGTGGGCACCGTGGACGGGTCATGCCGTTCGGTGATCCAGAAGATGCCCGCGCCGCTCGCCAGCACCAGCGTGGCCAGCACGGTGCCCGCCACCTGCCGGGAGAACCGGCTCGCGAGGAAGATGGCCAGCGCGCCCAGCAGCGCCGTGGCGCCCACGTTGCCCGCCATCTGCCAGCCCGCCGTGCGCCCCTTGTCCTCCAGCTTCGACGTCGTGGCCATCAGCCCGTTGAGCGCCGCGTGCGCCGTCGTCGACGCCGCCTGCAACGCCGTCAGCAGCAACGTGAAGACGCCCAACTGGTGAGCGGGATCCGGCAGCAGCGCGCACGCCAGGATGAGCAGCGCCGTGAGCAGCGTGCTCACGCCGTACCAGACCCGACGCCAGGGCCCCAGGTCGATGAGCGGCACCCACAACAGCTTCCACGCGTGCGGGGAGAAGGCCGTGCCCGACAGCACGCCAATCTGCGCCAGCGGCATCCCGTCCTTCGCCAGCCAGTACGGCACCGCCGTCTGAAGGAAGCCCACGGCCGCGCCGAACTGGACCTCCAGCAGGCCGAACAGGGGAGGCCACGACCAACGCTCTTCGGCGACCGGTGCGGTGGCCGGAAGGGCCGTCTCGGGTTCAATCAAGGGCAACGCTCGGGGGTGGGAACGGCGGAGGGTGGGATTCTAGACAGCTCCGCCGTTCAGCAAAGCGCGACGCACCGCGGCGTCGCCCGTGCGCACCGTGTGGGAGGGTGGCCCTGACGGGCGGTCCTGGTTTGCAGGGAAAGGCAGGACTAGCTTGCCGCCGCTTCCTCCCCCAACCCCGAGCTCAAGATGACGCTGAAGACCCGCCTGCTGGCCGCTTCCGTGGCCAGCCTGTTCGCCGCCGCGCCCGCCGCGGCCAAGCCGCTGGATGGCGCCAGCACGGACGTGATGATCCAGGGCTTCCACTGGAACTCCGCCAGCGCCGGCGGCTGGTGGAACACGGTGAAGAACAACGCGGCCACGCTGAAGTCCGCGGGCTTCACCATGGTGTGGCTGCCGCCGCCCTCCGACGCGGCCGCCATCCAGGGCTACCTGCCCCGGCAGCTCAACGTGCTCAACTCCAGCTACGGCACGGAGGCGGAGCTCACCGCCGCGCTGGCCGCGCTCAATGCGCAGGGCGTGAAGCCCATCGCGGACATCGTGGTGAACCACCGCGTGGGCACCGCCAACTGGGCGGACTTCACCAACCCCACCTGGGGCGGCTGCAACACAGTGGCCAAGGGCGACGAGTGGGCCACGGCCTGCGGCAACCCGGACAGCGGTGAAGGCTACGCGGCCGCCCGCGACCTGGACCACTCGCAGGCCATCGTGCGCTCGGACCTGAAGACGTGGATGAACAGCCGCCTGAAGGGCGTGGGCTTCGCCGGCTGGCGCTTCGACTTCGTGAAGGGCTTCGCCGGCTCCTACGTGAAGGAGTACGTGACGGACACCTCGCCGTGGTTCTGCGTCGGTGAGCACTGGCCCACGAACTACTTCGACGCGAACAACCCCGACAATTGGAAGAGCCAGATCATCGGCTGGGTGGACCAGACCACGGGCACCTGCGCCGCCTTCGACTTCGCGACGAAGGGCCTGCTCAACGACGTTCTCACCAACAACAACTACGCGCGCCTCAAGGCCAGCGACGGCAAGCCCGCGGGCACCATCGGCTGGTGGCCCTCCCGCTCCGTCACGTTCGTGGACAACCACGACACGGGCCCCAGCGAGGCGTGCGGCAACGGGCAGAACCACTGGCCGGTGCCGTGCACCAAGGTGATGCAGGGCTACGCCTACATCCTGACCCACCCGGGCATCCCCACCGTCTACTGGCCGCACTACTTCAACTGGGGCCTGGGCACCTCCATCAAGGACCTCATCACCATTCGCAAGAACGCGGGCCTCACGTCGGAGTCCCCCGTCACCATCCTGCGCGCGGAAGCGGGCCTCTACGCGGCCACCATCGCCGGCAAGGTGGCGGTGAAGATTGGCGCCACCGCCTGGAGCCCCGGCACCGGCTGGACGCTGGCCGCCTCCGGCACGGACTACTCCGTGTGGACCACCGGCACCACCCCGCCCCCCACCGGCACCACCGCCAACGTGGAGTTCGTGTGCAACAACGGCACGACCGTGATGGGCCAGAACGTCTACGTCACGGGCAGCATCACGGAGCTGTCCAACTGGAGCGGCACGGCCACCAACAAGCTCCTCAGCCCCACCGCGTACCCCACGTGGCGCGCCACCTACGCCATGCCCGCCAACACCTCCATCCAGTGGAAGTGCGTGAAGCGTGACGGCGCCGGCAACCTCGTGTGGCAGGGCGGTGGCAACAACACCGTCAACACGCCCGCCGCGGGCGGCAGCATCACCGCCACCGCCAGCTTCTAAGACGCCGAGACAGGCGCCCCTGTCGCCTCGCTTGCCGGGGGCGCCTGTGTTTCACCTGTTGCTTGAGTTCCCGTCTTCAAGCTGTCACAGGGGCCGCTTCACTCCCCGGGCGGGCCCCTCCCGCCCCCTTGAACGAAGGCGGAAGCGATGAAGCGTGGAATGGCAGTGCGCAGCGCGATGCTGTGGATGTCCGCGGCGGGCCTCCTGGGCGCCTGTGGTGGCCCGCCGGAGCAGACCCCGGCCCCCGAGGCCGGCGACACGGTGACGACGGCGACGCAGTCGCTGGTGCCGGCTCCGCCCGCGCCGTTCGACAGCTACCTCTACATCGCGGGCAACCTCTCCGTGGGCGGCGCGGTGACAGGGAACACCGGCACGACGGCGAACTACGAGGGCTACAAGCTCACCGTCGCGGCGCACACGCAGGTGGCGCTGGAGGTCACGCACCTGGGCACGGGCATGGGGGTGGACACCGGCCTGTACGTGTACGGCCCGAAGACGCAGTACGGTTACGGCTTCATGCCGCGCTACGGGGACGACGACTCCGGCTACGGCGAGCTGAGCAAGCTTCCGCTCGCGACCCTCAACCAGCCGGGCGAGTACCTGGTGGTGGTGGGCTGGAGCAACGGCCTGGCCAAGAACTACCGTCTCCAGGCCTCCTGCGTGGGCGGCGCGTGCGTGCCGAACCCCGCCCCGGCGCCGGCCAATGCCCCGGTGACGCTGGTGGCGTTCCCCCTCGACGGGGAGCTCAATGCGGTGCTCGGCGGGGGCAATGCGTACCGCGAGGACATGTACTCCTTCCTGGACCGGTATGACTTCGCGTGGCCGTACTCGACTCCCGCGTCGCTGGACGCCGCCGCCGCTGTGGTGCTCGCGCGCAGCGAGTACCGGGGCTACCGCAACGACCCGACCCCGGACACGTACACCTATCCGGCGTTCCTGTCGCAGATGTACCTCCAGTTCCAGCCGCTGCACCAGGCCATCCTCGACCACTACGGCGAGGACGCCGCGAACGCGCAGGTGAAGAGCTACTTCCGCGAGTTCAGCACCGGCCCCAACGGCGACAACTGGCGCACGCTCAACATCATCCTCCTGCCCGGCTCCCGCCACGTCCTCGTGTACGAGCAGACCGCCCACGAAATCTGAAGGCGCGCCCCAGCACGCTGAAGACGAAACCGCCCTCCTCTCCACGTCGGGAGGGGAGGGCGGTTTGCTGTTTCAAGCGCTGTCAGCTCAGGGCGCGTGGGCCGCCGGCAGGGCTTCCACTTCGCTGGACCGCTTCGCGTCGCCCCGCAGCTTCTGCATCAGCACGTAGAGGCCGGGGATGAAGATGAGGTTGACGATGGTGGACACCAGCATGCCGCCGAACACCGCGGTGCCCAGCGAGTTGCGCGCCGCCGCGCCCGCGCCCGACGCCGTCATCAGCGGCACGACGCCCAGGAGGAACGCGATGGACGTCATCAGGATGGGCCGCAGCCGCACCTCCGCCGCCGTCACCACCGCCTCCAGGGAGCTCTTGCCCTGCTCGCGCAGCTGCTCCGCGAACTCCACGATGAGGATGGCGTTCTTGGAGGACAGGCCCACCAGCATCACCAGGCCCACCTGACAGAACACGTCGTTGGCGAAGCCGCGCGCCACCTGCAACCCCAGCGCGCCCATGATGGCCAGGGGCACCGACAGGATGATGACGAACGGGAGGCTGAAGCTCTCGTACTGCGCCGCCAGCACCAGGAACACGAAGAGGATGCCCAGGCCGAAGATGATCATCGTCTGCCCGCCGGACTCCTTCTGCTCCAGGCTGATGCCCGTCCACTCGGAGGCCATGCCCTGCGGCAGCACCTGGTTGGCCACGCTCTCCATGGCCTCCAGCGCCTGACCGGACGACACGCCGGGCGCGCCCTGGCCGTTGATCTCCACGGAGCGGAACAGGTTGTAGTGCTTGATGACCTGCGCGGAGACGATGGGCGTCACCTTCACCAGCGACTCCAGCGGAATCATGTCCCCGGTTTCGGTGCGCGCGTAGAACGAGCCGATGTCCGACGGGCTGTCGCGGAACTGCTGCTCGGCCTGGACATAGACGCGATACGTGCGGCTCGCGTAGTTGAAGTCGTTGACGTACTGGCTGCCCATGTAGAGCTGCATCACGCCGAAGATCTGCTCAATGGGCACGCCCAGCGCCTTGGCCTTCTGGCGGTCCACCTCCACGTCGAGGATGGGCGTGTTGGCGTTGAACGGGGTGAAGACGCCTCTCAGGCGGCCCTCCTCGTTGCCCTTCTGCACCATCTCCTGCGTCGCGTTGGCCAGCTCCTCCAGCGAGTGGCTGCCGGCGACGTCCTCCACGATGAACTGGAAGCCGCCCACGCTGCCCACGCCTCGGATGGCCGGGGGCTGGAAGGGGATGACGCGCGCGCTGCCAATCTTGCCCAGCGGGCCGCGCAGCCGCTCCACCAGCGCGGCCACCGATTGGTCCTTGCCCTTGCGCTCCTCCCAGGGCTTCAGCGCCGTGAAGACCGTGGCGTAGTTGGACCCGTTGCCGTTGGGGGAGAAGCCACCGATGGCGAACATCACGTTCACCTCCGGCTGGGCCTTGAGGACGGCCTCCGTCTCCTGGAGCACCTTCTCCGTCTGCGCAAGCGACATGCCCTCCGGGCCCTGCACGGAGATGATGACGTAGCCCTGGTCCTCGTCCGGGATGAAGCCCGTGGGCGCCGCGCGGAAGAGCATCACCGTGGCGCCGATGCAGGCGAGGAACGCCACCAGCACCAGCAGCGGGTAGCCCAGCAGCTTGCGCAGCCCCTTGCCGTAGGTGTCGCGCGTCCAGTCCAGCACCTGGTCCACCTTGCGGAAGAAGACCCACTTCTCCCCGTGGTGGTGCTTGAGCAGCCGCGCGGACAGCGCGGGCGTCAGCGTCAGCGCGCAGAAGGTGGACAGGGCCACCGACGCGGCGATGGTGAGCGCGAACTGGCGGTAGATGGAGCCCGTGGTGCCCGGGAAGAGGGCCACCGGGATGAACACCGCCACCAGCACCACGGAGATGGCCACCACCGCGCCGGCCACCTCCTTCATTCCCTCGCGCGCCGCCTGCATCGGCGACAGGCCCTTCTCCGCCATCAACCGTTCGATGTTCTCGATGACCACGATGGCGTCGTCCACGACGAGGCCCGTGGCCAGGGTGAGTCCGAACAGCGTCAGCGTGTTGATGGAGAAGCCCATCAGGTAGACGAACGCGAACGTGCCGACCAGCGAGACGGGCAGGGTGAGCGCCGTGATCAGCACGCTCCTCCACCCATGCAGGAACAGGAAGATGACCAGGATGACGAGCGCGATGGCCTCGATGAGCGTGTGCACCACCTCGTTGACGGAGGCGCGCACGGCCAGCGTGGTGTCCGTGCCGGTGCGGTACTCCAGGCCCGGCGGGAACGCCTGCGACAGCCGATCCAACTCCTTGATGACGCCGTCGCGCACGTCCAGCGCGTTGGCGGTGGGCAACTGGAAGATGGCCATGCCCACGCCGGTGCGGCCGTTGAAGCGCAGGAGCGTGGCGTAGTTCTCCGCGCCCAATTCCACGCGGCCCACGTCCTTCACGGTGACGGCGCGGCCGTCCGTGTTGCGCATGAGGACGATGTCGCCGAACTCCTCCGGCTCAATCAGGCGGCCCCGGGCGCGCACGGCGATCTGATACGGCTGCTCGTCGCTGGAGGGCGGCTGGCCCACCTGGCCCGCGGCCACCTGGAGGTTCTGCTCCTGGAGGGCTCTGACCACGTCCTGGGGCGTGAGCTGGCGGCGGGCCAGCTCCGTGGGGTCCAACCACAGGCGCATGGAGAACTTGCGCTCGCCGAAGATGCGCACCTCGCCCACGCCGCGCACGCGTTTGATGGCATCCTTGAGGTTCACGTCCGCGTAGTTGGACAGGAACTTCGCGTCATAGCGGTTGTCCGGGCTGGACAGGCCCACCGTCAGCAGCATCTGGCTGGAGGCCTTGTTCACCACGATGCCCGTCTGGTTCACCTGCGCGGGCAGACGCGCGGCGGCGCGGCTGACGCGGTTCTGCACGTCCACGGCCGCGACCTCGATGTTGCGCGTGGGCGCGAAGGTGACGGTGATGGTGCTGGTGCCGTCGTTGCTGCTGGTGGAGGTGATGTAGCGCATGTCCTCCACGCCGTTGAGCTCCTGCTCCAACGGGATGGTGACGGCGGCCTCCACCACCTCGGCGCTCGCGCCGACGTAGGTGCTGGTGACCGTCACCTGCGGCGGCGCCAGGTCCGGGTACTGCGCGATGGGAAGCGTGGGGATGGCGATGAGCCCCACCAGCGTCAGGATGATGGAGCAGACGATGGCGAAGACGGGCCTGCGGATGAAGAAGTCGACGAACACGGGGTGACGCCCTCTCTCGAAACGCCTAGCGGCTGCCGCCGGTGGTGCCGCCCGCCGCGGGCCGGGGCGCCATGGCACGGGTGGGGACTTCGTCCGCGCGCGCCGTGCCCGGCGCCTGCGCGGGGTCGTTGGGAGCGCTGACCTGCTTGGGAATCACGGCCATGCCGTCCTTCAGCATGTGCAGCGAGGACACCGCGACGAGGTCGCCCTGCTTCAGGCCGCCCTCCACCACGTAGGACATGTCGCCCAGCGTGCCCAGCGACACCGGGCGGCGCTCCACCAGCGTCTTGCCGTCCTTCTTCTCCACCACCATCGCGAAGGGCTGCCCGCTCTGGCGCACCACCGCGAGCGCCGGAATCTGGAGCGCGTCGCGCGTGGAGTACACCAGCCGCGCGCGCAGCAGCTCGCTGGGGCGCAGGCCCACGGTGTTGCGGAAGGCGGCCTTCACCTCCACCAGCTGCGTGCGCGGGTCCGTCTGCGGCGCCACGTAGAAGACGGTGCTGGAGAGGATGAGCTTGCCCTGCTGATCCAACAGCTCCAGCACGGTGTCCGGCTTGAGCGAACGGGCGCGGAAGGCCGGCACCGACACGCTGACCTCCAGCGCGTCCGCCTGGGCCACCGTGGTGAGCGTCGTGGTCGCGCCCACGAAGTCACCCACGCGCACCAGCACGTCCCCCATGGTGCCCGCGAACGGCGCGCGAACGACATGGAACTGCAGCTGCACCTGACGCTGGGCCACCGTCGCGCCGGCCGCGCGCTGGGCGGCCTCCGCGGCCTTCACGGCCGCCTGGGCGCGCTCCAGCTCCTGCACGCTCGCGAGGCCTTCCTTGTTCAAGGACTCGGTGCGCGCCAGGGTGCGGCGCGCCAGCTCCAGGTCCACCGCGGAGGAGCTCTGCTGGGCCTGGGCGCTGTCCAGCGCCGCGGTCTCCTGGCGCGCGTCCACCTCCACCAGCGGCGTGCCCGCCTCCACCTTCTGGCCGGGCTTCACGTGGATCTTCCTCACGTAGCCGGCCACCTGCGGCAGCACGGTGACGCTCTGCCGCGACAGGAGCGAACCCAGGTACTCCCCGGTGTCGCGCACCTCGTGCGGCGCCAGCGCCACGACCTGCACCTCGCGCGGCGGGGGGGCGGTCTTCACTTCCGTCTTGCCCGAGCACCCGGCCGCGCCGGCCACCAGGGCCGCGCCAAACAGCGTCTTCGTCAACAGCGCCTTCAGGGGGCGCACCCTCGTCACCAGTCGCACCGGGCCTCCGTGAGGAACGCATCCAGGCGGGCCTGGACGAGCTCGAATTCCCTCAAAACCAAAGCGAGCTGGGCCTGGCGGAGGGCGGCTCCGCTCTGCACCAGCTCCAAACTGCCACCGCGTCCCACCTCAAAGGCCCGCCGGGTGAGCCGGTCGGTCCGGTCCGCCAGGTCGAGGGACTCGGCCGCCGTCTTCAACAGCGCCTCGGACACTTCCACTCCACGCCGGGCGCGAGAAACCTCCACGCCCACGCTGCGGCGCGCGGCCTCCAACTGCTGCGCGGCCTGCTCCTCCACGCCCGCGCGCTCCCGGACGAGGCCGCCGCGAAGGCCGCCTTCCCAGAGGGGGACGGACAGCACCGCGGACACATTCCACAGGGCGAAGCGGCCGAAGCCGGGATCGGTGGTGAGGCCCAAGAGCGTGCTGCTCACCCCCACCGTGGGCAGATAGCCCGCGGAAGCCTGCCGCCGGCTGTCCCGGGCCGCGTCCACGTTGGACTTCGCGGCCTGCAGGTCGGCCCGGGCGCCCAGGTCCTGAAGGGGAGAGCAGTCCCGGCGCGTCTGCTCCACCAGCCCGGACAGGTTGAAGTCCGGGTTGACGCCCACGCCGTGGTCCGTGCCCAGCGACAGGCCCAGCGACTCGCGCGTGCGGCGCAGCTGTTCATCACCGGCCACCAGCGACTGCCGCGCCAGCGCCACGTCCTGGCCCACCCGCACCACGTCCAGCTGCGTGCCCGCGCCCAGCTCGAAGGAGCGCTGGGTGAGGGCCTGACGCTCCAGCGCCTGACGCAGGCCCACCCGGTTGATCTCCGCGGCGCGCTCGGCGGCCACCGTGGCCACCAGCACCTGCGCCAGCCCCTGGGTGAGCCGGCGCTGCGTGTCCTTCAGGCTGGCCACCGACGACAGCTCCGATGCCTGCGCTGACGACAGGCCCCGCCATGCGCCTACATCCACCACGGACTGGGTGAGCGACACGGACAGCGTGCCCAGGGGCGCGCTGGGGACCTTGGTGCCAGCGCCTCCCGTCGTACCTCCACCCACCACACCGCCGCCGGGGGCGGAGGGGCTGTCCGGATGGAGCACATCGAACCCCACGCCCGCGGAGGCCCGCGCGTTGGGCAGCAGCAGCGACAGCGACTGGCGCCACCGGCCCTGGGCGCGCTCCACGCCCGCCTCGGCGTTGCGCAGGTCCGTGGAGCGCTGGCGCACCAGCGTGAGGGCTTCGTCCCACGTCTTCACCTGCTCGGGCGCGGGCGGGACGGGGGTGAGCA
>NZ_RAWI01000240.1 GCF_003612125.1 Corallococcus praedator
GGTCTGAGCCCGCCTCCCTCCCCTTCCCCTTCCTGGAGATCCACCATGAGACACCGCTTGCTCGTCGTCCTTCTCGCCGCGCCAGCCGTAGCTCCAGCCGTGCTCGATGATGTCCGCGAGCTCCCGGCGCTGATCAGGCTCCAGCGCTTCGTGCACCTGGGACAGGCCGTCCTTCACGGCGTTGCGCAGCGTCTCCAGCGCGACGTCATGGCGGCTGAACAGCTCGCGCAGCATCGCGCCGTCGAAGTGCTCCCCTCGGAGCGAACCCGCGACCGCCGTGCGGCTGGGGCCCCACTGGTCCTTCACCTTGGCGAAGGCCTCGCGCGCATCCTCCACCGCCTTCACGATGACCTTCTCCTGGCCGGGCGACGTCTCCAGCCGCTCGAAGAGCCAGCGCAGCCGGGGCCGCGCGCTCCAGCGGCCCCCGTGGCCGTAGGCGTAGTGGCCGTGGCGGTGGCCGTGGCGGCCCCGGCGCAGGGTGACGAAGAGACCGGCGAGGCAGGCGGTACCGAAAACGAATCCGAACATGTGTGCGGCTCCTGGAAGCAGGCGGGGGGCCGCTCATGCGGTCCCGCGCCCTGTCTGACGGAGCACAAGGTAGAAGGCGGGTGTGAAGCCCACGCCCGGGCACGGTGAAGAAGTATGAAGGCGGGGCCGGAGCCCGATGGGAATGTCCCGGGCGCACTGGCATGTTCAATCGCCGGGACTCATCCACCTCCGGTTTGTCGGATGATGGACGCCTGCTCGCACGATTCCTTCCTCTGGAGTGGTGTTCGCGCGGGAAGCAGGTAGAGTACCCGGCGTGCCGCAGCGATGTGCGTTTCGGTACGGGTGGCTGGCGCGAGCCGGTCACAGCTCAAAGCAGAGAAAGAGAAGAGACTCACAATGGCATTCGGTACTGTGAAGTGGTTCAACGACGCGAAGGGTTTCGGCTTCATCGCGCAGGACAATGGCGAAGACGTTTTCTGCCATCACACCGCCATCAACATGGATGGCTTCCGCACTCTGGCCGAGGGCCAGAAGGTGGAGTTCGAAGTCACCAAGGGCCCCAAGGGCCTTCAGGCGCAGAACGTCCGCGCCGCGAGCTGAGCGAAGCCCCGACTCTCCGCGACCGGTGAGTCACCGAAGCCCAGTCTCCTCAAGGGAGGCTGGGCTTTCGTCTTTTCGGACGCAGGGCAGGCAGGCAGCCTGCGCGATGCGGTCCGCCAATGGCCGGGGTCTTCCCTACCTTCTCTTCCAGGAGCGCGGCGCCGGACGCCGCCCTCAAGGAGAGGCGAACATGGGCGACACCAGCGTGAAGAAGGTCGAAAGCCGCCATTCCCCCAAGGGGGAGATGGGCCAGAAGTACCTGGCCTCCGGCGTCCGCGTGGCCATGCGGCTGTGGGAGGACGAACCGCCCGCCGAGGCCAAGCCCGCCAGCACCCGCGACTACGAGACCGTGGGCTACGTGCTCAAGGGCCGCGCGGAGCTGCACCTGGAGGGGCAGACCATCCTGCTCAACCCCGGAGACTCGTGGCTGGTGCCGCGTGGCTCCAGCCACACGTACAAGATCCTGGAGACCTTCTCCGCCGTGGAGGCGACCAGCCCCTCGTCCGCCGCGCACGGTCGCGACGAACACGAGGCCGCGAAGAAGCCCGCCAAGGCCTGAGGGGGCGCAGGAGGCGTCGTCCCTGCTCCTGCAGGACGTGGCCCCGTCCTCCAGGAGCATTTGGCTCACGAGCCGTGAGGCAGCACGGTCGCGGGAGGCCCCTGCCGGTCCGGCGTCGCGGGAGGGACCGTGTCCACGGGGCCGGGCACCTGCGGTGGAGACGGCGGCGTCTTCGGGGCGACCTCCGGTGCCACCGACGGCGGCGGCGCCACGGTGCCCGACGCCGGCACGCTTTCAAGAAACGCCTTCAGCGCGGCGTTGAAGGGCTCCGGGCAGTCGAGCTGCACGGTATGGCCGCACCCTTCCAGGCCCACGAGCTTCGAGCCCGCGATGTGCGCGTGGCCGTACTCGAAGATGTCTCGCGGGAAGCCGCCGTGCATGAACGGGTTGGGAATCAGGCGGTCCGACTCACCGAAGATGATGACGGTGGGGACGCGGATGCGGTGGAGGTTGTCGCGCACGAAGTCGTCGTGGGCGAGCCCCGTCACCGAGCGCACGTTGGCGTAGGCATACGCGTCGAACTCGGGCGACTTCGCCAGCCGCACGCGCTCCTCGATGAGCCACTCCAGCTCCGGCCGCCAATTCTGGAAGTTGGCCTGCCGCACGCTGCCCCAGACGCCGTACTCCGGCGCGGATTTGATCAGCTCCGTGCTCATCACCCGCGTGAACCAAGCCTTCTCCTTCGGGGAGAACTTCTCGAAGCCCGCGGGCGACACCAGCACCACCGCTGCGGGCTCGCTCGGGTAGCGGATGGCGTACGACAGCGCCGTCTGTCCGCCCATGGAGTGGCCGACGAGGATGGGGTGCTCGACGCCCAGCCCCTGCGTCAGCTCGCGCACCGCGTCGGCCATGGCCTCCATGGTGTACGGGAAGGAGCCCGGCTTGTCGGACTTGCCGTAGCCCGGCAGATCCACCGCGACGACGTGGTAGCCGGCGCGGCTGAGCGTGTCGATCTGCGCCTGCCAGAACTTCAGGTAGCTGCCCAACCCATGGATGAGGACCACCGTGCGCGCACCGGGCGCGGCGGGCAGCTCCACGAAGGCCATCTCCGGCACGCGCGTCAGGCCGTAGGTGGCGGCCGTCTTCGGCAGGGCCATGCGCTTGAGCGGCCAGGGCGTCCTGGCCTCGGCGGATGTGTAGTCCAGGTCCTGGAAGGCCAGGGGCGGCGCGCTCGCATAGGAACGAACGCAGCCGGAGGAGGAGGCGAGCCCCGCCGCGAGCAGCAGGGCCTTGAGGGCGCGGGAGGTGCTCATGGTCAGAACGCGTACCAGGTGAAGGTGGTGAAGGCGGCGAAGGGGTTGCCCTTCACCGTCGTGGAACCGTCGTAGAAGCTGCCGCGGAACAGGTAGCCGGCGTGCACGCCCACCGTCATGAGGTAGCGGATGGTGTAGCGCACCTCCGCGTTCACCTCGGCGCCAATGAAGCGTCCCCGCCGCACGGCCGGATCCCAGCGCGGCGGCGTGGCCCCCGCGTTGGCAAGCCCCGTGGCCAGCTTGAGGTTGAGCTTGTTGGGAACGATGTCCCACGCCGCGCTCGCGATGCCGGTGCGCAGGCCGTAGCCCTGGTTGGAGATGTCCGTCACCGCGCCCGTGTAGTTGTTCACGGTGCTGGTGAAGGGGAACAGCAGCAGCATCTTGTGGTCGAACCACACGGAGCCCGGCAGGCCGTACTGGTTGAGGGTGAAGGCGCCGGTGTAGCGGTCGTCATCCAGGTTGCTGTCGCCGGTGGTGAACATCCCCTCCAGCGTCACCAGGTCCGACGGCCCACGGCCCCACTGGTAGAGCACCTCCAGGTTGGCGGACAGGCCGGAGATGTCGACCTTCTTGTTGAACGTGGTGTCCGCGCGGTCGCTCGTGTAGCTGCCGCCGTTGTACATGACGAAGCCGGAGGCCCCGAGCCGACCGGTGCGGAAGTCGATGTTGTGGTGGAAGTTGGCGCCCAGCCAGAAGACGTTGCCGGTGGGCCGCTCGATGTTGAAGCGCGGCGTGCCCACGAACGGGCTGAGCCCCGACGAGGACGGACCGCTCTTCACGATGCCCTCGAAGGCATACGCGTCGCCCTTGGTGTCGTCGCGCAGGTACCACGCGGACAGGCCCACGTTCGTCCCGGGCTGCACCGGATACGCGTAGTCCGCCGTGAGCAGGTAGACGAACTTCAGGCGGGGGTCATCCTTCGTCGCCTTGTCCGCCTGCGCGCTGCCCAGCGGCAGCAGGCTCAGCTTGGACAGCCCCTTGTAGTTGCTGAAGAGCGTCAGGCCGGTGGCGTCGCTGCCCAGGAACGCCAGCTTGTAGCCCGTGCGGATGATGTCGTTGAGCGGCGTGCGCGTCGGGTCGAAGATGGAGTCGTAGACGGGCTGCGTGCCGATGAGCAGCGTGAGCCGCGCGGGGTTGCGCGTGGGGTAGAGCGCGACGTTGATGTTCTTCGTCTGGATGTTGACCTGGTCGGCGTTGAAGCCGCCGCCCTCGTTCTGCTGCGAGGCATTGGCGGCGCGTCCCCAGAGGTAGTCCACCTCGAACTGGGCGCGGAAGGACGCCAGCCCGTCCACGAAGGAGGGGCTGTACTCCAGGACGGGAATCCAGCGCTGCTCGACGTAGAACGCGGAACGCCCCGGCTCCACCCGGACGGAGCTGCCGGACAGCGAGCCGATGGGCCCCAGCGACACGCCCTTGAGGCCCGCGGGGTCGCCCACGCTGTTCGTCAGCGACAGCCGGGTGAAGAAGTAGTTGATGAGGATGAACTCGCGCGGCTTCGCATCCTCCTCGCGGTCCTTCTCGTCGAACCAGTCGCCGTAATAGAGCCCCGGCACCGTCGTGGTCTGCGCCGCCGCGGGCAGCGACAGCCCGGCCAGACCGAGCGCGAGCATCGCCGCTCCCCGGCGCATCACCTTGCCTGCCTCACCCAACCACCCTCCCGTCATACGCACCTCGACCCCTCGCGCGGGGCACACCCGGACCCGGATGCGGGCCGTTCAGCTGGATTGCCGGAAAGGGCCAGGGAGCATCGCCACCCTGGCCCCAGGGACGGGCGGCGGGCGCGGCTCGCGCCCACCGTCACCGTGCGACTAGCCGCTGATCTCGTAGACCTGCACCGCGTTGCCGGTGAAGGGCTGGCCGGAAGCGCTGACCGTCTTGGCCCCCACCGCGCCGTCGGCGCAGTGCCAGCCCGTGGCCTTGGCCTCGAAGTACAGCTCCATGGAGAGCTTCTTCGTGTCCTCGGAGAACCTCGCGCGGCCCTCCTGCTTGAAGCTGCCGTAGTCGACGAGGACCTCGAAGCAGCTCCCGTCCGCCGCGATGTTGCTCAGGGTGACGGCCTTGGAGTCGAACACCAGCGCGTTCTGCGCCGCGGCATGGTCACAGGTGCTGCCGGGCTGGCCGACACCGGAGGATTCGCGAATGGTGCCGGGGACGCTGTTCACGTGGAAGTTGTTGCCACCCACGCCGATGGTGACCTTCTGGAAGCACTGGCTGGCCGAGCCCCAGTTGATGTCCTCGTCCAGCGACAGCGGGTGGCTGGGGATGTTGTCCCCCTCCATCACGAGCGTCTTGCCCTCGAGGAACGCGAGGATGTTCGACTGGCTGTCCAGCTTGGGCTGGGTGACCGGCGGATCCGTCGTGTCGTCCCCGCAACCGGAGAGCCCCAGCGTGCACAGCATCATCGCGGACAAAAGCGTCTTCTTCATGTGAGTGCTCCTCTTCGCTTCCGGCGACAGCGCCGGGACGACGACAGGACAAAGCTTCGGACTCAGTGCATCTCGGGCGCGGGAGGGCGCGGAGGCCCTGCGAACCCTTCACGGATCAGCGTCAGGGCGGTGTCGAGCAGCGGCTCCAGGCCGGCTCCGCCGCCCACATGACCCGGCGCATCCCCAGGCAAGATGAAAGCCGATTCATGTTTCAGCTACCGGTAGCACCCGCCTGACAGCCTTGTCAAAAGACAGACGATGGCTTCGCGCGTCAAAGAGCAGCATCAACGCAGGGCGTCAGCACGCTGCGCACCCCAAGGAGGTCCCGCACGGCCGGCGGGTGGCGCGAGGGGGACCTCTCCCCTAGCGTGGCCCGCACCTTGACCTTTACCTCCGCGCTGCTGCTGCTCGCCCTGTCCTCCACCCCTGCCGCGCCGAGCGCGTCGGCCACGAAGCCCGGGGCCCCGGCCGAGAAGAAGTTCGAGTTCGAGAAGCACTACCTCGTCCTGCTCAAGCGCGCGCCCAACGCCCCCAAGACGGAGCCCGCCGCCCTCCAGAAGCTGCAGGAGGAGCACCTCGCGCACCTCACTCGCATGGGGGAGAGCGGAAAGATGGTCCTCGCGGGCCCCTTCGACGAGCAGGACGACGTGGGCATGCGCGGCGCGTGCATCTACCGCACGGAAACGAAGCAGGAGGCGCGGCAGCTCGCCGAGCAGGACCCGATGGTGAAGGCGGGCCGGCTGCAGGTGGAGGTGCTCGCCTGGTACACCGAGAAGGGCTACCTCGCCTTCCCGAAGGCGCCGCCCGCGGACGCGCCGAAGCCCACGGGGAAGTAGCGTCCGGGCTGTGAGCCGGTGCGGTGTGGAAACCCCGCCGCCCTCTTCATGCACCCGCCATCCCACGACGAGCCAGGGCCGCGGGGCCGTGGAGAATCGAGCGGCGCTGCACCCGCGGCTCAGCGCGTGCGGCCGCGGCCCGCGCTCAAGGGCTCGAATTCCGCCTCGTCTCGGTGCGGGAGCGACTCGCTCCGCCACGAGCGCTCCACGTCGAGCTCAAGCCCGCTGGGCTCGGGGGCCGAGTCCGGGCGCTCCGGCGAGGGGGCCAGGTCCGGGCGATCCGGTAGCGCAATCGCAGCGTGCCTGCGCGGCTCAGCCTCCCGCGTCGCGCTGACGCCAAGCGCGAGCAGCCAGTGACGCGTGAGACGCTCGTCGAGCGCGGCGGCTCCGAGCGCTTCGTAGGCCGGGCGCGCATCCGTGACGGGGCGGGAGGGCAGGCCCGAGAGCGCCGCGATGCGCAGCGCCGTCGGCGGATGGGTGAGGCCGCCCAACTCCAGCGGGTCTCCCTCGTTCTTCACCGCGAGCTGTCTGCGCGCCGCTGGCGGAAGCGCGGCAGCGAGCGCCGACGCGGCCTCGCACAGGCGCGGCGTCGGTTCTGCGTGCGCCCGCCGCAGCGCCTCGTTCAGGGCGAGCTCGTACGCGGGCGCCCCGTCCCGCACCGCACGCAGCGCCGCGATTGCATGGTTCGCGCCCACCACCTGGGCGGAGATGCGGTCTGCCTGGAACTCGCGCTCCCGCGACCACGGGTAGTACACGGCCGACAGCACCTCGAAGGCCACCCAGCTTCCCCAGCGCGCGGGGTTCCAGGCGCCGAAGCGCAGCTGGGCGTCGAGGACCATCCGCATGCAGTGGTGCACCCAGCGTCCGATGCGCGGGTGGCCCGCGCGCGCGTGCCCGAGTTCATGCGCGAGCGCCGCGGCGAGCTGATCCATCGACAGTTGCTGCAACAGCCCGAGTCCCACGTAGAGCACCCGCTCCGTGCGCTTGCCTGCTCGCACCACGGCGATGCCCAGGGTGGTGTCCGGGCTCAGCTCGAAGGCGTCCACGGGCGCGGTGCCCGTCGCCGTCGCCGCCTGCTGTTGCAGCCGATGCAGCGCGAGGAACTGCGCGGGCTTCAGCCGCACCGAGAGGGCGGGCAGGGGACTGTCCGCGAGCTGCCGCTCCTCCTGCTCGCGCAGGGGCGAAAGCACGCAGCGGGCGAACACGCCCAGGTACTGCCACGAGGCGCCCATGCCCTTGAGCCCCGCGAGCATCGCGCGGGCCGCGAGCAAGGGCCGCATCGAGGCCAACGCCGCCGCCCCTATTCCGAACAGCGCGAGCGGCAGGAGCAGCGAGAGCGCCACCGAGGCGAGCGCGGTGAGCCCGAAGGTGAGGACGCCGAGCAGGGCGAGCAGTGGGAAGAGGAGGCGTCGCACGGGATGCACATTCGTAGCATCCGCTTCCCCCTTCCCGTCAAACCCGAGGCGGGATGGGGGCCCGGTAGCGTCGTCCCCAGAAGACGAAGAGCGACAGCGCGACGAGCAGGAAGTTGAACGGGGTATTCGCGGCCTCGCCACGCGAGACGTGGAAGACGATGGCGCTGAGCTGGAGCGCCGTGCAGCCCAGCGCGGCGAGGACGGTCAATGCCGGTTTGATCCGCGTGAGCGAGGGCAGGACGATGCCCAGCCCGCCGCAGAGATCGATCACCGCCGTCGCTTGCAGGAACGCTTCCGGAACCTGTCCTGCCCACGGGATCATCGCGGCGAGCTGTGAGACCGGGGTCAGGAGCTTCCAGAGGCCGGTCCCGACGAAGAGGAGTCCCAGCAGCGCCTGGACGACCCACAGGCTGACGGGAAGGGCTTTGGACGGCGTCGCGCTGCCGGCGATCGCAGGGGTCATGGCGTTCCTCTGGACTTGTTGGTTACCGTCGTGTGCCTGGTTACGAAAAGTGACCTTGGGTATCTCGCATACCGCGAGGACGCCGGGAAGGAGGCACATTGAAGTCACTAGGGAACGGGAAGATGACCAAACGCTTCGACGACGATTGTGTCGCGACGCGTGAGATCCTCAGCCTGGTCGGGGACAAGTGGAGCGTGATGGTCATCGTGAACCTCGGCGAAGGCACGCTGCGCTTCAGCGACCTCAAGCGAGCCATCGAAGGCATCTCGCAGCGCATGCTGACCCTCGCGCTGCGCGGCCTGGAGCGGGATGGGCTCGTGACGCGGACCGTCTACCCGACGAGTCCGCCGCGAGTGGACTACGACCTCACGCGGCTCGGACGAACGCTGCTGGAGCCGGTGTCCGCGCTCGCGTTCTGGGCGCAAAGCCACCGGCCGGAGATTGAACGCGCCCGCGAAGCCTTCCAACGCGCCGCCAAATCGAAGTGAACGTGCGTAGGAAGTGCGTGCCACTGACAAGCAGGCACATTCACCCCGCGACGGCTCGCCTCGTGGCGGGGCGCTTCGTGTGGCGCATGACGTAGTCGATGAGCCGTGGGTGCTTCTCAAGCAGCCTCAGCGTGTGCGCCAGGTGAAGGATCGACGCCAGGGTCAGGTCGGCGGCGGTGAAGGCGTTGCCCACGGCGAACTCCCTGCCTCCGAGCCGGGTGTCGATGACCGTGAGCACTTCGTCGAGCCGGGCGTGCTGCCTTGCCAGGTTCGTCTTCTGCTCCGTGGGCAGCTGCGCATCGCGGTGGTGCTCCAGCACCGCGGGCTCGAGCGTCACCTCTGCGAAGAGGACCCACTGGAGGTAGGGGCCGCGCTCGGGCGAGCCCGGGGGCGGCGCCAGGTGCTTCTCCGGAAAGCGGTCGGCCAGATGGAGGTAGATCGCCGACGACTCGAAGAGCGTCACGTCCCCGTCCACCAGGACAGGGACTTCTCCGAAGGGGTGCAGCGCCAGGTAGGCCGGTGTTTTGTTCTCCTGCTTCGACAGGTCGAGCTTCAGCAGCTCGTAGGGCACTTCGAGTTCCTCGAGCAGCCAGCGGTGACGGGTCGCCCGGGTCCTGGGGGCGAAGTAGAGCTTCATGTGAGCACTCCTGGAGATGGGTCAGGCTGCGGCAACCCTGCGATCCGCGAGGCCTCCAGACAATGGGGCCCCGCACGAACTCTTTGTCAGGGTAGCCTTGACGGTCATGATCTCACCCGCCGACATGGTCCTCTTCGCGAGGGTTGTCCGAGAAGGCAGCTTCACCCGCGCGGCACGACAGCTTGGCATCACCAAGCAGACCGTCAGCGAGCGGATCAGCAAGCTGGAGGAGCAGCTGGGGGTGCGACTCCTGGAGCGGACGACGCGGCGGCTGCGGGTCACGGGCGCGGGAGCGACCTACTACGACCGCTGTGCCGCCATCGCCGCGCAGATCGACGAGGCCAACAGCGAGGCGCAGCAGCAGGAGGCGGAGCCGGTCGGCCTGTTGCGGGTGTCCTCGCCGATGCTCTACGGACGCCGCTACCTGGCGCCCGTCGTCTCTGAGTTCCTGGGCCGCTACCCCAAGGCGAGGGTCGAGCTGGTGCTGGCGGATCGACGCATCAACCTCATCGAGGAGGGGCTGGACGTCGCGATCCACATCGGGACGCTCGACGACTCGTCGCTCGTGGCGCGCAAGCTCGGAGAAGGGCCCATGTACCTGGTGGCGAGCCCCGGGTTCCTGGCGCAGTACGGGACGCCGAGCGCCCGCGAGCTTCGGGACGCACGCTGCATTGGATTCAGTGCGTTCGAGACGTGGAGCGTCGAGGGCGTGAAGTCGCGAATCGATCCGGTGTTGACCGTGAATGACCTGGAGGTGGCGTGCGATGCGGCGATCGCCGGGGTCGGCATCGCATGTGTTCCGACGCTCCTCTGCCAGGACGCGGTCCGTGAGGGCCGGCTCAAGGTCCTCTTCGGACCCAAGCCAGCGCTGTTGCGTTCCGTTCACGCCGTCTACCCGAGCCGGCTGAATCTTCCGACCAAGGTCCGGCTCTTCGTGGAGACACTGGCCACCCGGGTCGCGCCGATGTTGCCACTGCACGGAGCGGCGCGACGCAGGCGTTCGTGACGGGGGAATCACCCCGGCCTAGTGCGTGCCGCAGGCCAGACAGTCCGAGGAGCAACTGTCGTAGGTATTACCCGTGCCGCATGACTCGGTGAACTGACAGATGCCATCCCCGCACGTGTAGATGTCCTGGGGGCGCAGGTAGGTGGTGATGGGCACGTAGGACACGCCATTGACGACACAGCTCTTCCAGAAGGCGTTCGTCGCATCGCGGGTGCAGACGCTGGAGCATGGGCCCATGTGCACGATGGGAGGGCACTCCGTGTTCTCGCCCATCACCTTGGAGGACAACCCGCAGGCCCGAGCGGTGCTCTCCTTCTTCTTGAGGACGCGGTCGCTGCCAGCGAAGACCCCCTGGCCGGTGAACAGGTTGCCGAAGAAGCAGGCCTCTGGCTCTGTGTAGGCGGTGGTCTCGCTGGACGTCACGGAGAGGGCGGCTCCCGCCGAATCACGGCCCCGCACCGAGATGGAAACCGAAACGCCGAACTTGTTGACGTGCGCGGCGAGGCAGGCGGAGAGCCGCTGCTGCTCCGCCACGGTGGCGGGGCTTCCATTGGCCCAGTCCGTGGCCAGGCCCAGCCGGCCCGCCCAGGAATGGCTGGCGCCCGTGACGGGATTGGTCCAGGTGCGCGTCTGGCCGGAGGGCAGGGCGCAGGCAACGACATACTTCATCACCATGTCGGAGTATGCGACGGACTCATTGCCATTGAACCAGTTCACGAACGAAATGGCGGCCAGCCCATTCGTGGAGAGCCCATTCGTGGACAGGCCGTTTGTCGACAGTCCATTCGTGGACAGGCCGTTCGTGGACAACCCATTCGTGGACAGTCCGTTGGTCGCGAGGGTTTCCTGGGCGATCCAGCCTGGCTCCAGGGGAGGCGACTCGTCCGGCACGTCTCCGACGCAGCCTCCCGCACCCAGAAGCAGCCCCAGGCACACGCCAGCAACGACCCATTGCATGCACGACGTCTGTGCTTTCATTGAAGCCCCCCACATGACATCCAGTGGTCCAGGCCCGCGGCAGCCGCGGGCCTGGATTCACTGAAGCCTAGCGAGCACCGCTCCTGAAAACTTCCACCCTCACGTGAGGGGTTGAACTGACCTGACCCCGTGAGTCCAGCAAGTCGGGCTCTCCTTTCAATCCATTCCTGCCCTGGAAGTAGGGTCATGTTCGCGATGGGCCTTGAAGCCGCGCTTGAAGAGGGACTGCTGCTGGGACACCGTCGCTGAACGGGCACCGACGCTCAGGGCTCCATGAGCCTTCGGAGCGCGCCATCGGTGGCCCGCAAGGACGCTCTCCATGAAGACGACGCTCCTCCCACAGCTCCAGGTGTTCCTCGTGGTGGCGCGCCTGAAGAGCTTCAGCGCTGCGGCGCGCGAGCTCGGCGTCTCTCCGGCGGCGGTGAGCCAGTCGGTGCGCCAGCTCGAGAAGCAACTGCGCGTCGTGCTCTTCGCCCGCACCACGCGCAGCATGTCGCTCACGGATGCAGGGCGGCGGCTGTTGGAGGGCGCGGGGCCGGGCCTCGACCAGGCGCTCGCGAGCCTCACGGAGGTGGCGGCGCAGCCGGGCGAGGCGGTGGGGCGACTGAGGCTGACGGTGCCGGAAGTCGCGGTGCCCTTCGTCATCACCCCGGTCCTGCCTGCCTTCCGCGCACGCCACCCACGGGTAGAGGTGGAGGTCATCGCCGAGAACCGACTCGTGGACATCGTGGCGGAGGGCTACGACGCGGGCGTGCGCCTGCACGAGGCCCTTGAGCGCGACATGGTGCAGGTGCGCCTGACCGGCGGTTTCCGCTTCGTCGTGGTGGGCGCCCCCTCCTATTTCAAGCGACACGGCACGCCCCAGCGTCCCGAGGACCTGCTGCGCCACGAGTGCTTCACCATCCGCATGCCTTCGAGTGGCGGGCTCTACGCCTGGGAGCTGGAGCGCGGGCGCAGGAACTGGCGGGTGCCGGTGCGAGGCAGCGTGCTCACCAACGACCGCGAGCTGACGCTGGCCATGGTGGAGCAGGGCCTGGGGCTGGCGTATGCCTTCGAGCCGGCGGTGAAGGAGCGGTTGCGCACGGGGCGACTCGTGCGTGTGCTCGAGGAGTACGCGCCCACGGTGCCCGGTTTCTTCCTCTACTTCCCCAGCAGGGCACAGCGCTCGGGGCCGCTGAGCCTCTTCATCGAAGTGGCCCGGGAGCTTGCCGTGAAGACGGTGTGAGGCCAGCCCGCTGGCGCGTCTCCGCCGCTCAGGTCCAGCGCAGCTCGACCCGGGTGCCCTGCGGTTGCAGCGGGGTGAAGGTCACGCTCCAGCCCAGTCTCTGGGCCAGCCGCTGCACGAGCGACAGGCCCACACCGAAGCCCGCGTGCTCGGGCGCCACGTTGCCCAGGCCCTCGCCGCTGTCGCTGATGCTCCAGAGGCCGGGTGCCACGTGCACCCGCACGCTGCCCGTGCGCGTGTAGCCGAAGGCGTTCTTCACCAGGTTGCCGAGCAGCACGCGCGCTACCTCGGCGCTCACCGGTGCCTCCACGGGTCCCTCCGCTTCCACCACCACCGAGACGGCGGGCTGTCGCAATCCGTCGTAGAGCGCCACCACCTCGCGCGACACCGCCTTCAGCTCGCAGCGCTCGCCCGGATGTGGCGTGCGCGCGAGCCAGAGGATGCCTTCGGTGAGCAACCCCATCTGCAGCACCGCGCTGCGCAGGCGGGCGAAGGCCGCTGTGTCCTGGGGTGGTGCGCGCTCAAGCAGCTCCACGGCGCCCTGCGCGACGGCGAGCGGCGTGCGCAGCTCATGGCTCACGTCGCGGTTGAACTGTCGCTCGCGCTCCAGAAGGCGCTGGATGCGCGCGTCACGCTCGCGCAGCGCGTCCCGGAGCGTGCCCAGCTCCCGCACCGCGCCAGGGTCCTCCTCGGCCTCGGGTGCGTCCTCCCCGAGCGCCGCGACAAGCTGCTCGAGGGGCCGGCTCACGCGGCGGGCCACGACCACGGCGATGCCCGAGGCCGCGAGCAGCGACAGCGCCGCGCTCACCAACAGCAGCCAGGCGTTGCGACCCAGCTGGCCCGTGGTGCTGGTGAAGGTGTCCACCCGGAAGGCGACGTAGAGCGGCTCGCCCCCGTGTGCATCCGGACGCACGGCGACGTGGAAATGGCCCGCCCCGTCCGTGGCCACCTCGTACTCGCCGCGCGACAGGGAAGGGGGCAGTTTGCGCGCGAGCGCGGGCGGCAGGGCCGCATGCCCCCGGTGCACGCTCATCCCCACGGGCAGCCCGGGCGGCGCGGCGCGGCCGCCCGACTGTCGCTCGGCCTCCACCGCGACGAGCCGGTTGAAGATCGTGTCCTCCAGGTCGTAGCTGAAGAGGGTGAAGAAGCCGCCCATCAGCAGCAGCGCGAGCGCCGAGGACAGCAGCAACGCGCGGCGCAGGAGGACTCGAAGAGGCCTAGCCACGCGGTGGCTCCTCCAGCGCGTAGCCCTCGTGGCGCCGGGTGACGATGAGCTGTTCGAGCCCCAGCGCGCCCAGCGTGCGGCGCAGGCCATAGACGTGGGTGCGCAGGGTGCTGCCTTCCGGCGCTTCGTCGCCCCACAGTCGGTGGGCGAGGGTGGCGGCGGGCACCGCCGAGGGTGCCGCTTCCATCAACAGCCGCAGCAGCAGCGCCTCGGTGCGGTTGAGTCGCACGCGCTGCTCCCCACGCCGGGCCCATCCGCCCTCGGGCTCCAGCTCCAGCTCTCCGAAGAGGAGGCGCCGTCCGCTGGGCGGCACCGGGCGGCGTCCCAGCGCCTCCAGCCGCCAGCGCAGCTCGCGCAGGGAGAAGGGCTTCACCAGGTAGTCGTCCGCGCCCGCGGTGAAGCCTTCCTCCTTGTCGTCCAGCGAGTCGCGCGCGGTGAGCATCAACACGGGCACCAACCGTGGCGCGAGCTGGCGCAGGGCGCGGCACACCTCCAGCCCGTCCATGCCGGGCAGCGCCAGGTCCAGCACGATGGCGTCGTAGGTATTCGCCAGCGCGAGCGAGAGGCCCTCCGGCCCCGTGGAGGCGAAGTCGAGCGTGAAGTCCGGCGCAAGGAAGCTGGCCAGGTTGGCCTGCAGGTCCTGGTTGTCCTCGACGACGAGCACCCTCATGGAACGCCTCTTCCTGGTGCGCGCATCCTGCGCGAGGCCCGGTCAATTCTAGGTCAACTCGCGCCCGACCTGGGGCTGACGCCGCCCGGGGCAGGGTGGGGCCTTCCTGTCATCGGAGCCCTCCCATGAAGCCCTCCCTGCAC
>NZ_RAWI01000241.1 GCF_003612125.1 Corallococcus praedator
CCCCCCGGCTGCGCTCCAGCTCCACGGACCAGCCCTGGACGCCCCGGGCCTCCAGCCGCAGCCGCGCCAGCCCATCCGCCGGGGCCTCCGGGGAAGTCAGCAGCAGCACCAGCGTTCCGCCCCGCGCCGCCGCGTCCGCGAGCTTCCGGGCCTCCGGCAGGGACAGCCGCTCCGGCCGTCCCGCCGCGCCCACGCCGTGCGTCAGGTCCACCACCACGCACGTGAAGGCGCCGCTGCGCGCGAGCTGCACGGCGGACCACACCCGCTGCGCGAAGAGCCGGGGCCGCACGACGAGCAGCCGCTCCAGGTCCACGCCCAGCGCCGACGCCGCGGGCGGATACAGCTCCCGGGGGCCATCCACCCACGCGCACAGGCGCTGCTCCCGGTGCGCGGACGCCGCCGCGCGCAGGGCCAGGCTGGTGCGCCCCGATGCCGCCTCGCCGCACAGCTCCACGGAGTGGCCCAGCGGAAGCCCGCCCATGGGCAAGAGCGCGTCCACCGCGTCCACGCCCGTGCGCAGCACCGAGAGCGCGCGCCGGGGCGCGGCCTGGAGCTGACGGATCCGTTCGCGCAGCTCCTCCACCACCCCCAACGCCGACCGTTCCACCGCCGCGCCCATGTCGTCGCCTCCCTCGCACGCGCACCCGGAACCGGTGCGGATGTCCGGCCAGTATGCGAAGCCGTCTGACACCCGCGCGAGGGGTTTGATGGCCGTTCCGACCTGTCGGGTCGGGTGCTTGCTCGGAGGAAAAAATGGATCCGCGCGCGTCCCGTTTCGCGGCACCGGACATGGCGGGTCACCTGTTTCCGGCCACAACGAAAAAGGGCCCCGCGTCTTCACGCGAGGCCCTTCGCACGCAACGCGCCCGGGAGGCGCGTGGATCAGCCCGCGACTACCCGGCGCACAGCACCTTCACCTCCACCTTCGTGTCGCCCACGCGCCGCAGGCACGGGCCCAGGAAGAACAGGCGCGCGGAGCGATCATCGCCGGACGGCTCGTAGCGGATGTCGCCGTTGGCCACCGTGCACGTCTGCACCGAGGCATCCGCGCGCGTCACGTACACCACCGCCAGCCGCGGATCCGGCAGGTTCACCACGTCCACGCTCTGCGCCACCGTGGCCAGCTCCGCGATGTCCACCAGCGTCTGCTGGTAGTTGCTCTTGCAGATGGAATCCAGGTTCGCCCGCGTCGAGTCGAACGCCTGCGCCAGGGCGCTCTGCCGGTAGCCGGGCCCGTAGGACGTCGGACAGTCGACGTTGCGCACGTAGGTCTTCCCGCCCGACACCTCCGTCACCGCCTCCGCGCGCTTGTCCGTCAGCGACACCGGCCCGATGGTCGCCCACAGCACCTCACGCGACGCGCCCCGCCCGTCGTGCAGGTTCTGGAAGATCCGGTAGTACTCCTCCACCGACGTGAGCTTGTCCGCCTGGGCGCTGCACGCGTCCACGGCCGGATCCTGCCCCAGCGCCACCGGCGGCGGCCGCACCGTGGAGCTGCAGTCCTCCTCGTCCGACACCACCACCACCAGCAGGCGCGCGCCGTCCCGCAGGAAGCCAGCGTTGCCACCTTCCTCCATGGCCTGCCGGGTCAGGGGCGAGTCGACCGCCAGCCGCACGGCCTCGAAGGGCGTCTCCTGCCCGCTGCCCTGGGTGCCCTGCGCCACCAGCCGCTGGAACTTGTCCAGGAGCAGCGGATCCGAGCTGTCGATGAAGCGCTCGGCGGTGGGCTGCCCGGCCTCGTCCTTCACCGGCTGCAGGCGCCCCTCCTGATCCGGATAGGAGCGGATGTTGTCCGCCCCGTCCCCCACGGTGAGCCGCTGGTACACGGAGGTGGTGATGACCCCCACGCGGAACTCCTGCGCCACGCCGCTGCCCGCCTTGAACGCGGCCAGGAAGGCAGGCAGCTCCGTGGCGATGCCCTGCTGCTCCTCCAGCATGGAGCTCGAGTTGTCGATGACGAAGAGGATGTCCGTCTTCTGCGGCGCGACCACGGGAGGGGTTGCCTCGCAGGCCTCCGGCACCGTGGAACCCGCGTCGTCAACGGGCGAGTGACAGCCGACCGCCAGGAGCGCGGACAGCGTCATCAGGTGGGCACAGGTGTGGATCTTCACGTCGGCCTCCAGTGCGGCAGAGAGGGGGCAAGCATGCCCCACCCCCCCTTCGGACGCGAGACTTCTGGGCCGTTAAAAGAGGAGCGTCGTACAGCCGACGAGGCACGGAAATAACGCACATCACGTTTGCCATGTCCGGTTTGGTTGTTACGTTGGTTCATCCGTCGCAGAAATCAACCGGATGGTTCACCGGCCCGGCCGCTTGCTGACCGGGTTCAAGCAAGGAAGAGGCCGAACTCCATGTCTGACGAGAAGAAGAAGGGCACCGCGGCCAGCGCCATGCCCACCGCGATGGCCCCTCCGGGGCTCATCAACAAGGAAGACATCCCGCAGGTGCTGCCCATCCTGCCGCTGCGCAACAGCGTGTTCTTCCCCGGGGGCGTGCTGCCCCTGGCCGTCGGCCGCCAGAAGACGATCGCGCTGATCAAGGACGCCGTTCGCGATGATCAGGTCATCGGCGTCGTCACCCAGCGCCGCGCCGAGGAAGAAGATCCGGGCGCGTCCGACCTGTACACGATGGGCACCGTCGCCCGCATCGTGAAGCTCTTGAAGATGGGCGAGGACAACTATTCGCTCGTGGTCCAGGGCCTCGCGCGCTTCCGCGTGATGGAGCTGGTGCAGGAAGCGCCCTACCTCAAGGCCCGCGTCGACGCCGTGGAGGACAAGACCTCCTCCGAGAACGTCGAAGTGGAGGCCCTGGGCATCAACCTGAAGAAGCTGGCGCGCGAGGTCATCGAGCTGATGCCCGAGCTGCCCGCCGCCGCCACGGAGCTGGTGGAGAGCATCACGCACCCGGGCCACCTGGCGGACCTCATCGCCGCGAACGTGGACGTGCCCATCGAGGAGAAGCAGGCCGTGCTGGAGACGGTCGACCTCAAGGCGCGCATGAAGCTCGTGCTGGAGCTGCTCAACCGCAAGCGCGAGATCCTCAAGCTCTCCAACAAGATCGACTCCGCCGTGAAGGGCGAGATGTCGAAGACCCAGCGCGAGTACTACCTGCGCCAGCAGTTGAAGGCGATCAAGGAAGAGCTCGGCGAGATGGGCGAGGAGGAGGAGGAGCTGGACGAGCTCCAGGAGCGCCTGAAGAAGGCCGCGCTTCCTCCCGAAGTGGAGAAGGTCGCCCAGAAGGAGCTCAACCGCCTGAAGACGATTCCGGCGGCCTCCAGCGAGTACACGGTCGCGCGCACCTACCTGGATTGGATCGCGGACCTGCCGTGGTCGAAGATCAGCGAGGACAACCTCGACATCGAGAACGCGCGCCAGCAGCTGGACAAGGATCACTTCGGCATCAAGAAGGTGAAGAAGCGCATCCTGGAGTACCTGGCCGTGCGCAAGCTGAAGAACGACATGCGCGGGCCCATCCTGTGCCTCGTCGGTCCCCCGGGCGTCGGCAAGACGTCGCTGGGCCAGAGCGTGGCGAAGGCCACCGGCCGCAAGTTCGTGCGCCTGTCGCTGGGCGGCGTGCGTGACGAGGCGGAGATCCGTGGCCACCGGCGCACCTACGTGGGCGCGCTGCCGGGCCGCTTCATCCAGAGCATGAAGAAGGCCGGGACGAAGAACCCGGTCATGATGCTGGATGAGATCGACAAGCTGGGCGCGGACTTCCGCGGCGACCCGAGCGCGGCGCTGCTGGAGGTGCTGGACCCGGAGCAGAACAGCACGTTCAGCGACCACTACCTGGATGTGGCGTTCGACCTGTCGAAGGTCATGTTCGTCGCCACGGCGAACCAGCTGGATCCCATCCCCGGTCCGTTGCGCGACCGCATGGAGATCATCGAGCTGACGGGCTACACGTTCGAGGAGAAGCAGGCCATCGCCCGCATCCACCTCGTGCCCAAGCAGCTGCGTGAGCACGGCCTGTCGGGGGATCACATCGAGATCCTGGATGACGCGCTGCTCATCCTGACGACCTCGTACACGCGTGAAGCCGGCGTGCGTAACCTGGAGCGCCGCATCGCGGACATCTGCCGCGCGGTGGCGGTGGAAGTGGCCGGGGGCAAGCTGGACAAGCAGACCATCGGCGCGGAGCGCGTGAAGGAGATCCTCGGGCCCGAGATGTTCTACTCGGAGGTCGCGGAGCGCACGGAGGTTCCCGGTGTGGCGACGGGCCTCGCGTGGACCGCGGCGGGCGGCGATCTGCTCTTCATCGAAGCGACCAAGATGGCGGGCAAGGGCGGCATGACGCTCACCGGCCAGTTGGGCGACGTGATGAAGGAGAGCGCGTCCACGGCGCTGAGCTACCTGCGCAGCAAGGCGGAGCTGCTCGGCATCAACCCGAACTTCCTCGAGAAGACGGACCTGCACCTGCACTTCCCCGCGGGCTCCATCCCCAAGGATGGTCCTTCCGCCGGCGTCACCATCCTCACGGCGCTCACCAGCCTGTTGACGGGCATCCGGGTGCGGCACGACACGGCGATGACGGGCGAGGCCACGCTGCGCGGCCTGGTCCTGCCGGTGGGTGGCATCAAGGAGAAGGTCCTGGCGGCGCACCGCGCGGGCATCAAGCGCGTCATCCTGCCGGAGCGTTGCCGCAAGGACCTGATCGACGTGCCGGATCAGGCGAGGAACGAGCTGGAGTTCATCTTCGCCACGCACATGGATGAGGTCCTCAAGGCCGCGCTGGAGACCTCGCCGTTCAAGGAGGGCGCCGCGCTGCCCGCCGCCGCCGCGGAGACGCCTCCCGCGGAAGTCCGGGCGTAACGGTCCTCACGAAGTCCTGAAGTGACGCGGGCAGGTTCCCTTCTTCGGGAACCTGCCCGTTGTCTTTGCGGGCCACGTCCCCTGCCCTGCGTCAGGCGGGGTTGAGCACGAGGGGCAACGTGGCGGGCCCACGCACCAGGAGCGTGCGGTGCCACGTCATGGGCTCCGGGCCGGACTCCAGGTGGCTGAAGGCGTCCAGCAGGGCCTCCAGGGCCAGCCGTCCTTCCATCCGCGCCAGCTGCGCGCCCAGGCAGAAGTGGATGCCATGGCCGAAGGGCAGGTTCTGGGGGCCGGGGCGGGACAGGTTGAAGCGGTCGCCGTCCGGGAAGTGCGCTTCGTCGCGCGTGGCGGAGCCCAGGAGCACCAGCACCGAGGCGCCCTTGGGCAATTTCACGCCGCCCACCTCCACGTCCTCGGTGGTGAGGCGCGGCGCGGCCTGGAGGGGCGGCTCGTAGCGCAGCACCTCCTCCAGGAAGGCGGGGATGCGCGAGCGGTCCGCCCGGAGCTGGGCCCACACCTCCGGGTGCTCCCGCAGCACGACGAGCGACGAGCCCAAGAGGTGCACCACCGTCTCGATGCCGCCCACCAGCAGCAGCACCATGAAGGCGATGAGCTCATCCTTCGTCAGGGCCTCGCCTTCCACGCGGGCCTGTCGCAGCTCGCCGAGGAGGTCGGTGCCAGCGGGCTCCCGCGCCCGGGCGTCCAGCACGTCCCCGAACCAGGCGCGCACCTCCGCCACCGCGTCGCGGGCGCGCTGCTTGCGCTCCTCCTCCTCTGGACGGACGGTGCTGACGCCGCCGGTCAGGAGGTCCGCCCAGTGCTTCAGGCGCGGGGAGTGCTGGGGGTCCAGGCCCAGCAGTTCGCTGATGACGGCGGCCGGGATGCGCAGGGCGAAGGGCTGCATCATGTCCACCGGGCGGCCGCGGGGCAGGTCCGCCACCGCCTCCCGGCACAGCTCCCGCACCCGGGGCTCCAGCCGGGCCATGGCCGCCGCGCCGAAGGCCTTCTGCACCAACACCCGCAGGCGGCCGTGGTGGGGCGGATCCATCACCAGCATGGAGTCCGCGAAGGGATTGCCCCCCAGCCACGGCGGGTTGGTGACGTTGCGGAAGCCCTGGGAGGAGAAGCGTTGGGGGTCCTTCAGGACGCGCAGCACGTCGTCATGGCGCGACACCGCCCACATCCCGCCCGGGTCCACCTGACACACGGGCGTCTCACGGCGCATGCGGGCATAGGTGGGATAGGGATTGGCTCTCACTTCGGGTGACAAGAGGTTGAAGCGCTCGCTCATGGTGGGTCATACGCAAGCAGCACGTCGGACTGGCACTCAAGTGGGGCCCTGCACGGGGCACCCACCACGGACAAAGGGAGCGCACCATGAAGTACGCCAACCTGGGTCACACGGGCCTGCGGGTCTCCCGCATCTGCCTGGGCTGCATGAGCTACGGCACGCCGAAGTGGCGCCCGTGGGTGTTGGACGAGGAAGCAGCGCAGCCCTTCTTCCGCCGCGCGGTGGAGCTGGGCGTCACCTTCTTCGACACCGCGAACATGTACTCGGACGGCGTCAGCGAGGAGGTGACGGGCCGCGCGCTGCGCCGCTACGCGAAGATGGATGAAGTGGTGCTGGCGACGAAGGTCTACTTCCCCACCGGCAGCGGGCAGAACGAGCGCGGCCTGTCGCGCAAGAACATCACCCAGGCATGCGAGGCGAGCCTCAAGCGGCTGGGGGTGGAGACCATCGACCTGTATCAAATCCACCGGATGGATCCGAACACGCCCATCGAGGAGACGCTGTCCGCGCTGGATCAGCTCGTGCGCCAGGGCAAGGTGCGCTACCTGGGCGCCAGTTCGTCGTACGCGTGGCAGTTCGCGCGCGCGCTGGGGGTCTCCGAGCGCAACGGCTGGGCGAAGTTCGTGTCCATGCAGGACCACTACAACCTCGTGTACCGCGAGGAGGAGCGGGAGATGCTCCCCCTGTGCGAGGCGGAGGGCATTGGCGTCATCCCCTGGTCGCCGCTGGCCCGGGGGCTGCTCACCGGTTCGCGCAAGTCGCTGGATGACCGCGAGGCCACGACGCGCGCGGGCTCCGACACGCTGTCACCGGTGCTCTACAACCAGGCCGGGGACTGGGACGTGGTGGAGGCGGTGAAGAAGGTGGCCGAGGCGCGCAAGGCCCCGCCCGCGCAGGTGGCCCTGGCGTGGCTGTTGTCCAAGCCCGTCGTCACCGCGCCCATCATCGGCGCGACGAAGCCGGAGCACCTGGAGGACGCGGTGAAGGCGGTGACCCTCAAGCTCGCGCCCGAGGAGATCAAGGCGCTGGAGGCCCCCTACAAGCCCCACGAGGTGCGCGGGATGTAGGGGCGCCCTGCACGAAGAAGGTGGCCGCGCCCGTTCAGTCTTCCTTCGCGAGCGTGTCCACCTTCTTCTCCAGCGGCGCCAGCTCCTCGAAGAACGAATCCATCGAGTGCGCAGGGGCCAGCCGCAGCGAGGGCGGCAGCAGTGAGCGGGGGAACTCCAGCGCGTCGCTGAAGTCCTCGTTGCCCAGCAGCTTCGGCACGTTGGACAGCACCAGCACGCCCACCGACGCGATCGCGAGCCCGCGCGCCACGCGCTTGCCGCTCCACCGCGTCACGTAGCGCAGGTGCCAGTACAGCCCCCACCCCACCAGGGCCAGGACGGCCAGCGTCCGCACGAAGCCCAGCCACGCGCCCAGCGAGAAGCTGAAGCTCAAGAGCGCGAACAGCGGCGGCGCCAGCGCGAAGCCCATCAGCACCATCCCGCCGATGGTGGCGTGCGCCCGGAAGTAGAAGCTCCGGCGCGCGATGCGGCTGGCCAGCGACCAGCCCCCCGCCCACAGCAGCGTCAGGCCCAGGGGCAGCACGCTGGAGAGCAGCAGGTCCCCCCAGTCCGTCTTCTGGAACTGGGTCAGCCGCTCGGAGATGAAGGACGTGGCGACCAGCGCCTGCATCGTCAGCGCGAAGGCCCGGGGGCGCTCGAAGAGGCGCTCGCGCGCGTCAGCCGGGGCCTCGTTGACGACGGTGTCCTCCACCGCGAAGCCACGCGGACGGAAGCGCAACACCGTGTCCCCCACGGACACGCGCACGTCCGACGTGAGCACCAGCTCCTGGATGCGAGCCCAGGGCGTCACGCTGAAGGTGCCGTTCACGCTGCCCACGTCGCGCAGCACCACCGCGCCGTCCTCGCGCCGCTCCAGGCGCAGGTGCTCGGCGGAGACCTTGGGGTCGTCCAGGATGACGTCGTTGCCGTAGCCGCGCCCCACCGTCACGGGCCACTTCTCCAGCCGGTGGCGGGCCTGGACGGCGTCGCCTTCCAACACCTCCAGGAAGATCACTTCGTCCACGACAGCCCCTCCAGGTAGCGGCGCGCCAGCTTGCGCGCGTTCTCCGCGGAGAAGCCGCCCAGCGTGAGGCTGGTGTCCACCCCGTGCGTGGAGGCGTTCAGCGTGGCCCCGCGCAGCACCAGATCATAGAGGCCCGGGAAGCGGCGGTAGGCGCGCAGGCAGAGGGCGGCACGCACCGTGAGGCCCTTCACGTCCACGAACTCCGACGTGCAGCGGAAGTTGGTGACGTCCTCGCGCGTGGCGGACACCGGATCCGGATCCTGGGAGAAGAGCGTGCTGTAGAGCGCGGAGAAGCGCATCGCGCCCAGCTTCTGGCTCGTGACGTGCTGGTGCAGGTAGGACACGACGCCCGTGCGGTGGCTGGAGGACAGGAAGATGTCCTCCTCGGAGGAGCACTGGTAGCTCGTCACGGTGTAGGGCGTCTCCGGATCATGCGGCGTGTCGCCCCAGCACTTGAGGAAGGGACTCCAGCGGCCCGGGACGCGGTACTCGCCCAGCGTCTGCTTGGGCAGCTCCGTGGCCATCAGCCGGTCGGTGATGCGCTGCTGGTTGGCCAGCAACTGCTCGCGCACGGACGCCAGCAGCGCGGCGGCGTCCGGCGGGGCCGGCAGCTCCAGGGTGCGATCCAACAACTGCCGCGCCCGCGCCACCGGCACCAGGAAGCCCACCTGGTTGCCCATGGTGGCCACGTTGACGCCCACCACGCCGCCCTCGCCGCTCAGCGTGGGCCCGCCGCTCATGCCGGGGTTGATGGCGCCGGAGAAGTGCACGCGCTCGTAGAGGGCGTCGCGCACCAGCCCGTTGTAGGTGCCCTCCACGATGGTGGTGCCCAGGTCGCGCGGGTTGCCCATGGCGAACAGGCGCGTGCCCTGCGGCGGTTCGCGATCCTCCAGCCGGAAGAAGTCCGCGACAGGGGCCTCCACCTGGATGACCGCGAGGTCGCTGGCCACGTCCACGGAGAGCAGGCGCACCGGCACCGTCGCGTCGCCCCGGTCCAGCTCCGCGGTGTAGTCCTCCGGGTGGAGCACCACGTCGGAGACCACGTGGTAGTTCGTGAGGGCGTGGCCCTTCTCGCTCACGAAGAACGCGGAGCCGATGGAGGACTTGGTGCCGGAGCGGCGCTCGATGATGCGCACCTGCGCGACGCGGCCCTGGATGCGGCGGAACAAGTCATGGGTGGCGGGCGGCAGCGAGGCCACCGGGAGCGGCGGCACCACCGCGTCCACGACGCCGGCATCCGGTATCGGTACCGGGACGGTCGGCGGGCTGGGGGGCGTCAGGGGCCCCTGCGCGAGCACGGCGACAAGGAGGAGGGAGAACATGGGCGCGGCACCGTATCCCAGCGCGAGCCGCACCGGGGATGCGTCGCACCGCCTACGTGGAAGCGGGCCCCTCCCCCTGCCGCCGGCGCCGCCAGGCCGCATAGGAGACGAGCAGCGCCCCGGCCAGGGCGCCCGCCAGCGCCCCGGCGAGCCGCTTGGAGATGACGCCCGTCACCGGGGCGTCCATCCGGAAGGTCTCCAGCGAGGCGCGCACCCGGGGGGCCATGGCATCCCAGCGGGCGGCGGGCGCGCTGACCGTGACGACGGCGTGGCGCCCCTCCGACGCGAGCCCCGTCACCAGCACCGTGCGCACCTGCCCGGCCTCGCGCAGCGTGCCCAGCACCTCCACCCGGGGCACCGGCCCGCCCACCCGGTCCACCCGCTCCGGCGTCAGCGCCACGCCCAATTCCCGCTGGAAGTGCTGGACCACGGCGGTGGAGAACGCATCGCGCTCCGAGGGGCTGGCGGAGAAGCCTCCGTCCACCACCGCGATGAGGAACGTGGCCGCGTCCGGGCCTTCTCCATCCGCCAGCGCCGCGGACAGCCCGCGCGTGCGCGCCGCGTCCTCCGACACCGCGCCCGCGTGTGAGCCGGCGTAGCGCTCCCAGCGCGTCATCCGGAACGTATCCGGCGGTCGGAAGCTGTAGCCGTCCCGCCGCAGCTCCGTGCCCAGCGCACCGGACAGCGACAGCCAGACACCGGTGAGGACGGGCAGGAGCATGCCTCTCACGATAGCGCGCCCACGCCACACGGGCGACCACGCCAGCCCCGGCCCCCCGAGCCCCAACGAAATCCGGCGCGAAAAGGCACTGCTACGTCGCATGCGTCGAATATTCCGTACGCAATTATTACAATTTATTCCATGTAACCATTTCGGTCACGAGATTGTGCCTATCCGGCCTGATCTGTTTTGTCTTGACCAAGCAAGGCTTCAAACGTAACTGTCCGGCCGGGGAATGCTTTTGGGGAAGTCCTTGCGGATGACGTCTTCACGGGCGTTGTTCCGGATTGGGGGATGCTCGGATGAGAGGGACGGACACGGCTGTGTCTCGCTGGCCTTTGACCGCCGCTCAGCGCGGTGTCTGGGTTGCCCAGCAGCTGGATCCCACCAATCCCCGCTACAACTGTGGCGCCCACCTTGAGATCCACGGACCGGTGGATGTATCGCTTCTGATGCAGGCGGTCCGTGAGACTGTCTGGGAAAGCGAAACCCTACGGGTTTGTTTCATCGAGGACGCGGACGGCCCCTGGCAGGTGCCGGTCTCCCTTGAGAACGTGGCCGTGGACGTGGTGGACGTGAGCGGCGACGCCGACCCGCGACAGGCCGCCGAGTCGTGGATGCGATCCGACCTGTCGCGTCCGGTGGACCTGCGAAAGGGGCCCCTCTTCCACCACGCGCTGTTCCAGGCGGGCCCGGAGCGGTCCTTCTTCTACGTCCGCTACCACCACATCCTGATGGACGGTTTCGGCCAGACGCTCTACTGGCGCCGGGTGGCCCAGCGCTACTCCGCGCTCGTGGGGCAGCCGGAGGCGGAGCTGCCTGTGTTCGCCCCGCTGGCCACGCTCCTGGAGGAGGACGCCGCGTACGCCGCTTCGCCGCAGGCAGGACGCGACGCGGGCTACTGGCGCGAAGCGTTCGCCTCCCCGCCGGAGCCGGCCCGCCTGACGGCGACGCCCGCGACCCTGGCCTCGCGGGGGCTGCTGCGCCGGACCACGCACCTGTCCCCGGAGGCCCTGGAGTCGCTGCGCTCGGCGGCCCGGCGGGAACAGACGCGCTGGTCGGTCATCGTCATCGCGGCGACGGCGGCCTATCTGCATCGGATGACGGGCGCGGAGGACGTGGTGCTCGCCCTGCCCGTCTCCAGCCGCCTGACGCCCGCCTCGCGCGCCACGCCGTGCATGCTGGCCAACGAGTTGCCCCTGCGCCTGACGGTGCCCCCGGGCTCCAGCCTCCAGTCGCTGGTGAAGCAGGTGTCCTCGCAGGTGGGACGGCTGCTCGTGCACCAGCGGCACCGGGGCGAGGAGTTGCAGCATGCCCTGCGCCTGAAGGGCCATGAGGGCAGCGCGAACGGGCCGGTGGTCAACGTCGTCTCCTTCGACCACGCGGTGCGCTTCGGCGAGCACCCCACCACCGCGCACTACCTGTCCTCCGGGCCGGTGAAGGACCTGCTGCTTGGGTTCTACGGGCGCTCGGATGGCTCCGACCTCCAGCTCTACCTGGACGCGAACCCGGACCTGTACAGCGCGGACGACATCGCGGGGCACCAGCGCCGCTTCCTGTCCTTCCTGGAGCGCTTCACCCGGGCGGAGCCGGAGCTGCCCGTGGACCGGCTGGAGCTGCTCCTGGACGGCGAGCGCCAGCACCTGCTGGAGGGGCTCAACGCCACCTCGCGGCCCCATGACCTGTCCGGGACCCTGCACGAGCTCATCGACGCGCAGATCCGCCGCACCCCCGACGCCATCGCCGCCGCCGTCGCGGGCGGGGCGCTGACGTACCGGGAGCTGGGGGCGCGGGCGGACCGGCTGGCGGCGCACCTGCGTGAGCGCGGCGTCCGGGCGGGCCAGCACGTGGGCGTGTTCGAGGAGCGCTCGCTGGAGCTGGTGGTGGGCCTGCTGGCCATCCTCAAGGCGGGCGCGGCCTATCTGCCGTTGGATCCGGAGCTGCCCCGCGCCCGGCTGGAGTTCCAGGTGGCGGACGCGGGCCTGCGCACCGTCCTCACGCGCGCCTCGCTGGCCTCGCGACTGGAGGGCCTGGGCGTGGAGGCGCTGGCCCTGGACACGCTGCTGCCCACGCTGCCGCAGGTGTCCACCCCGCGGCCCCGGACCGCGGGCCCGGAGGACGCGGCGTACGTCATCTACACGTCCGGCTCCACCGGGCGGCCCAAGGGCGTCGCGGTGCCGCACCGGGGCGTCGTCAACCGGCTGCTGTGGATGCAGGACACCTACGGCCTGGGTCCGGACGACACGGTGTTGCAGAAGACGCCGTTCACCTTCGATGTGTCGGTGTGGGAGTTCTTCTGGCCGCTGCTCGTCGGCAGCCGGCTGTTCCTCGCCGCGCCCGGGGGCCACAAGGATCCGCGCTACCTGGCGAGGACGATCCGCGACGAGGCCGTCACCACCCTGCACTTCGTCCCGCCCATGCTGGACCTGTTCCTCGCGGAACCCGAGGCCGCCACCGCCACGGGCCTGCGCCGGGTGATGTGCAGCGGCGAAGCGCTGCGCCCGGAGACGGTGCGCGCCTTCTTCGACACCTTCCCGCGCGAGGCCCACGGCATCGGCCTGCACAACCTCTACGGCCCCACCGAGGCCTCCATCGACGTGACGGCCTGGGCGTGCGCCCCGGAGGACGCGTCGGGGCCCATCCCCATCGGGCGGCCGGTGGACAACACGGCCATCTACCTGCTCGACCGCACGGGACAGCCCACCCCGCCCGGCGTGCCGGGGGAGCTGCACATCGGCGGCGTCCAGGTGGCGCTGGGCTACGTCAACCGCCCGGACCTCACGCGCGAGCGCTTCATCCCCGACCCCTTCTCCCAGCGGTCCGGGGCCCGGATGTACCGGACCGGCGACCTGGCCCGCCACCGTCCGGACGGCGCCATCGAGTTCCTGGGCCGGCTGGATCATCAGGTGAAGCTGCGCGGCTTCCGCATCGAACTGGGAGAGATTGAATCCGTGCTGCTCGCGCACCCCGCGCTGGAGAAGGCGGTGGTCACGCCTTGGGAGCGCACTCGCGCGGATCGCCGGCTCGTGGCGTACGTGGTGGCGAAGCCGGGCCTCCCCGCGCCCACGCCGCGCGAGCTGACGGAGTACGCCGCCCAGCGGCTGCCCGAGTACATGGTGCCCGCGCACCTGCTGGTGCTGGACGCCCTGCCCCTGTCGTCCAACGGCAAGGTCGACCGGCGCGCCCTGCCCGCCCCCACGCTGGAGTCCACCGGCCCCGCGGAGGCGCCCTCCACGCCGCACGAGGTGAGCCTGCACGCCGTCTGGAAGCAGGTGCTGGGGCGCGAGCACCTGGGCCTGGATGATTCGTTCTTCGCGCTGGGCGGCGACTCCATGCTCAGCATCCGCGTGCGCGCGGCGCTGGAGAAGCAGGGCCTGACGTTCCACGTCCAGGACCTGTTCCGCCATCCCACCCTGCGCGATCTGGCCAGGCACTTGCACCCGCTGGATGGCACCGGCCACCGGCGCGAGCACGCCGGCCCCTTCGCCCTGCTGCGCGACACAGACCGGGCGCGACTGCCCGCGGGCCTGGAGGACGCCTACCCGCTGAGCGCGATGCAGGCCGGCATGCTCTTCCATGCCGAGTTCGACGACTCGACGTCCGTTTACCGCGTGGTGACGAGCCTCCACGTGGGCGCCCGCTTCGACGAGGCGGCCCTGCGGGGTGCGCTGACGGACACGTTCCGCCGGCACCCGGCGCTGCGCAGCTCGTTCGACTTGTCCTCGTATTCGGAGCCGCTCCAACTGGTGCATCCGGAGGTGTCGGTGCCCCTCCACGTCGAGGGGGACTGGAGCGGCCTGGACGCGGACGCCGTGCGCGCGACGCTCCAGGCGTGGATGGACCGGGAGAAGTTCCGCCGCTTCGATCCCGCCTCTCCGCCGCTGCTCGCGTTCACCGTGCACCTGCGCGGCGCGGAGTCCTTCCAACTCTCCGTGGTGGAGCACCACGTGGTGCTGGACGGGTGGAGCGACGGGGCGATGCTGGAGGAGATCGTCACCCGCTACCGCGCCCGTCTGGCCGGCGAGGAGCTGTGGTTGCCGGCGGTGGCGTCGCGCTACCGGGACTTCGTGGCGGAGGAGCGCCGCGTGGTCGCGAGCCCCGAGTCCCGCCGCTTCTGGACGGAACTGCTGCGAGGCGCGGAACCCACCCCGCTGCCCCGCCGTCCCACGGC
>NZ_RAWI01000242.1 GCF_003612125.1 Corallococcus praedator
AGGCAGCGCCCCGTCCGCCCACCGCCGCCCCACCAGCTGCGCGCCCACCGGAAGCCCCGACGCCGTACGCCCCAGGGGAATCACCACCACGGGACTCCCCGTGGCGTTGAACAGGCTGGTGAACCCGCCCAGCACCTCCAGGTAGCTGCCCGGGACGCCGTCCACGTCCACCGGGTGTCCGAACGGCGCGTGCGCGATGGCGGCGGTCATCGACACCGGCACCATCCACGCATCCCAACCGGACAGGAACCGCTCCAACGTGGCGATGTGCCCGTCGCGGCGGCTCAGCGTCTCTCCCATGCCGGTCAGGTCCAGGTGCGTGCCCTTCACGATGGACTTCGCCAGCAGGTCGTTCGGGAGCGACAGGAACTGCCCCCGGAAGGCCTCGCGCGCGTCCGGTGGCAACGGCACGCCCACCAGTCCGCCCTCCATCAGCCCCCACACGTCCAGCAGGTCCGCGAAGTCCTGCGACGCGGGCACGGTCTCCTCCACGACGACGCCTTCCGCGCGGGCGGCGGCGGTGAAGCGATGGAAGAGTTCGCGCGTCTCACGGTCGGCGCGAAACGGCCCCAGCGTGTCCGCCCACGCCAGCCGCAGTCCCTTCAGGGCCCGGGGCTTCGCGGCCCCCAGCGGCGCGACAGGCGGCACCTCCGGGTTGCGAAGGTCCGCGCCTTCGATGATGGACAGGATGAGCCGCAGGTCCGCCACCGAGCGCGCCAAAGGACCGGAGCACGCCATGTGGCGCACGTGGCGCGGACCGTTGGGCATGTCCGGGATGTGGCCCGCGTTGGAGACGCGGTTCTCCGTGGGCTTGATGCTGACGATGCCGCAGAAGTGCGCCGGCAACCGCACGGAGCCGCCGATGTCACTGCCCACGTCGAACGGGGTGAGGCCCGCCGCGACCGACGCCGAGGCCCCACCGCTGGAACCTCCCGGCGTGCGCTCCAGCGCGTGCGGGTTGTTGGTGCGGCCCAGCAGCGGCCCGTGCGTCTGGAAGTCCGCGGCGAACGGCGGCAGGTTCGTCTTGCCAAAGAGGATGCCGCCCGCGGCCTTGAGCCGGGCCACCACGGTGGCGTCCTCGGTGGGCACGTACTCCGCCAGGAGCGGATGGCCCGACGTCGTGCGCAGGCCCTGGGTGCTGAAGGTGTCCTTCACGGTGAAGGGCACGCCGTGCAGCGGCCCCCACAGCTCCCCCTTCGCGAGCGCGGCGTCCGCCTGCCGCGCGCGTTCCCGGGCCCGCGCCTCGTCCCACGTCACCACGGCGTTGATCGCGGGGTTGTGCGCACGGGCCCGGGACAGGAAGGCGTCCAGCACCTCCACGGCGCTGACGCGGCGCTCGCGAAGGGCGGCGGCCAGCTCCGTCGCCGTGAGGGACACGAGCGCTCGCGCGCCACCGGAAACCACGGGCTCTTGCAACGTGACGGACGACTTCATGCGCGACCCACCCCCCGAAGTCGGTTAACGGCGGCACCGACGGATCGCCATTTGTAACAGCTTGCGGACTACCGGGCCGGCGGCGCCGGGGTCACGACGTAGGCCGTCGCGCGCGTGTCCACCTTCACGCGAGGGGGGCGCCGCTGCTCCTCGAAGAGCCGGTAGCCGGGCTCCAGGCCCCGCCAGAAGGCCCGCCGCGCGTCGGTGACGCCGGCCAGCGCCTCCAGCGCCGCGAGCCCCGCCGCGTCCAGCCGACGTGGGAAGATGTGCACCGGCACGTCGCGTCCCATGCGGGCCCGGGCCTCCGTCACCAGCACGTACAGCGCCTCGATGGGCCCGTCCTCGATGGCCAGACAGCCGATGCTCACGCAGTTGCCGTGGATGTAGATGTCCCCCCCGGGCTTCGCGGCGCCCAGCTTCCGGTCGAGCGCGTTCGGATAGCTCACGCGCAGCGACAGGTGGTAGGCGCTCTTCGGGTTGAAGAGGTCCACCGTGTAGAAGCCCTCCGGAACCTGTTCGTCCCCCTGGGCGCGCTTGGGGCCCACGTCGCCGGACGCCGCGCAGATGGGGAACGTGCGCACCTTCACCAGCGGCTTGCCCCGGGGGCCGGCCCAGACCTCCAGCTCGCGCTCGACCTTGAAGGCCCGCAGGTAGAGCTCCTCCGGCGGCCAGGACAGCCCCGCGTCCCGGAACGACTGGATGAGCGCGGCCGTCTGATGCTTCCGGGCCCCTTCGACACGGTCCTCGGCGTGCGCGCACAGCGAGGCCAACAGGACACCCCACAACAGCAGGACCTTCATGGGCGGACGTCTCCTTCCCGAGGGCTTCTTGGACCCCGGCCGGCGTCAAGCCGGTCCCGGGGCAGGGGCGGAAGGCGAACAGGATACAGGCAAGGTCCCACCCCTGGCCCCCTGCTTCCCAAGCTGCTAGCAAGCGGTACGTGGGTTTCCTGGATGGCGTTCAGCGCAACGGCGATGGAAATCAGGGCCTGCCCGGTGTTCTCATCTCCAACGTGCATCATGGCGAGCAGGGGCCGCCGGTGTGCGCTACGACTGAAGCTCCCCGCCCCGTGCCGTTCCGGCCTTTTGCCTAAGAATGAATGACTCCCTCGAGACCCTCCTCGCCGACGGCATCATTGACGCCGTCATCGGCCAGCTGAAGACGGGCAAGGAGGCAGAGGTATGGCTTGTCCAGCACGCCGGCCAGGTGGTCGCCGCGAAGCTGTACAAGGAGCGCCACGAGCGCAACTTCCGCAACAACTCCGGCTACAAGGAAGGCCGCGAGGTGCGCAACTCGCGCACCCGCCGCGCCATGGAGAAGGGCAGCCGCTTCGGGCAGGCCGCCGCGGAAGAGGCGTGGAAGAACGCCGAGGCGGACTCGCTCTACAAGCTGCACGCCCAGGGTGTGCGCGTCCCCACGCCGGTGCTCTTCTACGAAGGCATCCTCCTGATGGAGCTGGTGCTGGATGAGCAGGGCCAGCCGGCCCCCCGTCTGGTGGAAGCACCGCCCCTCACGCCCGAGGATGCCGAGGCCTGCTACCTGGACCTACGGGGTCAGGTGATTCGCACCTTGTGCGCGGACCTCATCCATGGAGACCTGTCGCCCTACAACATCCTGATGAGTGGGATGGGGCCGACGCTCATCGACTTTCCGCAGACGGTGGCGGCGGCGCGCAACAGCCAGGCGGAGTTCTACTTCCGCCGCGACCTGGACAACGTGCGGGAGTTCCTCACGGGCATCTCGCCCCGGTTGGCGAGCCGTGCGGGCGACACGGGCGAAATCTGGAACGCGTATGTGCGCCGCGACCTGACGCCGGAGTACACGCCGTCGGGCAACTTCAAGGAGGCGCCGCGCCGCAACGGGGCGCAGGGCCGGCCGGGTCCCCGGGCGGAGCGCTTCGGGCAGGAGGGACGCGGTGACTTCCGAGCAGCCCCGGCGCCGGAGGCGGCCCCGGTGGAGCTGGAAGAGGGCGTGAGCGCGGAGGAAGCGGAGCTGCGAGCGCTGGAAGCCCTGGTGTTGCGACAGGGAGGCGGCGAGCGCGGACGGCCGGTCGTCACGTCGAGCCCGCGCGATGGGCGTCGGCGTGGAGGCTTTGGAGGCAAGCCGCCTCCGCGCACGGGCAATGCGCCCCGGCCCGGTGGGAATGCGGGGCCGCAGCAGGGTGGCAACAACCGGCCCGGTGGGAACAACGGACGTCCGCAGCAGGGTGGACCGCGCGGTGGAGCCCCGGTGGTTCAGGCGGCGCCGGCGGCGGCGGGCGATGCACGCACGAATGGCCGTCCCCAGCAGCAGGGCGGCGGGCCGCGCAATGACAACCCGCGAGGCGGCCCGAACGAGCCGCGCCGCGATGGACGTCCGCCCCGGCAGCCGAACGGTGATCAGCGCGTGAATGGCGCCCCGTCGCAGCCGCACGGGGATGCGCGCGCGAACGGCGCCCCTTCGCAGCAGGGCGAGCCGCGTATGAATGGCCGGCCGCAGCAGAACGGCGAGCCGCGCGCGAACGGCTCCCAGCAGAACGGTGAAGCACGCATGAACGGCCGGCCGCAGCAGAACGGCGAGCCGCGCATGAATGGCCGGTCTCAAAACGGCGAAGCGCGTACGAATGGCGCCCAGCAGCACGGCGAAGCGCGCATGAACGGCTCTCAGCAGAACGGCGAGCCGCGCACGCACGGCCGGCCGCAGCAGAATGGTGAAGCGCGTGCGAATGGCTCTCAGCAGAACGGCGAGCCACGCATGAACGGCCGGTCTCAGAACGGCGAAGCGCGCATGAACGGCTCTCAGCAGAACGGCGAGCCACGCATGAGCGACCGGTCCCAGAACGGTGGTGAAGCACGTGCGAACGGCTCCCAGCAACGCGGCGAGCCACGCATGAACGGCCGCCCTCAAAACGGCGAAGCACGTGCGAATGGCGCTCAGCAGAACGGCGAGCCGCGCATGAACGGCCGGGCCCAGAACGGTGACGCGCGCATGAACGGCTCCCAGCAGAACGGCGAGCCGCGCATGAATGGAGCGCCGTCGCAGGCGCGGGATGAAGCGCGCGCGAACGGTCGGTCCCACGGCGACAATGGATTCCGGACGGACGGCCAGCCTTCTCAGCATGGCGAAGCGCGCATGAACGGGCGTCCGCAGCAGCAGAACGGCGAACCCCGCTCGAACGGCCGTCCCCCCAGGGGTCAGCGTCCTCCGAACACGGGGGGCGACAACGCGTCCTTCTCGCCACCGTCGAAGGATGTCCCTAGCGCGGAGGGCCGGGCCCAGAACCCGGACAACCGTCGGCAGCGCTCCCGCAGCGGCGAAGCCCCCGCGATGAATGCGGAGCCCCGACAGGAAGCCGCGCAGCACCCGAACGACCGCGGACCCGACGCCAACGCGCGGGAAGCACGTGGCAACCCGGCTCGGATGCCCCGTCAGCCCCAGGAGCGCGGCACGGGACGTCCCGCGCGAGGAGCCTCGCCGCAGGTCAGCTACGTGGGCCGTTCACCCGCGTCCGCTTCGTCCAACCGGGGTCCTGAGACGGGCTCGTCGTCCTCGTCTTGAACCGAGGGCTCGGACCGCCAACGTCCGAGCCTCTCCTCCGGCCGCGCGGTCAGCGCCTCGTGAAGGCAGGCGCGGACCTCTAACGTCCGCGCCCTGCCCTACTCCGCCTGCGTCACGGGCTCCTTCGCCAGCTCCTCGCGGAAGAAGCGGCTGCCCTTCGCGAGCGTCGCCATGTACGGCCGCACGTCCTCACGGGCCTCCGCGCTCAGCGCCGCGAACGGCGTCACGTGCGCGTCCGGCACGTAGCGGAACGTCAGGTTGATGCGCCGCGTGCGGAAGTCCGGCAGCTCCGGCGGCATCACGTGCCCGGCGCGCGTGTCCACCCGCTGCACCCGGTGGAACGTCTGCTCCTTCCACTGCGCGCCGCCGAAGAGCTGCAGCGAACCGTCATCCAACCACTGCTCCAGCACCACCGCGTCGCGCTCACCGGGCCGCGACGACGTGACGAACTGGATGAGTGCGCGCTCGCCCAGCGACAGCGACGCCACCGGGCCCGGCTCGAAGTCCTTGTGCTCGCCCACGCGCGCCACGTCCACCCAGCGCCCGTCCTCCAACCGGCTGCCGTAGAAGTTCACCAGGCAGGTGTTGAGGTGCCAGCCCTGCGGCATGTCCGGGCCCCGGAACATCCGCCGCGCCAGCGCCTCCACCTTCGCAATCTGCCGCTCCAGCACCGCCGGAAACGGCTCCGCCTTCACACAGCGGTCCTTCACGCCCTTGGGCGGCCGGTAGTAGTCCAGGCACGCGAACTGCCAGTTGCCCAGCCAGTACACCGGCCGCAGCAGCCGCCGCTGCGCCTGTCCCTCCGGCGGGGGGAAGTGCTTCGAATAGCGCTCCTCCCACAGGGGATGCAGCGTGCCCAGCCACGCGAGGATCTCCGCGCGGTCCGCCGCGGGCAGGAAGCTCGCGTTGTAGTGGTGGCCCGGGGTGCGCTGGGCCGCCTTGCGCGCCAGCGGCGAGCCCGGCCCCCGGCGGGGAGTGAAGGTCATGGACGCGTCCCTACGCCTCGGAGACGGCGACGTCGAGCGCCACCTCGATCATCTCGTCGAACGTCGTCTGCCGGTCCTCCGGGGACAGGTGCTCGCCCGTGAGGATGTGGTCCGACACCGTGAGCAGACCCAGCGCCCGCGCGCCGTACTGCGCCGCCACGCCATAGAGCCCGGCGATCTCCATCTCCACCGCCAGGATGCCCATGCGCGCCAGCGTGGCGTTGAGCTGCTCCTGCGGGTGGTAGAACAAATCGGACGTGAACACCGAGCCCACGCGCACGGGCTTGCGGAGCTTCTCCGCCGCCTCCACCGCGCGCCGGGCCAGCGTGAAGTCCGCCACCGCCGGGAAGTCGTGCCCCATCGCCCGCATGCGGTTCACGTTGGAGTCGGTGCCCGCGGCCAGCGCCACGATGACGTCGCGCAGCTTCACGTCCGTGCGCAGCGCCCCGCAGCTGCCCACGCGGATGAGCACGCGCGCGCCGTAGGTCTGCACCAGCTCCGTCGCATAGATGGAGATGGAGGGCACCCCCATGCCGTGCCCCATCACCGACAGCCGCTTGCCCCGGAAGGTGCCGGTGAAGCCCAGCATGTTGCGCACCGACGTGACGGCGCGCGCGCCTTCCAGGAAGCGCTCGGAGATGTAGCGGGCGCGCAGCGGGTCCCCCGGCATGAGGACCACTTCGGCGAAGTCACCCGGGGAGGCGGAGATGTGCGGAGTTGCCATGGAGCGTGAGGCCTTTCAGCGTGCGGTCGACAGACCGGACGGAGCGCCCGTCGGCCCCGCCATGGGGGTGGGCGCCGGCGCGGCGGGAGTACAGGGGTTGGGCAGCTTGCCTGAAGCCTCGGGCGTCGTGGACACCAAAGCGGGGGCCTGCGTCTGCGGGGGCATCCGGCGCGGCGGAAGCTGCACGGGCGGTGGAATCGGGCAGTGCGTACAGGGCCCCTTGAGCGGAATCACCAGCCGCCGGCCAATGCTCAGGAACGTGTTGCGCATCCGGTTGGCCTTCTTGATGGCCACCACGCTGGAGTTGTGCCGCATCGCGATGCCGCCCAGCGTGTCCCCGTTGCGCACCTTGTACATCATGAGGTTCTGGTCCGGCTGGAGCGCCAGCAGCGGCGCCACCCGGCGTCCCAGCTCCTGCGCGCGCGCGTTGAAGAAGCGCACGTGGAAGTGGTCGCGGTGCCGGCGCGCGTGCTTGATGACGGAGTTGAAGCCCGCGTTGAACAGCGAGTCGAGCCACGCCTTGTCCTCGCCGATGCCCACCGCGTAGTCGTACAGGACCTTCTGGACGCGCTTGTCCACGAGGATCATCTGCACGTCGGTGTTCGTCACCAGCGAGCGCACCAGCGCCCAGTTCATGGCCACGTCGATGTAGCGCTCGCGCTCCCGCTCCCGCACCGGCTCCGCCGTCGGGTAGTAGAAGCCCAGGTCCACGTCGCGCCCGTTCTGGTGGCTCTTGTGCGGCCGCAGGTAGCCGCCGTCCTTGGTGGACAGCCGGTTGACGCGCAGCGGGGGCACGTTCGGGTACTGCGCGCGCACAGCGCGGATGGCGGCGACCACGTAGTTGACGGTCTCCTCGGTGCCCCAGGCGATCTCCGGCGACACCACCAGCCAGTCCTTGTCGTCCGGGACGCGGTGGCTGTTGAGCTGCCGGCCGCTCTCCACGAACCCGATGGACATGGAGCCCAGCGTGGCCGGGTCCTTCTTCCACGCCTCGGTGAGCGCCTCATCGGACAGGTCGGCGGTGTACAGCGGCCCCGCGGGCGCGGCGGGCGCGAGCGGCGCCTGCAACTCGCCCTCCTCGCTCACCCCCTCGTCGTCGGTGGCCGCGGACACATCGTCCTCGTCCTCCTCGGCCTCCGTCCCCGCGGGACAGGGGTTGTCGCGCATCGCGGCGTCGGTGACGACGGCGGCGACCTCCGCCGGAGACGGCATCGCGGTGGGCGCGGCGGACACGCTCGCGGGGGCCACGACCTGGGCCTCCCCTGTCGCCGGAGCCTGCGCACCCGCCGGAGCAGGCGTGGCTGCGGCCGGATCCCCGGCGGGCGGCACCGACTCCCCGGGCGGCGCGGCCTGGGTCGGAGCCGGGGCGGACACCGGAACGGGGGTGACGACACGCGCGGCACAGCCCGCGCAGAACAGGAGGATCAGGAGTGAGGAACGCACCGGGGCGAAGGATGGCCCGAGAAAGCCCACACCACCAAGCTTCGACCGCGATTTTGACTCCCCGTGTGCACCCTTGCCTGCCTGCTTCAATCCCTCCCGCCGCGCGAGGCCGGCGAAATCTCCGCCCCCAGCAGCAGCGACGCGCGCCGAGGCGTCAGCACGTCGAACGGCAGGCGACGCCCGCCGCCCATCGACAGCACGCGCTTGTCCTTGCTCACCAACCACGACGCCCCCACGCGAGCCGTCAGCACGAGGAACTTCTGATCATCCCGGTCGCGGCACGGGGGCAGCTCCACCGCAGCGCCCTCCCCGTCCGAGACCCGCGTGAGCGCGCCGTAGCGTTCCCGCACCGCCTGCTGCGCCTCCGCCGTCAGCGCGAACGAGCGGTACGCGAGCACCAGCTCCAGCTCCCGCAGCGTGTGCCGGTCCACCCACGCCGTCAGCGCACCCGCGAGCAGGGCCTCCTTCAACGGCCGCGCGAAGGGGTCGTCATAGACGAACAGATCCAGCACCACGTTGGTGTCCAGCACCACCGAACGAACATCAGGCCCAACGGAAGGAGCGCTCACGGAAGAAGAACTTTCCGCCAGCAGCGCCGCCAATTCAACACGCTCGCCGAGCAGTCAATCACAATACACGCGGCGTCCATGGCCGAAACCTGGAATAAGGGACAACGTTGTTTCCCGTGATCCCTCTCCCTCCGCCGGTTCGTGCCGGTGAAAGGTCTGTCCATGACCGTCTTCCCCCGTTCGCTGTGTCTGACGTTGTTGAGCGCCGCCGCCCTGCTGGGTGGCTGTGGTGGAGAGCAGCTGCCGGAGCCGTCCGGAGAGGGCGTCGTCGTTCCCCCCGTCCAGACGGAGGTCGCCAGCGACGGGGTGACCGCGAGCGCCGCGTACTGCGATGACGTGACGACGTGGGATCCGGCGTGGGTGGCGCTGGAGAATGAAGTGCTCACGCTCATCAACCAGCGCCGCGCGGCGGGGGCCACCTGTGGCGGCGTGGTGAAGCCGGCGGTGGCCGCGCTCACGCTCGACACGAAGCTGCGCTGTGCGTCGCGCAAGCACTCCAAGGACATGGGCACCAACAACTTCTTCAGCCACACGGGCTCCACCGGCACCACGCCGTGGCAGCGGATGGCGTCCGCCGGATACACCTACCGGACCGCGGCGGAGAACATCGCCGCGGGCTACGGCACCGCGGCGGCGGTGGTGAACGGCTGGATGACCAGCACCGGCCACTGCAACAACATCATGAACGGCGCGCTCAAGCAGACGGGCATCGGCTACTTCAACGCGCCGTCCAGCAGCTACCGCGCCTACTGGACGCAGGACTTCGGCACGCCGTAGTCAAAAGCCTCCGGACCGCCGTCCCGCGTTCAGGGGCGGCGGCTCCCGAAGGCGCCATCGAGCGCGAAGCGCGCGGCGCTCGCGTGGTGCAGGAGCCACGCGTACACGAAGACGTAGAAGCGCTGGAGACCGGCGGTCTCCCACCTCTGTTGCACGCCCGTGCCGAAGGTGAGGGCCACCAGCCGTTCATGAAACGCGGCGGCGGAAGACTATGCTTCGCGGCCCATGAACTCCCCGTTCGCCTCGTCATTCCCCGCCCTGCGGTCCGGCTTCAGCTATCTGGACAACGCCGCCGGGGCGCAAGTGCCCTCGCACTGCATCGACGCCATCAGCCAGTTCCTCACCGGAGGAAGCTGCAACGTGGGCCAGCCCTACGCCGCGTCGAAGGTGGCCACCACGCTCAAGGCCCGCGCGCGAGCGGAGACGGCGGAGTTCCTCCATTGTCAGCCGGAGGAGGTCATGCTCGGCCCCAGCGCCACCGCGCTCACGTTCCAGGTAGGCCGCGCCCTCTCACGCCTCTTCCAGGCAGGAGACGAGGTCGTCATCTCCGAGCTGGAGCACGAATCCAACGCGGCCCCGTGGCGGGCCCTGGAAGCGCAAGGCGTGACGGTGAAGCTCTGGCGGGCGCGCTGGCCCGAGGGGCGGCTGGAGGCATCGGACCTGCGGGCGCTCGTCACCCCACGCACGCGGCTGGTCGCGGTGACGGCGGCCGCCAACTCCGTGGGGGCCACACCCGACGTGGCCGCCGCGGTGGAGGTGGCGCACGGCGTGGGCGCGTGGTTGTTCGTGGACGCGGTGCACTCCAGCCCGCACCACCTCCCGGACGTGAAGGCGTGGGGCGCGGACTTCGCGGTGTTCTCTCCCTACAAGGTCTTCGGTCCGCACCTGGGCTGTCTGTATGTGCGGCGTGAGCTGCTCGCCGGACTCCCCGCGGACAAGCTGTGGTTCATCCCGGATGACAGTCCGCAGAAGTTTGAACCGGGCACCGCCAACCACGAAGGGTGGGCTGGATGGCTGGGTTCATTGCGCTACCTCCGCGAGGAATTGGGCGGAGGACAGCCGGGGCGCGAAGGACTGGTGCGAGCCTTCCAGCGCATCGAAGCGCTGGAGCGTCCGCTGCTGGAGGCCACGCTGGAGCGCTTGTCGAAGCATCCGCGCGTGACGCTCTACGGTCCCAAGGAACCCAAGGGGCGCGTGGCCACCTTCTGCTTCAACGTGCCGGGCATTCCTGCGCGCGCGGTGGCGGAACACCTGGCCGGACAGGACGTGGGCGTGGCGGCGGGGCACTACTACGCCACGCTCGCGGCGGAGGCGCTGGGCCTCATGCCCGACGGCGCCGTGCGCGCCTCGCTGCTGCACTACAACACCCTGGCGGACGTGGACCGCCTGATGGCGGGACTGGATTCGCTGCCCCGATGACAGCGACGCTCACCCATCGCAGCCTGCCGCTCCGCGTGGACTTCAATGAAGAGGGCGTCGTGCTGCGCCCGCTGTTCCTCCAACCCATCCCCATCGCCTGGAAGGAATTGGAGTTCATCTGCCTGACGCCCACCATGGAGCGGCACCCCGACGGCTGGCGCGAAAAGACATACCCGGTCAGCTACCTCCCGAAGGGCTTCCGCTCCACCTTCGCCACGGCGGGGCATCTGTGGGTCGAGCTGGTCGTGCGGGATCGGCGCCCCCTCCTGGCCCGGACTGAAGGACGCTGGACCCGGGCATGGCTCGCGAACCGGATGCACCCCATGCTGGATGCCTCGGACCAGAGACAGCCGGACCAGTCCCTGCTCGGGCTGGACTTCTACAAGCACCGGCTGAACGCACCGCTGGATGACCTGCTGGACCTGATGGCCCGTCACTGCCGGTTCGACCTGGTCGTCCACATGTGACGCCAACGCCTATTTCGGCAGCGCCGTTTCCGCGTATTGCGCCTGGAAGTCGGCCGACGGCGGAATGGGCTTGATTATGTCGATGAGGACGCCGTTCGGATCCGCCGTGATGAAGTGGCGCTGCCCGAACTCCTCATCGCGCAGCTCCAGCAGGATGGGCAGGCCCGCGGCCTTGAGGCGGGCGTACTCGGCATCCGGATCCTCCACCTCGAAGTTCAGCAGGAGGCCCGACGCCTGCCGCCCCCGGGCCACTTCCGGCACCGTGGCGTGGCGCCCGTCGAGGATCGCCAGGTTCACCCGCGCGTCCTCGGCGGACTGGAGGTGGACGTACCAATCCGCCTCGAAGAGCGCGCGGAAGCCGAAGTGGGTGACGTAGAAGGCGGCGGTCTTCGCGACCTCGTTCGTCATCAGGACCGGATAGTAGCTGGTCGTTTTCATCCCGCCCTTCTACTACGCGCGCCCCCTCACACCTCGACGGGCGGGGGCGGCCGCTTCGCGGTCAGCGTCGCCCCCGCCGAAGCCACGCTCACCAGCGCGACCGCCAGCCATTGCAGGGGCGTGAGCTGTTCGTGCAGGAACACCCAGCCCGCCACCGTCGCCACGCCGGGCTCCAGGCTCATCAGGATGCCGAAGGTGCGGCTGGACAGCTTGCCCAGGGCCATCATCTCCAGGGTGTACGGCAGGGCGCTGGACAACAGCGCCACGCCCACGCTCGCCGCGAACAGGGCCGGCGTCAGCCGCTCCAGGTGGCCGCCCACCAGCGAAAACGGCAGCACCACCAGCGTCGCGACCACCATGCCTACCGCGACCCCCTGCCCTTCCGGCACGAGCCTGGACAGCCGGCCCCCCACCAGGATGTACACGGCCCAGCACGCGCCCGCCGCCAACGCCAGCACCACGCCCAGCGGATCCAACCCACCGGGCCGAGCGGTCCAGGGGGTGATCAGCACGATGCCCGTCGCCGCGAAGAGCACCCACACGAAGTCCAGGGCCTTGCGCGACCCCACGACCGCGAGCGCGAACGGCCCCACGAACTCCAGCGTCACCGCGAGCCCCAGCGGGATGCGCGCGATGGCCAGGTAGTACGTCAGGTTCATCACCCCCAACGCCAGACCGTAGGGGATGATGGCCGCCCACTGCGCCCGCGTGTAGCGCGTCACGGGCGGCCGGAAGAACGCCAGCAACATCACCGACGCCAGCACCAGCCGCAGTCCCGCCGCCCCGGTCGCGCCCACCGCTGGGAACAGGCCCTTCGCCAGCGCCGCGCCGCCCTGCACGCTCACCACGGCGATGAGGACCGCGGGAATCGGTGACAGCGGCGAGGCACGGCGTCCGGCGGCTTCGGTCATGGCGCCGGACTCTAGCCACCGCGCCTCAGGGATTCACGGCCTCCCGCCACGGACCGGCCTGGAGGAGCGCCCGGCGGGCCATGAAGCGGGAGAAATTCCACTCGGGAACCGTGTCCCGCTGGGACAGGTGGTCCCGGTGCTGGCTCAACAGGAGCTCCCCTTCAGCCTCCGACAGGACGGAGAGCGCCGGCATCAGCGCGGGCACCGCGTCCGCGGACAGCCGGGACAACATCTCCACGTCCAGCGAACCGGTGCGCGCATGGCGCTCCAGGTTGTGGCGCGCGATGAAGGCCTCCGGGTTGAGGACATTGAGCGCCACCACCGCGCCCAGCGCCGTGACGAGCGCCCCCACCGCGAAGCGCTCCGTGCGCCACCACAGCGTCACCGCGCGCCAGGCCAGCGCCGCCCCCAGCGCCATCATGAAGACATGCGTGTACACGCGCAGCAGCGTGTAGCCGAAGGCGTCCTCGTAGAGCGACAGGCGCTTCATCGCCGACGCGAGGATGACCAGCGTGAGCACCACCATCAGCGACGCGCCCGCCCGGAACACCGTCTGGGCCACGGGCGACTCGCGCCGCGTCCAGCGCGTCAGGGCCATCACCAGCGCGAGCGTGAGGAGCGACACGACCACCAATTCGAAGAAGCCGTGCCGCGCGTACTCCGCGAAGGAGTAGCCCGGCGCGGGCGACACCGCGTCCCCGATGAACAGGTACGCCACCTGGAAGGCCGCGAAGACGAAGAACAGCGCATCCACCGCGAGAATGAGCACCAGCGCTTCGATGAAGCCCAGGCGCGGCGTGGCGGGCTCCGCCTCCGTGTCACCCCACTCCTTGGAGGCACGGCGGCGCAGCGCATGGCCCAGCACCCCGGCCGCGACGCACGCGCTGAACGTCACGCCGACGCTCCGCGCCACCAGCACATCCAGCCCCAGGTCGAATGACAGCCACCGTCCCATCGTCGAGGAGAAGACCCCGTCCGCCGAGTCCAGCAGCACGCTGAACACCAGCAGCACCGGCAGCGTCAGCAGCAGTCCGCGCCCCAGGGACAACAGGCGGGGCGCATGGGCGCGAACGCTGCTCACGTCAACGCTCTCCCTGGCCAGTGCCGGCGGATAGCGCAGGGCCTGGAGCGCGGAGCCCAGCACGACGGCGGGATAGGTCGTGAGCCCCAGCCGCTCCACCCGGCCCGCGGCCCAGAAGTGCGCAAGCAACGTCAGGAGCACGCCCGCGGTCAGCACGTTGAGCGACAACAACCACCCGCTGTCGCGCACCGCCACGAAGCCGGAGACAATGCCCAGCGGAATCAGCAGCCACGCATTGGGCCGCGCGCGCTGCCAGCCCTCGCGCCCACCCAGCCACGCGAGCGCCCCGAACAGGGCCGCGACCAGCACAGGGAAGCCCAGACCCCAGCGCTCCCGGTCCAGCAGGACCTCCGCGAGCACTCCCAGCGACAGCGACGCGAGCAGCATCCGGCGCGGGGCTCGCACCTGTCCCTTATACACATCT
>NZ_RAWI01000243.1 GCF_003612125.1 Corallococcus praedator
CCCCCAAGGCAGCCCCTCCCTCCAAAGCCCCCAAGGCCACGGCCCTCCGCGCCGAGAACTGAGGTCGTCTCATGAACCGCTTCCTGCTCATCCTGACGGCCTCACTGTGCGTCCTGACCGCCTGCGGTCCTGATCCGGAGAAACCACCGGAGCCAGGCACCCTCAAGGCCCGCATTGCCGCCCCCGTCGTGGAGCCCCGGGACGCGCGCGTCCAGGGCCCTGGCACGGGGGCGCAACTTGCAGATCCGGAGCCTCCGCTTGAGCTGTCGGACACCGCCCTCGGCTTCATCGGCAAGGATGCGTGCACGCCGGACGAGGGCATGGTCGAACTGCGCAACCCCGCGACCACGGATCGCAAGATCAACCGCGTGAGCATCACCGGAGGCTTCACCTTCGCCGGCCTGTACAAGACGCCGAACGTTCCCTGCGCACTCCCTTGCACCGTACCGGCCATGCCCGTGGGCAACGAGGACCCGATAGAAGTGCGGGTCGGTTTCAGTCGGCTCCAGCCCGGCACCTTTCACGGGGCGCTGACGCTCTACACGGATGATCCGAACACGCCGTCACTCACCGTGACGCTCGACGGAGAGAGCACGGGCCCCCTGCTCGTGCTCGGACAGACGTCCGTGGTGTTCGGTGCCCATGAAGTGGGTTCGGCGCCGACGCGCTCCGTGACGGTGGTCAACCTGGGCAACGAGGAGTTCTCCCAGACGCCTTCAGCCACGCCCCCCTTCAGCGTGCCGAACGCTCCACTGACCATCCCTGCACTCGGCACAGGGACGCTCGTCGTGACGTTCAACCCCATCGCGAAGGGAGCGTTCGCGGGAGTGCTCAACCTGGCAAACAGCTCCGTCTGCCCCGCCCCACCCGTCGCATTGCTGAGCGGCGAGGCCGTATCCCCCGCGAAGCTCGTGCTGAGCCGCACGGTGATGGCCTTCCCGCAGACGACGGTGAACACCGTCAGCGCGCCCCAGGAGGTCACCGTCCGCAACGACGGCGGCAGCCTGCTCACGGTGACCCAACTGACGCTGGCGCAGGACTCCGCCTTCCAGGTCGATCCTTCGGGCCCCTTCAGCCTCGCCCCCGGCGATACCCAGCGATTGAAGCTGACGTTCCATCCGAGTCAGCCCGGGAATGCCTCGGACGAGTTGCTCTTCGCGAGCAACGACTCCACCGCACCGAACCTTCCCTTGACCGGCACCGCGACGCCAGGAGCCTCCCCCGCGAAGCTCGTATTGAGCCGCACCGTGATGGCTTTCCCGCAGACGACGGTGAACACCCCCAGCGCCGCCCAGGAGATCACGGTCAAGAATGACGGTGGCAGCCTGCTCACGGTGTCCGCACTGGGGCTGCAGCAGCCAGCGAACACCCCCTACTACGTCGATACTTCGGCCCCCTTCAGCCTCGCCCCGGGCGACACCCAGGTCTTGAAGCTGACGTTCACCCCGCGGGTGGCCGGGAGTGCGTCGGCCACGCTGTCCTTCACAAGCAACAGCTCCCCCGCCGCGCCCTCCGTCACCCTGTCCGGAACCGGTGCTCCGGCGGCCCCCACCGCCGGCCTCGTGCTGAACCGTGACACCGTCGACTTCGGTACCCCCAACGCGTGCACGACCTCCGAACAGGAGATCGTGCTGCGCAACATCTCCGCGACGCAGCGACACGTCACCAGCACGAGCGTCAGCGGAGGCTTCTCCCTCGTCGGCCTGTACGACGCCGCCGGCACCACGCGCTGCGCGACTCCCTGCCCCGTGTCGCCCGCGGGCCAGGGCAGCACGAACGACGTGAAGGTGAAGGTGGCTTTCGCTCCCGGTCAGCCCGGCGACTTCCAGGGGAAGCTGACCCTCTATACGGATGATCCGAATGCGCCCTCGTTGACGGTGACGCTCGCCGGCAAGGCCCAGGGCCCGCTGCTCGTGTTCGAACAGCCGTCCTTGGATTTTGGCAGGCAGTTGGTGAACGCGAACCCGAGCCCGACGCGGCAGGTGAAGGTGATCAACCTGGGCAACCAGACGTTCTCCCAGACGCCCTCGGTCCCCGAGCCCTTCAGCGTGCCAAGCCAGGCCCTGACCGTCCCCGCGGGCGACTCGAGGCAGCTCACCGTCACGTTCCAGCCCACCGCCCGGAACACGTTCACGGGGGTCCTTTCGCTGGGGAACAGCTCCGTCTGCCCCACGCCGCCCGCCGCCTCGCTGAAGGGCGAAGCAATCCTTCCCGCGAAGCTCCTGCTGAGCCGCACCACGATGGCCTTCCCGCAGACGGTCGTGAACACCGCCAGCGCGCCTCAGGAGGTCACGGTCACGAACGGCGGCGACAGCCTGCTGGAAGTGACTGGACTGGCGATGGACAAGGCACCGGGTTCCGCCTTCCGGGTCGATCCTTCGAGCGACTTCAGCCTCGCCCCCGGGGAGACCCAACGCCTGAAGCTGACCTTCCAGCCGGCCGTGAGCGGGAGCGCCACGGACGACCTGGTCTTCACGAGCAACGACGCCGCCGCGCCGAAGCTCACCTTGTCCGGAACCGCGACGCCAGCGGCGACTCCCGCGAAGCTCGCGCTGAGCCGCACCGCGATGGCCTTCCCGCAGACGGCGGTGGACACCGCCAGCGCGCCCCAGGAGGTCATCGTCACGAACGAGGGTGACATCCGGCTCGATGTGACCGGGATGACGCTGGCGCAGGGGGCGAACTCCGCCTTCCAGATCGATCCTTCGAGCGCCTTCAGCCTCGCCCCCGGCGGGACCCAGCGTCTGCAGGTGACGTTCCTGCCGCGCCAGAGCGGGAGTGTCTTGGACACATTGTCCTTCGCGAGCAACGCCACCGGAGCGCCTACCCTGACCCTGTCCGGCACGTCGGCGCCTGGCACGGCCTGCCTGAGCCTCGCGCCCCAGTCGTTCGAATTCGCCGAACAGGTGGCAGGAGACTCGGCCAGTGAGCAGAAGCGGGTGGTGGTGACCAATACTGGCACGGTCGCGCTGACGCTGACGCCCACCGTGACGCAGGACGGCGATGCCTACTCCGTCAGTCCCTCCACGCAGTTCACGCTGGCACCGAATTCCGCGGGGCGGGAGCTCTTCATCAAGTTCGATCCCAAGCTCAACGAAAGCGGCTCCGTGGATGGCGTGCTTTCCTTCAGCACCTCCCCCGCCACCTCCTGCGTGACCACCGTGCCGCTGCATGGCGTCGCGAGAAAGACCTCGCTGGAGGTCAGCCCGACTTCGCTGACCTTCGGCGATTGGACGGTGAGCGACACGCTCCCCACGCGGCAGGTGACCCTCAAGAATCCCACGAGTTGGCCCGTCCGGGTGCTCCTGGTACCTCCAGAAACCCTGACGCCCTACACGCTCGCGGGCATTCCCGCATCGGGACTGGTGGTCGCGGCACGTAGCAGCGAAGTCCTGACCGTGACGTTCGCCGCGAGTTCATGGGGAGAGGCGTTCTCCCGCACGCTCGCGTTCGAGACCGACGCAACCCTTCCTGTGGCGTCGGTGCCAATCACAGGCCGGGCACTCGCGCCCGAGCTGACACTGTCGAGCAGCACCTTGACGTTCCCTCCAGGAGCCCCCACTGGCGAGTACTACAAGGACACAACCCTGACGAACACCGGCAACCAGGCCTTGTTCCTCTCCAATGTGACCGTGGACAACAACGCCCACTTCCAGGTGGTGGACTTCCTGCCCCAGACGCTGCCACCGGCGGGAACCATGTCGTTGCGGATCCGTTTCGGCCCCACCACCGTGGGTGACCTGGAGACGCGACTTCGCTTCTACACGACCGGTGACCGGCCCCTGCCGCCGACGCTCGTGGTCAAGGGCAAATCCGCGGGCCCCATCGCGATCTTCAACAAGGAGGGCATCAATTTCGGCCCCCGGCAGGTGGGGTATACCCACATCAACAGCGAACTCAACGTACGCAATAGCATCGACGCCTCGGAGGGCCTCAGGATCGTCGCGGCCCGGGTCGTGCCAAGCTGGTCGGAATTCACCGTGCAAGCCCTCACCCCCCCGCAGACTGTCATCAAGCCGGGTGAGGAGTCCGAGTCCTTCAAAATCACATACAGACCGGTGACGTTGAACAAGGAGTCAAAGGACTCACTGGAGATCGACTATGAGGGCGCTATCACCGGCGTCACCGCGACCCGGCGTTTCGAGTTGAAGGGGACGGGCGCGGACGCACAGGTGTCCGCACCCGAGGGGGACATCCTCTTTCCCGCGACGTTGCCCAACACCAGCAACCCGCGCATCCTCACCATTACCAATTCAGGCGATGTTCCCGTCGAACTGTCGAGCGTGAGTACCACCGCGGGACTCCCCTTCCAGATCAAGGTGGATCTGGTCGAGCCCATTCCGGTGAAGGGCACTCGCAACATCAACGTCAGCTTCAACCCGACAGCCATTGGTGTCTTCAGGGGTCCACTGGAGATAAGACTGAAGAACTCCCCTCTGGTCGTGTCGTTGACACGGACGTTGTATGGAGTCGGGGCCTCCGCCAAGCTGGAGTTGAGCGAAAACCAGATTTTCTTTGGAGAGGTGGCTCGACTGGGAAGCAGCACCCGGTCCATCACCCTGCGCAACTCGGGTTCCGCGCCGCTCACCGTGAGCAACGTGAAATACGCAGCCCCCTTCTACGCGCAGCTGCACAGCGGACATTTCCCCATCATCCTCGCCCAGGATGAAACCGCCCAGCTCGATATCACCTTCCAGCCGGAGGTGGCGGGGGACCAGGAAGCCACCCTGAAGATCCTGAGCGACTCTGAAGCAGCCAACGAGCTGTCCTTCAAAGTCTCCGGGAGGGGCACGGTGCCCCTCGTGGTATTCCCTGGAGGCAAGAATCCTGGGTTCGCTCCGCAGGCCATCAACATCGAGGGCCCCCGCCAGCTCATCGTCGTGAAGAACGAGGGAAGAGCGCCGCTGGAGATCTATGCCGTGACCGTCCCGGGCGACTTCTGCCTGCATCCGGTGGATGGGAGCCAGGAAGACGGCTGTCCGAAATCGATCCAACAAAGGGTCACGGTGCTCTCGGGCACGGTGCACTCGTTCTTCGTGACGGCGAAGCCGTCCAAGCTGGGAAGCAACGTCAGCAAGCTTTCAATCGAGAGCAACTCGGCGACGACACCCGACGAGGTCACCCTGGCGGTAGAGGGTGTGGGCAGCGTGTACCTGCCGACCAGCTCGGTGGCCTTCGGTCCGGTGAACTTCGGCGCATACGCGGATCAGGTGGTGCTGGTAACCAACACGGGCATCACGGCCGCTCAGGTGTCCGTGGACTTCGCTTCCGACAGTGAGTGGCGGTCCGAGTTCTCCGCGCAGGGGCTGCCACTGGTGGTGCCCGCGGGAGCCAGCGCCCCGCTCACGCTGCGATTCCAGCCCCAGGTTCCGAAGGGGGGAGCTCGTTCGCTGACGGCGACGCTCAGCACGGGAGGGACTTCCACGCAGACCTCCCTGGCCCTCACCCTGCAAGGCACGGCCACCTCGGCGCACCTGAACGTGGCACGCAGAGACGGCGCTGCGTTCGACGGAACGTTGGATTTCGGCGGCACGCGGGTGAACACGAAATCGGACTTCATCGGCCTGCGCCTGTTACACGCGTCCCCAGCAGGAGGCACGGGGGCAGACGGCGGGATTGCGGCGGAGGTCGGCCCGCTGACGGTGAAGGACGTCTCGCTGGACGGAGAGGACGCGAAGTCCTTCATCCTGCAGAAGCCCACCTTGCCCGTGAAGCTGGGGCCAGGGGGGAGCATGGATCTGTCGCTCCAATTCCACCCGGACGCGCAGCGGCGATTCAATGCGGTGCTGCGCATCACCTCCGACGACAACCAGGCAAGCACGGTGCTGGTGACGTTGAGTGGCCATGGACGGACGAACCAGCTCAGTCTGTCCACGCCCGCGCTGGATTTCGGAGCGCGTGTGACGGAGTCGTCGTCGGCGGCGGTGCGGTCGGTGCGGCTCACCAACGAATCGCTCCAACCCTTGAAGGTGCAGGGCCTGGAGATTCTCGGAGTGGCTGAGAACTCGGAGCCTTCGCACTTCAACGTGGAGTCCGCGCCCGCGCTGCCCTTCACGCTGGCGGCGCAGGAGTCGAAGGAGCTGTTCATCAAGTTCGTGCCGCGTCCGGACGTCACGTCCAAGGCGGCGCTGACGGTGGTGACGAGTGACCTGGAGTCTCCGGTGGCGCAGGTGGCGTTGTCGGGCCGCGGAATCTCCACGGTGTTCCGTGCGCTCAGCCGTACGCTGGACTTCGGCACGGTGCGCCAGTCGGAGACGGTGACGACGAAGGTGGTGCTCACCAATGACAGCACCCAGGAACTGCTGCTGGTGCAACCCAAGGTGGAGGGACCCCAGGCCACGAACTTCGTGGTGGTCTCGCCCGTGTTGGGGGCGGAGGGGCGCGTCCTGCCGCAGGGTGACTCGCTCACCGTGGAGCTGAAGTACGACACGGCGCAGGCCGGTGTATCGAAGGGGACGCTGGTCCTGGGAACGAAGGACCAGGAGCGCGCCGCGCTGGTGGCCCTGTCAGGGGTGACGGTGGCCAGCTTCCTGACCATCGAGCCCATGGAGCTGGACCTGGGTTGGGTGGACATCGGCGCGACCAGTACGCCGCGCACGGTGACGCTCACGAACCAGTCGGCGTCGCCGGCCAGGTTGAGCGTGGTGGAGAACAGCAATCCGGCGTTCCAGATCGACGCGAGCGCCCTGGACGCGGAGCTGGCGCCGGGAGCCCAGGCGACGGTGAACGTCACCTTCCAGGGCCAGGTGGGAGGCCCTGCGGAAGGAACGCTGAAGCTGCGCCTGCGCGGGGAGACGACCACGGAAGCCCAGTTGGTGCTGAAGGGCCAGGCCAGGACCCTGGGAGGCACGGGCGGTGGATGCGCCTGTGGAACCAGTGGGGACGGGGGCGCGGCGCTGGCCCTGTTGCTCCTGCTGGGGTTGGGCCTGGGGCGTCAGGCTCGGCGAATGCGGGTGGAGGACTGACACACCGAGTCGCTGACCACGGACATATCACCCAGGAGGTGGGGAATGGACTTCACGGAGCTCAAGATCGCCAAGGGTTGTGGCACGTTCCATGTGAATCAGTTCCGGATTCACTTCAGCATCCCCGGCCTCCAGGGTGACCCGAAACAGAAACTCCCCGCACTGGTCGGGGAGTTCATCAAGGACTTCCCCCGGTTCTTCAATGGCACGCAGCAGGGCCTGACGGAGAACCGGGCGGCGGTGGCCTGGTCCACCAAGCAGTTCGAGCACAACAAGACGCTCCGGTTCCTGCTCGACTTCAAGTCGGAGAAGCTGGGCATCAACCTGCCGGATGTGCACAGCGATTGGGTGCATGTCCTCTGGAAGGACGCGAACAAGGGCTTCGCCGCGCAGACGGTCAAGCGCAACTTCGCGGAGCGTTCGGACTACATGACGTCGATGATGGTGGTCCCATGGGGCGCCATCTTCACCCGGCTCAACAGCTATCACTTCCTCGCCGGGCGCCGTTCCTGGGTGTTCGGTGTCCTGGAGCCGGGTATGCCGGGTTGGAGGGCCGGAAGCAGCCTCCAGGTGGGCACGGTGCAGGGTGGCCAGTTCACTGCCTACGGAGGGACTACGCCGGTTTTCTATCTGGAGTCCGCGGCGGTCGAGCGGTACTCGATGCTCATGTATGAGTTGATGGAGTCGGGGGGAAACCTCTTCATCGACATCCGGAAGGCGATCGTCTCCATCTGGAGCATCCTCCTGGCGAACTACGTCCAGGCCAAGGGCTTCCGCCTGAACGTCGGGCATCCCAAGAGCTACGGCGCGGATGACGGTGCGGCCCTCTGGGACAGCCAGATGACCTGGCGAGGCGTCTACCGGCGGCAGGCGGAGTTCAAGACTCCGCAGGCGCTGTACGCGAAGAAGTGGGTGAGTCACCTGCTGGAGATGCACCCGGCGCTGAAGGGCCAGTCGCTTTCGGAGAGCGAGTTCAAGGGATTTGGCGGTGGAAAGTTCGGTGGGGGCGGGTCTGACGGCCGGTGGTAGGCCCAACCCAATCAGCGCGCGGTCGCCGTCAAAACCCACAAGCACCAATCAACGCAATCAACAAACACCGAAAATATGAAAAACACTGATCCATTTTGTAAATTCACACTGAATGACGAAAAAGCAGGAAGGATAGGATTCATTCCACCCAAAGTAAGCGTCGAGCAGATGGATACAGACACACTCTTCAGCATGAGCAACAAAGAAAGAATAAGCTGGTACAAAACAAAAATCGTCCATTACGAAAACCAGCTCTCGGAAAGCTCGATTAAAAACAAAATTCCCAAAAAACTCATAGCAGCAACAATACTCAACGAACTTGCCGACATCGACATCAAAGACCAAGCCCAGGAACGCCTCAATTTTGTCGACGGATCCTTCGGGCCGGCACAAATGCAAGTCTACGACACGGCAATGAGATTCGGCCACGTCGACATAGTCAAAAACAAACTAGATTCAATAAACAGAAAACAAATTACTTCCTGGGGACTAGCTACCATCCCCGAAAAATCAATAGTCGCACTCCACATCAGCCAGCGGCTCCGAATAATGCAGGTCGCCATAGAAGCAGCCGCAAGAGAAATCAACAGACTCCTCAACCTGATGAGATCCAATTTACTAAAACCATGGCAGCGAGAACACCAACTCAACCCACCCCCAACACCAAAAACAAACACATGCAAGTCAATACAGAAAATATACTACGAAAAGGGCCAAATCTGCGGCAACACCGAAGCAGAGCGATTCATGTACCTATGCCAAGCAATAGCCGCCGCCTACAATTCACCAGACATCATAATCACAAGTAGAAAATTTGAATCAGAGGTAAACAGAATCAAGCACAAGCGAGATCAAGACTGGAGCCAGGAGCAGGCAGGACTGCTTAAATACTTCTCGGAGCCATATAAAGACGCACGAAACCACGGCGGCAACGGGGCAACAATTGGCTTGGACATTGCCGAATTCAATCTTTTCAGATGAGCGAGCCCTGCCGCCTACGAATCCACCATGAGCGAAACCGATGCCCTGGAGATTCGGATTCGTCAGGGCAGCCTATCGATGGCACACCAAGCAGGTGCGTGCTGGCGTCTTCTCGCTCGCTTGGGTTGAAGTGGTTTGTGGTCGCATTGGTCAATTGCCACGACTCCAGGCTTTTGAATGCACGGCCATTACCTCGGCCTTACTCAGCTCGCATGCGCCCTGCACCGGTTCAGGAGATGGGTCGAGGCCGGCTGACCTCGCCCTGAGATATCGATTTTTTGACTCACCGCATCTCAAAGGAGTGGGGCTTTGAAAAGCGCTTTCATCATTCTCTCGGGTGGTCCCTCGAAATACAACCCCAAGGACCCGGACCGGCATGACCAGAGCTGGGATAATTTCGTCACCCCTCCGCTGCTTCGCTCCAGCGGTGCCGAGCTACACGATCCAGTGACTGAGGATGTGCACTGGTTGGTCTACGAACCCGCCTACAAGGACCGATGGGACAGCGACACAACCCATCAGAAGTCCGCTCCAACTCAACACCAGCACACCGTCGACATCAAAACAAAACGCAAGCGCCTGAATTACATCGACCTCCTCAAGGCACGCGCCAAGGATCGCGGCTGGAAGTATGAAGGACTCTCCCTCGCCCAAGGGTTCTGGGACTATATCAACAAGCTCAAGAGCACCAAGGTGAGCCGGGTATGGTTCTACGGTCATGCCAGGGATGACCTGTGGCTTTCGCTGAATCACAACTCCTCTGATGAGGCCGTCTCGCCAGCCTCCAGCGCAATCGTGAACGTGATTGACATCAAAAAGGTTGCCGCGTCCTCGTTCGTCCCCCAGAAGACCGCGACCCATCCGCACAAGTTCTTTGGATGCAACACCAAGGCTTTTGCCGAAAAGTGGGCCAGCGCGTTCTCCGTTTTCGCGGAGGGCTCTGATGGCAAGGTAGGTTTCGAGAAGATCCACGACAACTCAGGTAAAGTGGTGCTCAGCTCTGGGGCTGAGTGGTACCAGTACTCCAAAGCGGTAGCGCCACGACTGCTTCATTCAAAGGTAGGAGACCAGGTGAATTGATGAGACCGCGCTTGTATCTGGCCGCACTGACGCTGCTTGGCGCTGGGTTCGCAGGCAGCTACTACTTCGCATCAGCCAGATCGAAGCCCGTCCCTATCAACGCACCACCCATTGCTCCCGAGTACTTCGCCGAGCAGACCTCGGACTGCGGTGTGGACCTGCTGAACCTGGCTGAGTCGGACTCAGGCCCGTTCAAGCGGGTCCTCGCCGTTGGCGCGAACCGGCCTCGTGAGAAGCTGCGCCGCAACGTGTGGGAACAGGGGCGGTACCGGGTCAGAGGCCGGTTCACCGGCAAGTCCCATGAGTTCCAAGGGTGCGCCAGCTTCCCTGAGTTCGAAGTGCTCGAATTCAGGCCGTGGGGCCCCGTCCAGCGCTGCGCGTCTCCAGGGGCGCTCGACGCAACACTGCTGCTCTACACCGGCGACCTTCCCAAGGACCGCTACGCCCCCGAGGACTTTCTCGACGGTCCCTGGCCTCCATCCATTGACGATGAGGCATGCAGACGCGTGGGGGCCTGTCTGTCAGACCTGCGCCGGGCTGACTCCCGCAGCGCCCCTGACACGGTCATTGACGGGGAGGAACTCCCTGCGAGGGATGGCGCGGCTTGCAACACCACCGTGACCTGCTCAGCCAACGAGAAGCGTGTCGCTGCCTGCTCCGGATACATCTGGTGTTGCCGTCTCCTGCCTGAATGACTCGCGGCCCCGGAACATCCAGGGGCCGCGAGCCTTGACCGCCCTGCCCTACCGACGGCCGCCCGGCGGAATGCCCTTCTCGCCGTACAGGTACTCCTGCAACGGCTTCACCGCGAGGTCCGAGCGCTTCAGCGACTCCAGCGCGCCCACCGCCATGCGCGCCGCCTGCACCGTCGTGTAGTACGGCACCGAGTGCATCAACGACTCACGCCGGATGGAGAAGCTGTCGCTGATCTCCTGCTTGCCGAAGGTCGTGTTGATGACCAGCACGATCTCCCCGTCGACGATCTTGTCGACGATGTTCGGCCGGCCCTCCTTCACCTTCTGCACCAGCTGCGACTCGATGCCCTTGGTCCGCAGGTAGTCGTGAGTGCCAGACGTGGTCGTCAGCGTGAACCCCATGGACCGCAGCCGCCGGGCCAGGTCCACCACCGCCGGCTTGTCCTCGTCCTTCACGGAGATGAACACCCGCCCGGCCTTGGGCAGCTTCACCCCCGCCGCCAGCTGGCTCTTCGCGAACGCCGACGCGTAGTCGTCCGCCAGGCCCATCACCTCGCCCGTGGACTTCATCTCCGGGCCCAGGATGACATCCACCCCGGCGAAGCGCGCGAACGGGAAGACGCTCTCCTTCACCGCCACGTGCTTGAACTCCGTCTCCTCCGTGCGGCCCAGCTCCTTCAGCGTCTTGCCCACCATGCAGAGCGCGGCGATCTTCGCCAGCGGCACGCCCGTCGCCTTGGAGATGAACGGCACCGTGCGGCTGGCGCGCGGGTTCACTTCCAGGATGTAGATGATCTTCCCCTGGATGGCGAACTGCACGTTCATCAGCCCCACCACGCCCAGCTCGCGCGCCATGGAGATGGCCTGGTCCTTCATCCGCTCCACCAGGTCCGGTGACAGCGAGTGCGGCGGCAGCGTCGCCGCCGCGTCTCCCGAGTGCACCCCCGCCTCCTGGATGTGCTCCAGCACACCGCCAATCAGCACCTGCCCCGTGCGGTCCGCCACGAGGTCCAGGTCCACCTCGATGGCGTCCTTCAGGAAGCGATCAATCAACACCGGGTGCTCCGGCGACGCACTCACCGCCTCGCGCATGTAGCGCTCCAGGCTGGCCGCGTCGTACACCGTCTCCATCGCCCGTCCGCCCAGCACGTACGACGGCCGCACCATCACCGGATAGCCGATGCGCTCGGCCACCTTGAACGCCTCCGCGTGGCTGCGCGCCACCCCGTTCTCCGGCTGCGTCAGGCCCAGCTTCTCGATCAGCTTGGAGAACTTCTCGCGGTCCTCCGCCCGGTCGATGGCGTCCGGCGACGTGCCCAGGATCGGCAACCCCGCCTGCTCCAGCGGCACGCTCAGGCGCAGCGGCGTCTGCCCGCCGAACTGCACGATGGCGCCCACCGGCTTCTCGCGCTGGGACACCTCCAGCACGTCCTCGATCGTCAGCGGCTCGAAGTAGAGGCGGTCCGACGTGTCGTAGTCCGTGGACACCGTCTCCGGGTTGCAGTTGACCATCACCGTCTCGTACCCGGCCTCGCGCAGCGCGAAGGCCGCGTGCACGCACGCGTAGTCGAACTCGATGCCCTGCCCGATGCGGATGGGACCGCTGCCAAGAATCAGCACCTTCTGCCGGTCCGTGGGCGGCGCCTCGTCCTCCTCCTCGTAGGTGGAGTACAGGTAGGGCGTGTACGCCTCGAACTCCGCGGCGCAGGTGTCCACCCGCTTGAACACCGGCCGGATGCCGCGCGCGTGCCGGTGCGCCCGCACCTCCGCCTCCGGGTAGCCCAGCAGGTTGCCCAGGTACTTGTCGGAGAAGCCGTGCGACTTCGCCTGCCGGAGCACGTCGTCCGGGAGCTGATCCAACCGGCCGTGGTCCGCCAGCATCTGCGCCTCGTGCACCAGCGCCTCGATGTGGCGCAGGAACCACGGGTCGATGGCCGACAACTGGTGCACCTGCTCCACCGTCAGGCCCTCGCGGAACGCCTGCGACACGAACCACGGCCGCTCCGGCCGGGGCACACGCAGGCCCTCGCGCAGCACCTTCTCCCGCTCCTCCTTCTCCGAGGGCAGGTCCGGCGACTCCAGGCCCACGCGCCCCAGCTCCATGGAGCGCAGCGCCTTCATGTACGCCTCGGGGAAGGTGCGGCCAATGGCCATCACCTCGCCCACGGAGCGCATGCTCGTCGTCAGCGTGCGGTCCGCCTTGGGGAACTTCTCGAAGTTGAAGCGCGGCACCTTCACCACCACGTAGTCCAGCGTCGGCTCGAAGGAGGCCGGCGTGTCCCGGGTGATGTCGTTGCGCAGCTCGTCCAGCGTGTAGCCCAGCGCCAGCTTCGCGGCGACCTTCGCGATGGGGTAGCCCGTCGCCTTGGACGCCAGCGCGCTGGAGCGCGAGACGCGCGGGTTCATCTCGATGACGACCATGCGGCCGTCCTGCGGATGGATGCCGAACTGGATGTTGGAGCCGCCCGTCTCCACGCCAATCTCGCGGATGATGGCCAGCGACGCCTGCCGCATCCGCTGGTACTCGCGGTCCGTCAGCGTCTGCGCGGGCGCCACCGTGATGGAGTCACCGGTGTGCACGCCCATCGGATCCAGGTTCTCGATGGAGCAGATGATGATGACGTTGTCCGCCGAGTCGCGGACCACCTCCAGTTCGTACTCCTTCCACCCCAGCACGCTCTCCTCCACGAGGATGGTGGAGGTGGGGCTGGCCTTGAGGCCCGAGCGGCAGATGGCCTCGAACTCCTCGCGGTTGTACGCGATGCCGCCGCCCGTGCCGCCCAGCGTGAACGAGGGACGGATGATGGCCGGGAAGCCGATGTCCTCCGCCAGCGCCATCGCGTCCGTCAGCGTCGTCGCGTAGCCGCTCCGGGGCAGCGCCACGCCAATCTTCTGCATGGCCGCCTTGAAGAGCTGCCGGTCCTCCGCCTTGTTGATGGCGTCCAGCGACGCGCCGATGAGGCGCACGCCGTACTTCTCCAGGATGCCCTTCTCCGCCAGGGCCTTGGCCAGGTTGAGCGCCGTCTGCCCGCCCATGGTCGGCAGCAGGGAGTCGGGACGCTCGGCGGCGAGAATCTTCTCCGCCGCCTCCACGGTGATGGGTTCAATGTAGGTGCGGTGCGCGAACTCTGGGTCCGTCATCACCGTGGCGGGGTTGCTGTTGAGCAGCACCACCTCCACGCCCTCGTCCCGAAGCGCCTTGATCGCCTGGGTGCCTGAGTAGTCGAACTCGACGGCCTGCCCGATGACAATCGGGCCCGAGCCAATCACGAGAACCTTCCGGATATCGGTACGCTTGGGCATCGGGCGCCCCCCATACCAACCTCCGTCCCGACATGCACGCGGTGCGTTGTCCCCGTGCGAAGGTCCTGTCCGCCGCCCGCCCGCTCGCAGGACCTGCACCCTCAAGTCCTCTGCTACGCTGCCGCGTTCCCTTCCGGAGGTTCCATGCGTCGCTGGTCGTCCCTGGCCCTGCTCGTCCTCGTCTCCGCGCCCGCCCTCGCCCAGGAC
>NZ_RAWI01000244.1 GCF_003612125.1 Corallococcus praedator
GTCCGACCCGGCGGATTGCCAGGACACGGCGGCGGGGTGCCCGGCGGGGCAGCCCGCGGTGCCTGACAACACTCCACCGCCCCCTACCGAACCGGAGACACCCCCCACCGAACCGGACTCCAACGAACCCCCGCCTCCCGACAAGGAGCCGGAGCAGGTGCCGCCCGCGTCGGGTGCCACGCTGTGGCTGTCCAAGGAAGGCTCCGCCCAGGACGACCTGGCGCTGGACCTGGCGGTGGACGCGTCCGGGGACTTCTTCAGCGCGGCGGTGCACGACTACGACGACCTGGACGCCCGGGCCCCCACGGACGACTCCGTGCAACTGGTGCTCACCCGACGTTCGGGCGCGGGCCAGACGCTGTGGACGCGGGCCTACGACGTCCGCGTGGCCACGGCGCCCCTGGAGCTGCGCGCGGAGGTCCGGGCCCGCGTCGCGGCGGACGGCGCGGGCGGCCTGCTGGTGGCCGGCAACCACCAGGGCCTCATGGACCTGGGCACGGGCAAGCTGGCCGGTGGGGCCTTCGTCGCGAGGCTGTCCGGGGACGGCGCCACGCTCTGGGCCCACGAGCTGCCGGCGGACCTGACGGTCGCGGATGTGGCGGCGGACGCACAGGGCCGGCTGTACGTGGCCTACACGGCGCCGTCCATGGTGGACCTGGGCGCGGGCGTGAAGGGCCCCAGCGCGGGCGTGGCGGTGTTCGCGGCGGATGGCACCCCGGAGCGGAGCTTCGCCGTGGGCCAGGCGGAGTCCGACGGCGCGGGCGCCTGGCCCCTGGCGCTGGCGCTGGCGGAGGACGGCAGCGTGGCGGTGGCGGGACGGTACGTGGGCACCGTGCGCTTCGGCACCAACGCCACGCAGGCGGCGGAGACGGGCAGCCCATTCGTGGCGCTGTACCGGGCGAACGGGACGCTCGGGTGGGCGAAGGTCCGGCCCGGCGTGAAGGGCGCCGTGAAGGACGTGAGCCGGAGCCCCACGGGCGACGTGGTGGCCGGTGGTGACTTCCAGGGGACCTTCTCCTGGGCGGCGTCCCCGCTGAAGGGCGCGGCCAATCCCAGCCCCTTCGTCGCCGTCACCGCCGCCGACGGCACCGAGCGCTGGGCGCGCGACCTGGGCCCGGACGCGCAGGTGCAGGGCGTCGCGGTGCAGGCCTCCGGCGAGGTGCTGGCGGTGGGCTACACGTACTCGTGGCTGGAGAACGGGACCACCGGCCAGGACGGCCTGGGCTCCGCGCAGCTCTTCACCCAGCGCTTCGACGCGGCGGGACACGCGCTGGCCTCCCACCTCTTCCTGGGCGTCACTCCGGAGCCCCGGGGTGAGCTGTATGGCGTGGAGGCGGTGCCCGCGGTGGTGCTGATGCCGGACGGCGACGCGGTGCTGTACGGCCACACCGACCGCGTCACCGACTTCGGCGTGGACAAGCTCAAGCCCCTGCGGGGCGACATCTTCCTCCTGCGCGTGAAGTACTGAGCGACGCGGAGAGAAAAATGAAAACGGGCCCGGTGCATCCGCACCGGGCCCGTCTTGTCTTGCATCAACTCAATTCAAGACATCAGTGACCGATTTCGACGTTCTCCAGGACACCCAGCGCGTCGGGGACCAGGAGGGCGGCGGAGAAGTACGTGCTCACCAGGTACTCGCTGATGGCCTTGTCGTTGATGTCCATGCGGCGCACGGAGACTCCGGGCTCCACCTCGTCCGGGAGCTTTCCGGGGTGCAGGCCGATGACGCCCTGATCGTCCGCCCCGGTGCGCAGCACGAGGATGGAGCTGGTGAGCGTGTTGGTGATGGGGATCTTGTCGCACGGCAGGATGGGCACGCCGCGCCACGCAGTCATCTTGCTGCCGGCCACGTCCACGACCGTCGGGTAGATGCCCCGGCGATTGCACTCCCGGCCGAAGGCCGCGATGGTGCGCGGGTGGGCCAGGAAGAAGCGTGACTTGCGACGGCGCGACAAGAGCTCGTCCATGTCGTCCGGCGTCGGCGGGCCGCTCCGGGTGTTGATGCGCTGCTTCAGGTCCGCGTTGTGCAGCAGCCCGAACTCAGGGTTGTTGATGAGCTCGTGCTCCTTGCGCTCCTTCAGCGCCTCCAGGGTCAGCCGCAGTTGCTCCGCGGTCTGGTTCATGGGGTCGTTGTAGAGGTCCGCCACGCGGGTGTGCACGCGGAGGATGGTCTGCGCCACGCTCAGCTCGTATTCGCGGGGCTTCAGCTCGTAGTCCACGAACCCGCCCGCCAGCGTGGGCTCGCCGTGGTGGCCGGCGGTCAGCGGGATGGCGGCCTGCCCTGCCTTGTCCTGGGGCTTCTTCAGGTTCGCCTTGTACCGGGCGACATGCGCGCTCAGAGCGGGGGCGTTCTTGATGAGGTCCTCGAACACCTGCTGCGGCAGCGCCATCACGGTGCAGGCCGTGTTCGCCTTCACCGTGAAGGGCCAGACGTCGTTGGACTCCACCACGGCCGAATCGCCGAAGTGGTCGCCGTCCGCGAGCGTGTCCAGCACCACGGGGTCGCCAAACTTGCCCGTGCCCAGCTTCGTCGCCTTGCCGTGCGCGATGAGGAACACGTGCTCGGCGGGCTGGCCCGCCTCCACGATGGACTCACCGGCCTTGTACTGCTTCTGCACGAAGCGGCTCGCGAGGGCCCGGACCGTCAGGCCTTCCTCGTCCGCGTCGAAGCCGCGCAGCAGCGGCAGCTTGAGCAGCTCCTGGGGGATGACCTCCACCTTGGCGCCAACGTTGGTGAAGTTCAGCCGGTCGTCGCCCACGGAGTAGGTGAGGCGGCGGTTGACGCGGAACACGCCGTTCGTCGCCACCCAAGGCAGCATGCGCAGCAGCCACCGGGGGGAGATGCCCTGCATCTGCGGCTGGGACTTGGTCGTCGTCGCCAGCTGGCGTGCACCGGCCGTACTGAGGCTGGAGTGCTCGGTGTCGCCGTTGTTGATGGGATTCGCCATGAAGAGAGCTCCGGAAGTGCGGGGGGCCTGGGACTACGAGCGACCGATTTCGACGCTCTCCAGGATGCCCAGCGCGTCCGGCGTGAGGACCGCCGCGGAGAAGTACGCGGTGACCAGGTAGTTCATGATGGCCTTCTCGTTGATGCCCATGAACCGGACGTTGAGGCTGGGCTCGATCTCATCCGGGATGCCGGCCTGGTGCAGGCCGACGACGCCCTGGTTCTTCTCACCCACGCGCATCAGCATGATGGAGCTGGTGCGGGACTCGGTGACGGGGATCTTGTTGCAGGAGACGATGGGGATGCCGCGCCAGGCGGGGATCATGTTCCCGTTGAAGTCCACGCTGGTGGGGTAGATGCCCTGGCGGTTGCACTCCTGGCCGAACGCGGCGATGGCGCGCGGGTGGGCCAGGAAGAACGACGGCTCCTTCCACACGGTGGCCAGCAGCTCGTCCATGTCGTCCGGCGTCGGCGGGCCGCGGCGGGTGTGGATGCGCTGCTTGAGGTCCGCGTTGTGCAGCAGGCCGAACTCACGGTTGTTGATGAGCTCGTGCTCCTTGCGCTCCTTCAGGGCCTCCACGGTCAGACGCAGCTGCTGCTGGGTCTGGTTCATGGGGTCGTTGAAGAGGTCCGCGACGCGCGTGTGGATCTGCAGCACGGTCTGCGCGACGCTCAGCTCGAACTCGCGGGGCGACGTCTCGTAGTCCACGTAGGTGCCGGGCAGCACGGGCTCGCCCTTGTGGCCGGCGGCCAGCTCGATGGCGGCCTGGCCGGACGTGTCCTGCTTCTTCTTGGAGAGGGCCTTGAACTCCTCGATGTGCTTGCTCAGCGACGGGGCCTGGGCCACCACCGCCTCGAAGGCGGACTGCTGGAGGATGAGCACCGTGACGGGCGTCACGGCCTTCACCGTGAACTGCCAGTAGTCCTGCGACTCCAGCAGCGCCTGGTAGCTGTAGTGGTCGCCGTCCGCCAGCGTCTCCAGCACGGTGGGCTCGCCGTACTTGCCGGCGCCAATGCGGTTCACCTTGCCGTGCGCGATGAGGACGATGGAGTCGGCTTCCTTGCCGGCCTCCGTGATGACCTCACCGGCCTTGTACTCCTTCTGCGTGAAGCGGTTGGCCAGGGCGGCGAGGACCTCCGCGTCCTCGTAGCCGCGCAGCAGGGGCAGCTCGCCCAGCTCCGCCGGGATGACCTGCACCTTGGCGCCGGTGCTGGTGAAGGTGACGCGGCCGTCGCCCACGGCGTAGCTCATGCGGCGGTTGACGCGGTACGTACCGCCGGACACCTGCACCCACGGCAGCAGCTTGAGCAGCCACCGCGAGGAGATGCCCTGCATCTGGGGCTCGGACTTGGTGGTCGTCGCCAGCTGGCGTGCCGCCGCGGTCCCGAGGCTCAGCGAGTTCTCATCGTGCGTCTTGGAGTTCGACATGGGTCACCTTTCCCTAGGTTGAAAAAATCAAAGCCAGTTCACTGCAAAGCCAGAATCAGGGATGCTCGCGTTTGAACAGCTCCGCGACTCGCAGCGCCGACGTGCCCAGCGCGCCAAGGCTGCCGATGTTGCCGGTCTTGAACTTGGGCATGGCCGCGTCTCGCAATTCGAATTCCTTGTAGCGGTCCACCGCCGCGTGCCACATCGGGATGCCCGCCATCCACTGCTGGAGCTGCTCCACGTACTTGTGCAGCTTCTCCTGCGCGTCCGTGTCCAGGTCGAAGGAGCGGATGACCACCGGGATCTCCTTGGCGACCAGGTGCTCGAACTGCTTCATCCGAGCGGTCATCAGGTGGTTCAGCACGAGGACGGCCTCGTCCTTGTCCACGCCCAGGAACTTCTGGACCACCAGCACGCCGTTGTTCAGCTCGCCCTCGAACTCAATCTCCTTCTGGTAGGAGAAGATGTCGTTGACGAAGCAGGCGTAGTCGGCGGCCGAGTTCTCCAGCGCGCGCAGCGTCCGCGTCTTGAAGACAGCCTCCGGGATGGCGTCGCCCTTGGACAGACGCGACAGGCTCATGGTGAGGTCGGAGCCGAACGTCTTGCGACGCATCTCCACGTAGTCCACCGGGTCCGGCACGCGGTTCAAGATCTGGTTGTTCAACTCCCAGATCCAGCTCTCCGTCATGTCCTGGATGGCCTTGCGGAACAGCTTGCGGCCGTAGGCGGAGAGCGGGCCGGCCGTGCGCTTCCACAGGTCCGCGAGGCCCACCTCCACGGGGTTGGTGGGCACCGCGGCGTTCACGGCCTCCACGTCATCCGGCATGAACTGCGTGAGGCGCGCGTTGAACAGCTTCGCGCCCGGCATGTCGCGCGTGTGGCTGTAGAGCGCGGGGAAGTAGTCGTCCGCGTAGGTGCCCCACACCAGCCAGCACGCCGTGAGGTCCAGCTGTTCGGGGGTGGCGTCCGGGTGGATGAGCGCGCCGCAGAGGGCCACGTCCGCGACGTCGAACTTGTGGTCGTCCCAGATGTAGAGCCCCAGGCCGGGCAGCTCGTCCAGCATGCCCATCCGGCGCGCCCAGTCCTTGGAGTTGCGCCGCGCGCGCTCCAGGTGGGGGCTCAGGTACGTGCTGTAGGGCATGTAGAACTTCGGCAGCTTCACCGGGCCCACGTGCTGGCGGGGGACGTGGCTGAAGCTGCGGGCGCGAGGCCCCAGGCCCAGCGCGCCGGCCGTCAGCGGCAGCTTGATGGCGGACATGCCCAGGCCGCTGGGGAGGGGGATGGACAGCTCCCGGTTCTCCCGGCCGGCGGTCTGGTTCATGTAGCGGTTGGAGCGCATGTGCCACTCGTGGCCGCCGGACTGCCAGTCCTGGAGGCCGCGCAGGTACAGCATCACCTGCGCCTGCTCCGCCGGGTTCAGGCCGTACTCCGCGAAGAGCCAGGGCAGCTCCGTCGCGGCGGTGTTCTCGAACTGCTGGAGCCGGGACGTCAGCAGGTCGTTGACCAGGTCCGCGGCGCGCTGCGTGTCACACTCGAGGAACTTCTCCACCACCAGCACGCCGTTGGAGAGCTCGCCCTCCTCCAGGATCTCGCGCTCGTAGGAGAACAAGTCGTTGCGCAGGTGGACGGCGTCGGAGAACGTGTCCTTGAAGACGCGCATCGGGCGGCTCTGGACGACGCGGGCCGGAATCTCCGCGACGGCGTGCTCCACCAGGTCCGACGACCACGGAGCGCCACCGACCTTGCGGCGCATCTCGATGTATTCGACGGGGTTGGAGACGCGCGCCTCGCTGATGTTCTCGATCTCCCACATCGATTCATCGAGCAGGTGCTTGGTGTTCTCGTAGAAGCGGCGGCGCCAGTCCATGGACATGGTGGGCACGGTGCGCTGCCAGAGGTTCCACAGGCCGCGCTCCACCGCGTTGGTGGGCTCCGGCGGCGTCTGCGAAAGGTCCAGCGGCATGAACAGCGGCAGCCGGTCCAGGTACGCCTGACCGCCCTGGATGTCGCGCGAGTACTTGTAGACCTCCAGGAAGTGGTCGTCGAAGTAGAAGACCCAGACGTACCAGTCGGTGATGAGGTCCAGCTCGACGCTCGGCGCTTCCGGGTGCGTGTACGCGCAGAGCAGCGCGTAGTCCATGCCGTCGAAGCGACGCTCGCTCCAGACCTCCCGCTGCGTCCCGTCATTCGGAGGGCCCAGGATGCCCATCTCGTACGACCACGCCTTGGTGTGGACGCGGGCTGCTTCGAGGTGGGGGTTCAGGCGCGCGGGCCAGGGAACGTAGAAATCGGGCAGCTCGAACGGCTGCTTGTGACGCGCCTTGGACATGGGTACCCCTCGTTGGACTCACGACCTTTGTAGTGGTGTTGGGAACCCGACTCCACGCTAAACGTGGTGCCCGGGAAAATTTGAATAATCTCGGGAATTAGGAATAGCGGACTGGGTTGACCTTCACCCACTGTCCGTCGTGAGTTTGTTTCCGGATTGGCGGAAACCTGTCGCGGATGGGTATTTCCGCCACTCACGGCCGGTGCGGGACGGCAGGCAAAAGGCATCCAGCGGCGCACCTTCACCCCCACCCGGTAATGACGGCGAGCCCCAGAAAGGGGCAGGCCGTCACGGACCTTCCGGGCGGGGCTGCTCTGGTACCGGCTGGGCGGGTGCCGGCGACTCAGGGGAAGCCTTGGGCGCAGCCGGAGAAGGCGAAGCAGGTGGGGCGTTCGGTGCGAGCGGAGCGATCCCCAGGCATGGAGACGACCCGGCGTCAGGCGGTGCCTTCCCAGGTGGCGATGAATCCGCGGGGTCCTCGCCAGCCGGAGTCGGCGCCTTCGCGACCACGGCGCCCTGGGGCGTCACCGCATACACCTCCCACCAGTCGAGAACGCGTCCGATGGGGCCGCCGCAGCGGTGAAACCGCTGGTCCACGACCACGAAGTACAAGTCGGGCTTTGGGCCCGTGAAGACGGAGACATCCAAGCCCTGCTCCGGGCTTGAGCACCCCGCGAACAGGTTCGGAAACGGGTGGGTCCGTACCACCTCGCGGATGGCGCCCGCCGCAGCGAGCGCGGCACCGGCTTCCATGGACTCGGCAACAGTCCTCGCCGAATGCTCGTCCGGCCACGTCACCTCGCCCTTCCAGGCAGCAGCGGGTGCAGCACATCCGTGGAGCACCGCGACCCAACCAGCAAGCGTCAATGCCTTGATCATTTTCCACGTCCGGCACCACCACCACCGCCGCCCGCCCGCCCGTTCACCTCCAGCAGCGTCTTGATGTGCTGCACGAAGTTGCGCTGTTTGTTGCTCGTGGAGGCCCACAAGTCGTCGCGCACGACGGTGAGGGCTTCTTGCTCCTGCTCGCCTCCTCGTTGATGACGGTGACGGAGGACTTGCGGCCAAAGGGCGGATTGGAGAGCACGATCTTCCACCGCGTGCCCGGGTCGCCGCGGATGGCGTCATCCACCACGATGGGAGCCTCATCCCCACCGATGCCCTGGAGCAGCAGATTCATCGTGCACAGGCGGGCGGGCGTATCGGCGATCTCCCACCACCACAGCACCTCCAGCTTGAGGTGCTTCTTCTGATCCCTGTCGAGCCTGTTGCCGTGAGCAATGTAGTCGTGGGCCGCGAGCAGGAAGCCGCCGGTGCTCACGGCCGGGTCCACGATGGTCTCTCCCGGCTTGGGCTGCACTACGTCCACAATGGCGCGGATCAACGCTCTCGGAAACTTGCCCCCGGGACGCACGGATTGCGACTCGGCCGCCCTCACCGACTACCGCAGCCACGCAACGGTTACCATCAAGGCAGGTGAGCGAGATTGTCGGAGAAGAGCGCATCCAAAAGCGTCGGCGGCGCCTCACCATTGAAGAAGCCCACTCGAAGCCCTGGAAGCTGCACCCCCGCGAAAGCCAAGGGGAAGCGGCGATAGCCGAGCACCTCCTCTATTTGGCGTTCCAGCGCATCCACTTCCTGTTTGACATTCGCGGGCGGTTCAAAGGTGAGCTGGGGGGAGGAAAAGTGCTGGAGGTGAAAGGACTCATCGCCTGCGTCCCCTCTCGTGGGGTGGGGGGCCGCCGCCATGGGGTATTCCGTGGAGGTGGGATGCCAGACCTGGGTCGTGACATAGACAATGTAGAAAGGCGCAAGGACACTGACCGCGGCGGCGATGCGTGTCGCGAGTCGCTCGCCTCCAGGCAACGGCTCTGTGCGGTAGAGAAAACAGCGCATGCACGCCGAGACGTAGGGCTGGGTCCCGTTACCAATGCCTTCACCAGGAAAGGCGCGTTCGAGTCCTTTCATGAGGTTCTTCCAATCGGTCCCATTCAAGGCCTTGTTCCATGCCGCCAGGAACCTGGCATGTTCGGGTGTACGCTGGTGGGCTGGCACTGGCTCGGTCAGCTCATCCTCCTCCACTGGGAACCCGGTTGGGTAGAACCGCAGCGCGAACTCAATCAATGACTCTAGCGATCCCTCAGTCATTCGCCGCTCCCTTCAATGGAATGTCGAAAGAGATGGGCTCCAAGCCTGGGGTCTGACACTCAGACACACGGGCTCCGGCAATGCGTTCCCTGAGCAGGCTCTCATATTTATTCTTGAACCGGCGGCACAGGATGGCAATCATCTCTCCTTGCTGAGCCTTGGATAGAATCTCATGAGCCGCCGCGTTGGCCAGAGATGCAACAACCTGCTGAGCAACCTCCAGAGGAACTTCTCCCTGCTGGGTGTTGCGTATCGGAACGCCGACCTCGAATTTGCATACATCGGTAGCTCCTGAATCGCCTTCCGTGATGCGCGCATGGATGCAGACAGCCCTCCAGCCATCAGGCTGCATCTCGGCGGCGTCCACCGCGACGACTGTTTTGAAGCGGAAATGTTCCGGAGTAATGCGTCCAATGACCAAGCCACGCCCGTGGGCGCATCCACTCTGTCCCAGCGCGCCAACCAACAGGGTTGTCACGAGCGCCCACATGCCTATCCTCCGCGTTGCTTTCCTGGGCGTCATTCCGCTCTCCACTGCCCGGACTTCGTCCTGCCTGAGCCTACGATCAGACTCGACGGGCTGTCGGGATCCTGCTCGTTCGTCAGGTCGCGCGAGTGGATCCCATCGCGCGAAGTTCCACGGAGTTCTGGCATGAAGGCCGAGTAGCGCTGCTTACGCGACTGGCCATGGTCCAGGCGCCACCCATAACACCGCAAGGACATCCTGGATGCCGGAAATTCGATGAAAGCGGCTGGGGAGCTGGAGGACAATGCCTTGGAGGATGCCTTCGAGGCAGATGCCGCCGCGGGCTCCCTGTGAAGGGAAGGCGGGAAGGAACTTCATGCTGCGGTTCTTCAAGCTGATTGTGAGTGGCAAGCTGGGCGACCCAACGCTGTGCATGCTGCACAGCCTGGTGGAGGGCCTGGGGATGGACGTCGCGCGTGTTGGCCTGGGCGAACGAGTGGGAAGCCTCTATCCGGAGGACGCTCGCGTCTACATGTCCGAGGACTCGCCGGGCATCAAGCTGTCACCCCTGCTGGGCAACACCCGTAACACCCTCATCGTCTCCAACGAACTGCGTGCCGTCATCGAGAAGCACTGCACGAACGAGATCGAGTATCTGCCCTTCACGCTGTACGACCATCGGAAGCGCAGCTTCAACAGCGACTATTGCATCGTGAACCCCATCGGCACCTTCGACTGTGTCGACTTCCAGGCCAGTGAGGTCCTCTGGAGCGACAAGACTCCCACCAAGCCCCTCACCATCAAGAAGCATGTGCTGGACCGCAAGAAGGTGGAGCGCGCACCGCAGTTGTTTCGTGCGGACAAGGATCCCATGACCTACGTGCTGCGATACGAGCTGGCAAAGGAGATCAGTGACCGGCGGTTCGCCAACGTCTACTGGAAGGAGCTGCCGCTCAATGACGCGGGAAGGTAGGTGCCGGTGATGGCGGACCGTCCCATTCCGCCCGGTTCCCGTGGCGCACGGCGCATTCTCTGGGACGGCCTGGAGGAGCACCTGGACAAGGAGGATTGAGCGAAGTGGCGGGCTTGACCTTGGGCCTCCACGAGAACTCCGGGAGGAAACACACCCCTGAATGGGGTCCCGAAGTCCTCTAAAGGTTCACGGGTCGCTCACCCTTGCCACACCTTCCGCCAGCGTGACTCCTAGCGGCGCGGCGAGCGACGCGACGGGCTCTTGCGAGCGCCCGCGCGGGTGTTCTTCCGGGCCGTGGTGCCGCGCTTCGCGGTCGTCTTGCGCGCGGTGCGGCCGGCGGCGGCGCGACGGACCGGCGACTTGCGGGCCCCCCGCTTGGCCGTGGCGCGCTTCGCCGTTCCACGCTTCGCGGTGGCGCGCTTCGCCGTCCCACGCTTGCCCGCGGCCTTCTTCGCGGAGGGACGCTTGCCGACTGCCTTCTTCGCGGAGGCGCGCTTCGTGGTCGCACGCTTCGCGGCACCGCTGCGACGGGGCGAGGCCTTGCGCGCGCTCTTGCGCGTCCCGGAAGCGCGGCGGCGCGACGGCGTGGCGGACTCACCCACCGACGTCAGGGTGTTGGACAGCGACGGGGTCTCGTTCGGGTCCTGCGCGTTCGTTTCAGCGTTCATCAACAACCTCCAGGTTCGAAAACACCTGGAAGCGTACGCGCAACCGCATGAAGTCAACCCATGCGCCCCCACGCAGATGCACGCCATCCAACGAATGCACGCGCGAACACCACCGCGCGAGGCCGAGAATCCGGCCCCCGCGCGCACGGCTCAACGCTTCGCTACACCGCGCCCTTCAGGAACGCCGCCAGCTTCTCGTACGCCACCGCGAGCGGCGCGATGGGCGCGCTCTCGTGGAGCTGGTGCGCCTGCGCCGTCTCACCGGGCCCGAAGTTCACCGCGTCCACGCCCCACTCACCGAAGCGCGCCACGTCCGTCCACGCCTGCTTCGACGCGGCCGGCAGCCCCGTGAGCGCCATCAACTGCTTGAAGAGCGGGTTGCCCGCCGCCACCGGTCCACTGGGGGACGCATCCGTGAACTCCACCTCCGCGCGGCCCGCCACCAGCGCCAGCACGTCCTCCTTCGCCTGGGCCACGCTCTTGCCCGGGGCGAAGCGGTAGTTGAGGTTCAGCTCGAACGCCTCCGGCACCACGTTGCGCGCCCGGCCTCCCTTGGCCAGCGTCGCGCTCATCACCTCGTAGAAGGGGAAGCCCGCGACGTTCACCTCCACGCGCTCGCGCCCCAACAGCTCCGTGAGGAACGGGCCCGCCTTGTGGATGGCGTTCTCCCCCTGCCACGGCCGCGCCGAGTGCGCGCTGCGCCCGTTGAAGCGCACCGTCACCTGCATGCTGCCGACGCAGCCCACCTGCACCACGCCGTCCGTGGGCTCCATCGCGATGCCGAAGCGCACGCGCGACAGGTCCGGCCGCTTCGCGTACAGCGGGATGAGGCCGCTCTCCGCGTAGGCCCCCTCCTCCCGCTCGTACAACAGGAAGGCCACGTTGACGGGCAGCGTGTCGCGGCGCAGGTCCTCCGCCAGCGCCATCATCACCGCGAGGCCGCCCTTCATGTCGGACGCGCCCAGGCCGTGCACGCGCTCGCCCTCGATGCGCGGCACGCGGCCCACGTCGCCCGGATGCATGGGCACCGTGTCCAGGTGTCCGATGAGCGCCACCGTGGGCCGGGGGTCGTCCAGCGACCCCAGCAGCAGCGTGTGGCCTACGCGGAAGACCTCTTCACGGCGGAAGTGGCGCAGCGCCCAGCCCTCGACGTGGTCCGCGATGGGACCCTCGTGGCCAATGGGGCTGTCGATGCGGCACAACTCGAGCGTCATATGGGCAAGACGGGCGGCGAGGTCGTTGGAAGCCATGCGCGGCCCACCATACTCCCCGCCTCCGCCCGCTCCCAGCACGCCGCCCGTCGGGCCGCGTGCGTCCTACAAATCCTCGAAGGCCGTCACGCCGTCCAGCACCGTGACGGCGATGCACGCGGGTCCCTGCAGGGCCGTGAAGTCGTGCATGGAGCCGTCCGTCTTCTCCAGCTCCTCGCCCGGCCACACCTCATGGCCGTTGTCCTCGCGGAAGCCGCCCTCCAGCACCAGGTTCCACTCGCGGCCCTGGTGGGTGTGGCGGGGGTAGCGCGCCCCGGGCAGCAGCCGCACGATGGCCGCCATCATCCCCTCGCGCGCGGGGCCCGCCTCTACCGGCATCAGCTCCACGCCGTCCACCGGGCCCGGCATCCAGTTGTTCGGATCCGCCATGGACTCCAGCAGGGACAGCGCCCGCTCCTTCGTCACATCCAGGAACGCGGCCACCTGCCCGCCCCAGCGGGCGAAGCGGCCGGGACCTTCCATCTCCCGCATCAGGCGGGGAAGGGCTTCGGCCGGGGGCTGCACCGGAACCACCAGCGTCCCGAGCGCATCCACGGCCGGCGCCAGTCGGGTCAGCTCCGCCCGGCACCGGGCACAGCCTTCCAGGTGGCGGGACGCGGCTTCCCGTCGGGCCGGTTCCAGGGTCCCGAGCAGCCACTCGGGAAGGATGTCGTCGAGGTGTTCCATGGGTTCTTGGGACCGCGAGGGTCACCGAGGTTCTATACGCGCCCCCGGTGACAGCGGATTTTCCGACCTCACACCGGGACGGCGAACTCCCGCAGGGCCGCGTTCAGGCTCGTCTTCTGGTCCGTGGACGCCTTGCGCTGCCCGATGATGAGCGCGCAGGGAACCATGTATTTCCCGGCGGGGAATTCCTTCTCCCGCATTCCAGGAATCACCACGCTCCGGGCCGGCACGCGCCCCTTGTAGACGCGCTCCTCCGAGCCGGTGACGTCGATGATCTGCGTGGACGCGGTCAGCACGACGTTGGCGCCCAGCACCGCCTCCTCCTCCACCACCACCCCCTCCACCACGATGGAGCGGCTGCCCAGGAAGGCCCCGTCCTCGATGATGACGGGCGTCGCGGAAGGCGGCTCCAGCACGCCGCCCAGGCCCACGCCGCCGGACAGGTGGACATGGCGGCCCACCTGCGCGCAGGAGCCCACCGTGGCCCAGGTGTCCACCATGGTGCCCGCGCCGACCCGGGCGCCGATGTTCACGTAGCCGGGCATCACCACCGCGCCCTTCTCCACGAAGGCGCCGTAGCGGACAGTGCCCGGCGGCACCACGCGCACGCCCGCGGCCTCCAGGCCCTTCTTCAGCGGCACCTTGTCGTAGAACTCGAAGGGGCCCACCTCCATCACCCGCATCTCCGACACCGCGAAGAACAGGAGGATGGCTTCCTTCACCCAGGCGTTCACCCGCCAGCCTTCGGGGCCCTTCTCCGCGACGCGCAGCTCGCCGGCATCCAGCAGCGCCAGCGTTTCGCGCACCGCCGCCACGGTGTCCGCGTCCTTCAGCTTCGTGCGGTCCGCGAAGGCCGCGGACACCCTCTGGGAGAGGTCTTCGATGGAGGTGGCCATGGGGCCGGGTTGAATCACACTTCAGGTTCGCGCGCCGCACCCGAGTGTCCGGCTCCGGACCTCCCGGCGTCCGACGTCAGACGTGCGACGTCCCCGGTATCAACGCCAGGGGGTGTGTCTGGGTCGGGATTTCCCCGTGAAACGTCGGGTCCGCCTTCGTCAGCGGGCCGGTGCCCTCGCGCAGGATGACGGCGCCCTGGAGCACCCGTCCCACGGCGGACAGGGGCACTTCCTTCCAGTGCCGGTTGAAGGGCGAGCGCCGGACGTAGAGGTGTTCCTGGCCGATGAGGGCCACGTACCCCAGCAGGGCACCGTCCGAAGCGCGCACGCGCATGCCGCTGATGATGGAGCGCCGTTCGAACGGCGTGTCGTCGAAAGCCATCGGTCCTCACCTCCTCTTGAGAGGCAAAGGTGGGGACGGCCCGGAGCAGACGCGAGTCATCCGGCCCCCTGCC
>NZ_RAWI01000245.1 GCF_003612125.1 Corallococcus praedator
GGTGATGCGCGAGCGCACCCGGGGGCAGGGGGGCCCCGGTCATGATCCGCGCGCAGGTGCCGGGGGTGACGTGCCGCGTGGGCAGTTTCCCCGCGAACACCGTCTCCCCGACCGTGAGCCGCACGGGCAGCGGGCTGGAAAGATCCGCTGTGCGCACCGCGTAGCCGTCCATGGCGGAGTTGTCCCAGGGGGGCAGGGTGCGGCGGGCCAGGACGTCCTCGGCCAGGGCCCGGCCCAGGGCGTCATCACCGGGCACCCACTCCGTGGGCAGGGGCGCGCAACGCTCGAGGATCCGCGCGCGGGCCTCCTCCACCGGCAGCAATGCGGGGACGTCACTCATGCGCTGATCTATAACGGCGGCAAGGGTCTTCCAGGGACGTTTTCGCAACCAAAGTCCGAGGGAAAATCAAGTGTTAGTTTGACAGCCCAACTGATCACCGTTACAAGCAACCGTGATCGCGAGGCTCGCGTCCAACAGCAGGGGCGTCCCGCCAACCCGTTGATAGCACACGGGAATTTTCAAGGAGACAGCGTCGATGGCCAAGCCCAAGTCCGGGGCGAAGAAGCCGACTCCCGCTGCAAAAGCCGGTGCGAAGCCTGCCGCGAAGAAGGACAACGCGTCCCGGCTGGATCTGATCCGGAACGCCTCGAAGAAGGTGGCGACGGCCGCGACGAAGGTCGTCAAGGCGGTGGCCGAAGGGGCGAAGGGGAAGGTCGCGGCGGTCAAGAAGGCGGCGGCGGAGAAGCCTGAGAAGGCGCCCGCGGCGGCCAAGGGAAAGGCGGCGGCCAAGGCGGCTGCTCCAACTCCCGCCACCGCCAAGGCCGGCAAGTCCGCGGCCCCTCCTCCCGCGAAGGCCGCGCCCGCCGCGGCCGGGAAGAAGGCGACGGGCAAGGCCGGATCCAAGGCCCAGCCGTCCGTTCCCTCCGGTCCCCCCGTGGAGAAGCCACGTCCGCGCGCGACGAAGCTGCCCCCCGTGGGCGAGCCGCTCACGAAGCGCGAGATGGAGCAGCTGCTGACCGCCGGCGAGGGCCGCGGCGTGATGGGGGAGGGCAGCCTCAAGGGCCGGCTCATCCTCAGCGGCGAGCTGCCCCACCTGGTCGTCGTCGGCCGCGACAAGCGCGAGCTGACGTTCCTGCTCCAGGGACCGGATCAGGAAGTGCTCCCGGCCTACGTGGACCACAAGGTCTCCGTGAGCGGGATGATCCGCAAGACGACCAACCACAGCGGCGTGGTGGAGGTGCGCAAGTACTCCGCCAAGAAGCCGGAAGTGGAGGAGCCCGCGGCGCCGCCGTCGGACTCGGAGCCGAAGCTGCGCTACCTGTCGCCCGGCGAGGTCTCCATGGCCGTCGCCGCCGGCATGGGCGCGGGCATCAAGGGCTTCGCCAGCATCCGGGGCAACCTGGAGATGATGGGTGACGACTTCGTGCTCGTCGTGTCCAACGGGGGCACGCGCCAGCAGGTGTCGTTCGCCATCGAAGGCAAGGCGGCCGTGAAGAGCCTGCGCAAGCACGTGGGGCAGACGCTCCAGGTGACGGGCGTGGTGGACAAGTCCTCCGGCTGGGGCGGTCGCATCACGGCGGAGAACGTGGAGCCGCGTCCGTCCGAGGCGCGTTCGGTGTCGCGAGACGAGATGGAGCTCGTGCACATCGAGGGCGAGGTGCCCACGTCCGTGGACGTGAAGCTCAACCACGGCCTCACGGTGCGCCTGCAGGAGCAGCCCGGCGCGTTCTGGGCCATTGAACCGACGCTGGCCAAGCGCGTGGGCCTGCGCGAGGCCAACTTCGAGCCGGGTCCCAACGGCAGCCCCGCGACCCGCGAATTCTTCTTCACGCCGCGCAACCCCGGCAGCTTCGAGATGGAGTTCTTCCTCGCCAAGGCGTTCACGCCGGGCGTGGTGGAGCGCTCCTTCAAGATCAACGTCACCGTCAGACCCTGAGGGTCTGGGCGCACGGGCCCTCCCTGGACCGAAAGGTCACCTGGGGAGGGCGAATGGGGCCCGGGGGGTTCCCGCCCGCACCCTTCGGGCTTACCCGTTCCCTGAGCGGCCTTGCCGCAACCCTCCCGTGAGCCTTTCCCAAGAACACATCCGACAGCTCCTCGCCGAGGCCGACCACCCGTTGGGCGTGAAGGAACTCCTGCGCCTCGGGGGGCTGCATCCCGGCCAGCAGACCGAACTCAAACGTGCCCTGCGCGAACTGGTCCGCGCGGGCGTCATCCTCAAGGACGGCAAGCGCTTCCGCCTGGAGGGCCCCCAGGGGCCGCGTGCCCCGAAGGATGAGGGCGAATCGCGCCGTCCGTCCCCCGTGGCGCCTCCCACGCGCAAGCGCGGTCCCGCGCCGGGCAGCGGGCGCGACGAGGGCCGGGGTGCCTTCCGCGACACGGCCCCCAGTCCCAGTGGCCCTTCGCGGGGGGCGGCCGACTTCCGGCGCAACCTGCAGCGCGGCGGACGGAACCGGGACGAGCGCTTCGAGGACTCCAGCGAGCCCACGGTGGAGGGCATCCTCCACGTGCACCCGAACGGCTTTGGCTTCGTGCACCCGGTGTCGGGCGAGGGCGAGAACATCTTCCTGCCGCCGGGCGAGGCGCAGCGGGCGCTCGACAATGATCGGGTGCTCGTGGAGGTGGCGGGCCGGCCGGGACGCTTCGAGGGCCGGCTGCTGCGGGTGGTCAACCGCCGGCGCGAGATGGCGGTGGGCACCTACGTGGAGCAGGGCCGCCACTCGCTGGTGACGCCCAACGACACGAGCCTGCCCGGGCCCATCCGTGTCCCCGCGACGCAGATGGCACGCGACGGCGACCTGGTGAAGGTGCGCCTGGGCGTGGGCGCGGATCTCCTGGAGCCGGGGCAGGGCCTGTTCGGAGAGGTCGCGGGTTCGCTGGGCCGTCCGGGCGAGCCGAGCGCGGAGGTGCTGGGTTCGGCCTTCTCCCAGGGCTTCTCCGACGAGTTCCCTCCGGAGGTGATGGACGAGGCGGATGCGTTCGCCGTGCGCGTCACGGAAGCCGAGGCCACGGCGGAGAACCGCCGCGACCTGCGCTCGCTGCCGCTGATCACCATCGACGGTGAGGACGCGCGCGACTTCGACGACGCGGTCTACGCGGAGCCGAGGGCCGATGGCTGGCGCCTGGTGGTGGCCATCGCGGACGTGTCCCACTACGTGAAGGACCGCAGCGCGCTGGACGTGGAGGCGCTCAACCGCGCCACGTCCGTGTACCTGCCGGACCGCGTGCTGCCCATGCTGCCGGAGCGGCTGAGCAACGGCATCTGCTCGCTGCGTCCGGACGAGGACCGGCTGTGCATGGTGGCGGACATGACGTTCGACCGCCAGGGCACGCGCCGCTCGTCGGAGCTGTACCCGGCGGTGATGCGCAGCGTGGCGCGCTGCACGTACAACGAGGTGCAGGACGTCCTGGACGGGACGGACGTGCCGCACCGCAACGCCTTCAAGCCCCAGTTCGAGCAGCTGATGGCGCTGGCGCGCGCGCTGATGGGCATGCGCAAGGCGCGGGGCGCGATCGACTTCGACGTGCCCGAGCACAAGGTGGTGCTGGGGGAAGACGGCCTGCCCGTTCGCATGGAGAAGCGCGAGCGCAAGGACAGCCACCGGCTCATCGAGGAGTGCATGCTCGCCGCCAACGAGGCGGTGGCCACGTACTTCCAGGATGAGGGCCTGCCTTCGGTGTACCGGTTTCACGGCGAGCCGGATCCGGAGAAGCTGGCGGCGTTCGCCACGCTGGCGGAGGCGTACGGCTTCCACCTGGACGTGGATGACGGCGTGTCGTCGAAGGAGCTGGACGCGTTCATCACGCAGCTGCATGGGCACCCGGAACAGCGGGCGCTCAACCAGCTGCTGCTGCGCTCCATGATGCAGGCCATCTACACCGCGACGCGGGTGGGCCATTACGGGCTCGCGGCGGAGAACTACCTGCACTTCACGTCGCCCATCCGGCGGTATCCGGACCTGCTGGTGCACCGCATCCTCAAGTCGGTGTGGGCGCGCAAGGGCAAGCGGCCCTCGGAAGCGCAGCTGGAGCGCGAGGAGGAGCGGCTGGAGGGAATGGCCCAGCAGTGCTCGGAGCGCGAGCGCGCGGCCATGACGGTGGAGCGCGAGGTCGTGTCGTTCTACGCGGCGCTTCTGATGAAGGACCGCGTGGGCGAGGAGTTCGACGCGACGGTGGCGGGCATCGCCGAGTTCGGCTTCTTCGTGGAGCTGGACACGGAGCACGTCGAGGGCCTGGTGAAGGCGGAGACGCTGGGGCCGGGCTCCAAGCTGGACAAGCGCGTGCACTCGCTCGTGTATTCAAACGGGCGGCGCGTGCGCGTGGGCCAGAAGCTGCGCGTGCGGCTGCTGTCCGCGAGCACGGTGTCGCGGAAGATCGACTTCGAGGCGCTCCAGTTCGAAGGGGAGTCGCCGCTGGCGCGGACCGAGGAGGCACGGCCGACGTCGCGCCGCCGCGAGTCCGTGAACGAAGCGCCCCCGTCGCGCTACGGCGGCAAGGCCGGTCGTCCCGGCCGCAACGAGCGCGAGGCCGTCAAGGCGGGCCGCAAGCCCTGGGAGAAGGCCCCTTCGGCGGAAGCGCCCGTGGGTCGCAAGCCCTGGGAGAAGGCCGCCCCGGCGAGCTCACTGCTGGAGCGCAAGCCGTGGGAGCCCCCCGCGCAAGAGGACATCGCCTCCGAGGAGGCTGCGTTCCTGACGGGTTACGAGGACGTCACGAACGTCCCGTCCCCCGAGGAAGTCCTTCCCGAGGAAGCGTCCAAGCCGCGTCCGCGAGGTCGGTTCAGCCGGGAAGGGCGCCGCGAGGAGGCCGCACCGGCCCGCGCGGGTTCGCGCTTCCCGCGCGCCCGGACCGAAGAGGCCGCGCCCGAAGCGCGCGCTGCGAAGGCGGAGCCGGCCACCCCGACGAAGGGCAAGCGCCGCCTTTTCCGCCCCGCGGAACCGGTTCGCCCGATGCCCGAGTCCGAGGAAGCACCGGCCGTGAGCGCGCCGCGCGAGGACTTCACGCCGTCGGAGCCGGCCTTCGAGGCCGACCGCTTCGGTGAGGACGCGCCGGCCGCGTCACCTCACCCGGGCTTCGACCGGATCCGCGCGCTGGCCGCGCAGCGGGGCCTGCTGTCCGAGAAGCCCGCTCCGCGCCGTGCGAGCACCGCGAAGAAGGGCCGCAAGCCGGCCACCGAAGCGCGCGCGAAGCCTGCGAAGAAGTCACCGGCGGGCAAGAAGCCCGGCGGCAAGAAGGGCGCGGGCACGAAGGCGGGGCGCGGCGCTCCCGGCAAGCGCAAGCGCTGAGTTTCCATCCAAGGAGGCTGTGTGGGCGCAGTGCGAATCGTGGGGTTGATGCTCGCCGTGGCGGGCGGGGTGTTGCTGTTCACCGGGCTCAAGGCGAAGGACTCGCTCACCGAGCGCGCCAGTGAGCTGCTCACCGGGCGCAACACCGAGCAGACGACGCTCTATGTCGCGGGCGGTGGCGCGGCGCTCGTGGGCGGTGTGCTGCTGGCCCTCTTCGGAGGAGGGCGGGGCCGACGTTAGGCCCCACCCCGTCCGGTACTTCCGCGCGGGCTACGGCTTGTTGGTGGCCTGCGCGGCCTTGGCGCGCTTGGTGGCCTCGCCGAACTGCCTGGTCATCTCGTTGAACTCGGCCTGGAGCTGATCGATGCGCGTCTGGTGGGCCGCGGAGCTCGCCTTGGCGGCGGCGACGCGCTCGGCCGCGTTCGGATCCACGACGGCCTTCTTGCCCTTCTCCGGCTTGGGCGGCGTGGCGGCCTCGATGGCCTCCTGCTCGGCGGCGTCGCGCATGGCCTTCTCATGCTCCATGTACTTCGCCATCACGACGCGCTTGTTGAGGTACGAGTTGGCGGAGTCCGGGTTGATGGCGATGACCTGGTCATAGACCTTCAGCGCCTTCTCCAGCTCCTCGGGGACCGCCGGGGAGCCCATGCTGCGGGCACCACCGCGCTGCGAGTGCATCTCCGCGATCCAGCCCAGGGAGTCGGTGTCCTTCGGGTTGATCTTCAGCGCTTCCTGGAAGTACTGCACGGCCTTCTCCATCGGGCCGTTCTTCGCGTACATCGCCGCGATGTTGCGGTAGACGGCGGCCCTGTCGTCCGGCGTCTTGGCGAAGTCGAGCATCTTCAGCGCGGCCTGCGCGGCGTCATCCGTCTGACCCAGCTGCAGGTGCGCGTAGGCCTTCTTCTCCCAGACCTTCTCCTGGGTCGGGTCGAGCTTCAGCGACTCCTCGTACGCCTTGGTCGCCTCCGCGTAGTTCTTGTCGGCGAGGAAGTTGGTGCCCTTGACCCGGAACTCCTTGGCCTTCTCCGCCTTCTCGTCGCCACAGCCAAAGCTGCCGCCCAGGGTCAGCACCCCGAGCATCAATCCCACGCGTCCCAGCCGCTTCATGCCCAAAGCCTTTCGTGAAGTTCCAGGGGCACGCCTCTCGGGGCCCCATGTGGCGCGGAATATACCCGAACTCGCCTTGTGAACTGCTCGTCCTGAAGGCTGGGTCTCCCCCCAGGCGGCCCGGTGCTCCGGGAGTCCTCAGGACCGACCGCGCGCCACCAGGTAGACGAGCAGGGGCGTGCCCAGTGCGGCCGTCACCACCCCCACGGGCAATTCACGCCCCGGCAGGATGACGCGGGCCGACGCATCGCACAACGCGAGGAAGGCGGCCCCCACCACCACCGAGCCCGGCAGGAGGACGCGTCGGCTCACACCCAGCGTCCGTCGCACGAGGTGCGGGACGATGAGCTCCACGAAGGCGATGGGGCCACACCAGGCGACGCAGGCGGCGACACCCAAGGCGCCCAGGCCAATGGCCACGGTGCGCACGCGGCGGACGGGGACGCCCTGGGATTCGGCGTGCTCCTCGCCGGCGATGAACACCTCCAGGGCCCGGGTGAGGGCAAGCAGGCCCACGACGGTGACGAGCGCGAACGGCGACAGCATCAGCACGCCCGAATAGCCCACCTGGGGCAGGTGACCCAGGGACCAGCGCGTGGCGGCCATCAATTCGGCGGAGTCGGCGGTGAACTGCAACCCGGTGGCGAGTGCCCCCGCCGCCATGGAGCAGGCGATGCCCGCGAGGACCACATCGTTCATCCGCACGCGGCGGCCCGCGGCGATGGCGGCCACCACGAAGCTGACCCCGAGCGCCCCCACGAAGGCCGCGGCGGTGATGAACGGCAGGCCCCCAGGAGCCAGCCGGGCCCCCAGGACGATGGCCCCCAGCGCGCCCAGGGTCGCTCCGGCCGTGGTGCCGACGGTGCTGGGCGCGGCCAGCGGGTTCGCGAAGAGCGACTGGTACACCGCGCCGACGAGCGACAGCGTGCCGCCCACGAGCATCGCCATCAGCGTGCGGGGCACCCGAAGCTGCCAGTAGATGAAGTCCGCCGAGTCGGCGGAAACCCCCGGGCCGATGAACGGCGCCACCGCGCAGGCGACCATACATACCAACAGGAGGAGCCAGAGCTTCACGGCGTGCCTCCGCCTCGGGGCAGGCCCACGAAGACGCGGTGTCCGTCCACGGAGGTGTTGTGCATCCGCACCCCGAACAGCGCGCCCAGGTGTTCGCCCAGGTCGGGCGCGTCGTAGTCCGCGTTGAACACCATGCGCCCCTGCGCCAGTCCCACCACCCGTGGCGCGCGCGTTCCCGGGAGCCGCACGTGCGTGAGCACGTTGACGTCATGGGTGACGCAGAGGAGGCCGCGTCCCGCATGCCACAACTGGCCCATGCGTGTGTACAGCTCCATCTGCTGCGCGGGGTCCAGGAAGTTGGCGGGCTCGTCCAGCAACACCCACGGCGTCTCCTGCGCGAGCAGTCCCGCCATCGCCACGCGTTGCCGCTCGCCCCCCGACAACTCCGTCACCGGACGCGAGGCGAAGTCCTGCGCCCCCACCTCCGCGAGCGCCCGCTGCGCCGCCGTCTCCGATGCGCGGCGGGATTCGGGGAAGCGGTAGCGCGCCGCGACCACCTGCTCCAACGCGGTGATGGGCTCCGCCGTCTCCAGCCGTTGCGGCAACCACGCCAGCAGCGCCGCACGCTCCCTGGGCGGAAGGCCCGCCACGTCGCGTCCCTCCACGCGCGCATGTCCCGAGTCCGGCCGCAGCAGTCCCAGCGCCACACGCAGGAGCGTGGACTTCCCCGCGCCATTGGGCCCGACGATGGCCACGAACTCACCGGGCGCCACGTGCAGCGACACGCCCTCCAGCAGCGTCCGCCCACGGGCCCGCACCGTCACCGTGTCCAGCGTCAGCCCGGACGTCATCGCGCGGAGGGCAGGGTGCCCAGGGCGGCCCGCAGCCGCTCCACGACATCCAGGATGGCCGGGCCGGTGGACTGCACGTCGGAGCCGACCACCAGCCGCACCCGGTCCTCCCGCGCCGCGCGCAGTCCGGTGAGCTTCTTCCACGGCGCCAGCACCACGGCCTGTTGCCCCGCGTCCATCCTCGGCGTGGTGACCAGCACCAGCACCGCGTCCGGATCCACCGCGATGAGCCCCTCCAGCGACAGGTTGGGCGGCCCGGCGACATCCTCGGCGATGGCGTTGCGTGCGCCCGCCGACTCCAGGGCCGCGCCGTGCAGCGAGCCGCGCTTCATGTACCAGACCTCCGACAGCGTGCCCGCCGCGTCGCCCAGCACCAGCAGCACCCGGGGCGCGTCCTTCGGCGCGGGACGCGACAGCGTGCTCTGGAGCCGCTCCGCCAGCGCCGTGGCCTGGGCCTCGCGGTCGCTCAACCGGCCCAGCTCCTTCACGCTCCCGACCACTTCGGAGAGCGACAGCCAGGGCAGCACCTTCAGCGGCGCGAGCGCGGACAGCGCCTCCGCCGGAGCCTGCTTCACCTGCTGATCCACGAGCAGCGTGGGCTTGAGCCGCGCGATGGCCTCGAAGTTCGGCGCGAACGTGGTGCCCACCCTGGGCAGGGCGGGAGTGCCTTCCGGCAACACCGTGTAGTCCGACACACCCACCACCTGCGGACCCGCGCCCAGCGCGAACAGCGTCTCCGTGACGGACGGCGACAGCGAGACGATGCGCCGCGCCTGCGAAGCCGGAGGCGCCGACTTCTGGCAACCGGCCGCGAGTGCGAGCACGACGACGAGCAGGGAGGGGAGGCGGAAGAGACTCATGGGGCGGGTGGACTTCTAACATGGGGCTCGGCCTGGGGGGCCGGGAAGCAGCGCCTGGGATTCCCGCGCCGCGCGCGTATCCTTGGACACCCTCATCGGGGGATTGCCCAGACATGACCTTCCTGAATCCGTCGTCCCGCGCGCTTTGCGCCGCGGTGTTCCTTTGCGCTTCTTCCGCCCTCGCCGCGTCGCCGTTCGCGGAAGGCATGGTCTCCATCACGTTGGATGACGGCTGGAGCACGCAGTACTCGGCGGCGCGGCCCGCGCTCAAGTCGCGCGGCATTCGTGCCACGTACTACCTGGTCACCGACGCCGTGGCGCAGGGCTGGAGCGGCTACATGAGCCTCGCGCAGGTGCAGACGCTCTACGCGGAGAGCAATGAGATCGCCAGCCACACGCGCACGCACGCGGACCTCACCTCGCTGACGCCCGCGCAGCTCACGTCGGAGCTGCACGACTCGCGCGCGTACCTGGCCACGAATGTCGGCGCGATGTGCGGCAAGGACTTCGCCTCGCCCTATGGCGCGTACAACGCGGCGGTGATGACGTCGCTGAAGGCCGAATACGACAGCCACCGCACCATCAACGCGGGCCGCAACTACCGCGACACGGTCATCTACGAGCTGCGCGCCAACGACGTATCGAGCGCGGTGACGGTGGCGACGGTGAAGGGGTGGATCAACCAGGCCATCGCGGAGAAGAGCTGGCTCATCATCCTCTTCCACGAGTTCACCAGCGGCACGCCCACCCGCGAGACGCAGTACAAGACCACCAACTTCACCACCATCCTCAATTACGTGAAGTCCACCGGCATCCGCACCGTCACCGTGGCGGAGGGTCTGGCGCTGACCGACGGCCTCACCGAAGCCCCGCCCTCCGTGGGCACGGTCATCTACGACGACGCCATGGGCAGCGGCTTCCAGGACTGGAGCTGGGGGACGCACTCGCTGGACGAGGCCGTCACCGTGCACTCGGGCCCCACGTCCCTCAGCTTCGAGCCGGACTACTGGGAGGCGCTGATGTTCCACCACACGGGGCTGGACCTGTCGCTGTACCAGTCCATCGACTTGTGGGTGCACGGCGGCACGACCGGTGGGCAGCAGCTTCGGCTGGCGCTGTATGACAACGCCACGCCGCTGGGCAGCATCAACCTGGTGACGGTGCTGGGCCACCCCATCACGGCAGGGACCTGGGAGAAGGTCTCCATCCCGCTGACCTCGCTGGGCGCGACGTCCGGCACGGTGAATGACTTCTACCTGATGGACGACTCGGGGTCGGATCAGGGCACGGTGTACGTGGACGACTTCGTGCTCGTTCCGTACTGAGGCCTGAAGCACCGCGCGCGCCGGAGAGAGCCTGGCGCGCGCGGCGGAGGATGCGATTACAGGCGGACCAGCTCTACGTCATCCATGTGGATGAAGCTGGAGCCGTTGTTCGTGGGCGTGCTGCTGTGCAGGCCGAACTCCAGGTAGCCGTTGGCCGGCACGGTGACGGCAGGCGTCTCCACCAGCGTGTAGCCCCCGTAGGTGCCCAGGTTGTTGACGGCGGCCGCGCACGAGCCGCAGGTCTTCACCTGGAAGCGCGCGAAGTTGAACGCGCCGCCCTTGCGGACCCACGCGCGCAGCTTGTACGTGCCCGCGGCCAGGCCGGACTTCGTCTGGTACGTCCAGGCCTCGTAGGGCGCGCCCGACGTCCAGTGCGTCAGGTGGTAGCTGCCCGAGTGCCCGCCGTTGTACGTCTCCGAGATGGCGGCGCCCCCGGTGCCGTTCGGACTCCAGGTGGTCCAGCCCGTCAGGCCCTGCTCGAAGCCCGCGTTGGTGAGGCCCAGCGACTGCGAGCCGCCCGGCTGGTACCAGCGCACCCATTCCACTTCCATCGTCTTGCGCGCGCCCCACGGCAGGTCGATGGAGTTCGGGGACGGGTGGCCGTACCAGTTGCCGCCCATCGCGAGGTTGAGGATGAGGTAGTGCGGCTGCTGGAACTCCGTCTCGTTGTGGCCGAAGGTCGCCGTGGACACGAAGTCCTTGTCCAGCCGGAACACGATGCTGTTCGCGTTCCACTCCACTTCGTACGTGTGGAAGTCCTGCGACAGGTCCACGCCGCGGCTCGCGCCCGTGCCCCAGTCCGCCTGCCCGCCGTTGTACCAATGCAGCGCGGACTTCATCCACGTGGGCTCGTTGGAGTGCCACTCCAGGATGTCGATCTCCCCCGCGCCCGGCCAGCCCGCGCTCTGGATGTTGGAGCCCAGCGTCCAGAACGCCGGCCACATGCCGTAGCCCGGCGGAATCTTGATGCTCGCGACGATCTTCCCGTAGCGCCCCTCCACCTTGCCCTTCGTGTGCAGGCGGCCGGAGTAGAACGAACGGAACTGGCCGCCGCAGCGCGAGTCGGTGGGGTTGTCCGCCGTGCGCTCCGCCGTGATGACCAGCTTGCCGTTGCCCACCGTCACGTTCTGCGCGCGCGGGAACTCCAGCTCGCCCGTGCCGAAGTTGCAGTTGTTGGTGACGGGGTCCCAGTTGCTCGTCAGCACCGTCCACGCGCCCGTGTTCAGCGACGTGCCGGTGAAGTCGTCCTGCCAGGACAGGTTCCAGCCCCCGCCCGGGTCATAGGCGCGCTCGCCCTGCTTCGCCTGACCGTAGGCCTCCGCCTCGACAGGCGCCTCCGAAGGGCCCTCCGGCTCGGGCGAACAGCCGGAAACGGTGGCGAGGAATCCCGCTGCGACAAGGCCAGCACGAGTGGCGCGCTTCATGGGTGCTCCAGGTAGGGGGAGCATTCATGATTGCCTGTTTTAACGTGTCTTGCCAGGAAGACATGGACACGGCGGGGCGGGTGTCAGCCGAGCCACTGGGGATTCTGGACGGTGCCGTCGAAGTGGTGGCTCGTCTTGTACTTCTCGTAGGCGCCGTCCCGGGCCGCGTCCTTCGTCTTGGCGAGGAGGGCCTGGACCTCCTTCTCGCTCAAGGGCTTGAAGCCGCGCGCGGCGGAGAGGGCCTGGTCCAGGCGGGCCTGGGAGTCGATGCCGGTGATGACGACGCTGACGGGCAGGGACAGGTTGTAGCGCAGGCACTCCGGCGCGGTGACGGTCTTGCTGTCGAGGATGAACGGGTCGCCCATGCACTTCATCGCGAGCACGCCGATGCCGTCCTTCACGAGCACGGGGAGCACGCGCTTCTCGAAGCTGTTGAAGTGGGCGTCCATCACGTTGAGGGGCAGTTGCACGGTGTCGAAGCGGAAGCCGTGCGCCTTCGCGGTCTCCAGCATCTTCAGGTGGATGTCCGGGGACTTGTGGCCGGTGAAGCCCAGGAAGCGCGCCTTGCCGGCCTTCTGGGCCTCCTTCAGCGCCTCCATCGCGCCGCCCTCGGCGAAGGCCTTGTCGGGGTCGCTCTCGCGGATGACCTCGTGGAGCTGGAGCAGGTCCAGGTGGTCCGTCTGGAGGCGCTGGAGCGATTCGTCGATCTGCTTCGCGGCGGTCTTCTTGTCGCGGCCGTCGATCTTCGTCATCAGGAAGGCCTTGGCGCGGTAGCCGTCGCGCAGCGCCTTGCCCATGCGCTCCTCGCTCTTGCCGTCGTTGTAGTCCCAGCAGTTGTCCAGGAAGTTGATGCCCTGGTCGAGCGCGCCCCGGATGAGGGCGATGCTCTCCGCCTCGTCCTTCTGCTTGCCGATGTGGAAGCCTCCGAGCCCCACGCAAGAGACCTCCTGGCCGGTGCGGCCCAGCTTGCGGCGGGGCACTCCGGGCGACTTCGCCTTCGCAGTCGCCTTCGACGGTGGGGCGCCGAGCACGTTGGGGGCGACCATCAGCGACAGCGTCGCGGCGAGGAATTCCTTCCGGGTCATGGGCGGGTGTCCTTCCGGCCACCGGGTGGCGCGGGTGGCGTCTGGGACGCCGAAGCTGGATCCGCGCGCGACGGCGCACAACGGGCGCTCGGGCCGAGTGTGTGGGAGCTACCGGTCTCCAGCGTCCGGAGGTGGAGATGCGTGGATGTGAATGGACGGCGTGTGCCGCATAATCGACACCCGCATGCGCATCCCCCTCACGCTCCGGGGCTTCGGCTTCGCCCTCGCGATGGTCCTCCTGTGCGCGTGCCGCATCGAATCCGCCGCGCCGTCGGGCGGGGCCGCCGTGTCGCAGGCCGCGACGCCCTCCGGCGAGGTGTGGGTCTACACGTCGATGTACCGGCACGTGCTGGATGCGCTGGAGCCGCTGTTGAAGGAGCGGCTGCCCGGCGTGCAGGTGCACTGGTATCAGGCTGGCAGCGAGAAGGTGGCGAGCCGCCTGGAAGCGGAGCGGGCCGCGGGCGCGGTGCGCGCGGACGTGCTGATGACGTCGGATCCGTTCCTCTACGAACGTCTGGCGCGGGATGGCGCGTTCCTCCGCTACGCCTCCGTGAACGCGCTGCGCATTCCCCGGTCGCTGATGGACCTGGATGCCCGGTACGCGGCGGTGCGCTTGTCCACGATGGTGCTGGTGCACCGGACGGGGGCGGGCGCGGCGCCGAAGTCGTTCGAGGCGCTGGTGGATGGGAGCTGGCAGGGCAAGGCCGCCGTCGGGGATCCGCTCACGTCGGGCACGGCGTTCACCTGGGCGGTGTTCATGCACGCGCGGCGTGGTGATGCGTACTTCGCGGGCCTGCGGGAGAAGGGTGCGGTGGTGGCGGGGGGCAACGCGGCGGTGCTCCAGAAGGTGGAGAGCGGCGAGGTGGACGCGGGCGTGCTGCTCCTGGAGAACGCGCTGGCGGCGAAGGCGAAGGGCAGCCCCATCGAGATCGTCTGGCCCGCGGATGGCGCGGTCGTCATCCCCGGGCCGGTGGGCCTGTTCGCGACGACGCGCAACGCGGTGGCGGCGAAGGCGCTGGTGGACGTGCTGCTGTCGCCGGAAGGGCAGCGCATCATCGTGGAGAAGGGAGACATGCACGCGGTGGATCCCCGGCTGGGCGGTCCTCGTGGCGAGCCCGGCGTGGAGGGCTTGCTGGGCCGTGCGCAGGCGTGGTCCCCGGCGGTGCTGGAGCAGGGCCTGCTGCGCGGGGGTGACATCAAGGAAGCCTTCAGCCGGGCGTTCGCGCGATGACGGGACGTGGCGGGGGACGGTGGCTGGCGCTGGGCGCGTGGCTGGTGCCGCTGCTGCTC
>NZ_RAWI01000246.1 GCF_003612125.1 Corallococcus praedator
GTCCTGGCCGCGTCGGCGCCCGAGGCAGGGCCTCCCCCGGCGAGGGATGGGCGCGTCCTCGTCGTGGACGACAACGCGGACCTGCGCGCCTACCTGAAGAGCGTCCTGGAGCCCCACTTCGAGGTGGAGATGGCCGAGGACGGGCAGGCGGCGCTGGAGTCCCTGCGCCGCCGCGCGCCGGACGTGGTGGTGAGCGACGTGATGATGCCCAGGCTCGGCGGCTTCGGGCTCCTGCGGGCCATCCGGAGCGACCCCACGCTGCGCGCCACGCCGCTCATCCTGCTGTCCGCGCGCGCGGGCGAGGAGGCCTCGGTGGAGGGGCTGGAGGCGGGCGCGGATGACTACCTCGTCAAGCCCTTCAGCGGCCGCGAGCTGCTCGCGCGCGTGCAGACCCAGCTCACCATGTACCGGCTGCGAGGCGAGGCCGCGCTCCAACTGGGGCGTGAGCTGACGCTGAAGGAGGCCGTGCAGGCGCGGGATGACTTCCTCTCCGTCGCGAGCCACGAGCTGAAGACGCCGCTCACGGGCCTGAAGCTGCACCTGGAGATGCTCGAACGGATGCTGCCGGCCCCCGTGCGCGCCCAGGTCTCCGAGCGCCTGTCGAACACCCGCAAGCAGGCCCAGCGCATCGGCGCGCTGGTGGAGTCGCTGCTGGACGTGTCCCAGGTGGCGTCCGGACGGCTCCAGCTTCACCGCGAGCCCACGGAGGTGATGGCGCTGGTGGCGGACTGCCTCGCGCAGAGCCGCGAGGAGCTGGAGCGCGCGGGCTGCGCGCTCACGTTCGAGGCCCGGGGCCCGCTGCACGCGCAGGTGGATCCGGTGCGGCTGGAGCAGCTGGTGCGCAACCTGCTGTCCAACGCGGCCCGCTACGGCGCGTCGCGGCCGGTGGAGCTACAGCTGGGCGACGTCGGCACGCACCTGCGGCTCGCGGTGGTGGACCACGGCATGGGCGTGAGGCCGGAGGACCGCGAGCGCATCTTCGGGCGCTTCGAGCGGGCCGTCTCCGCCCGCCGCTTCGGGGGACTCGGGCTGGGGCTGTGGGTGGCCCGGCAGGTCGTGGAGGCCCACGGCGGCGGCATCGCCGTCACGGACACGCCCGGCGGCGGGGCCACCTTCACCGTCCTGCTGCCACGGCGCGCGGACTGAGCCGTCCGATATCGCGCGATGGCCGCTCCCGCGTGTGAAGCGGGACGGCGGTCGCGGAGGATGCCGGGAATCACACGCTTGCCGCCATGGCTGTCATTACGACCGGGCGCACACGGAAAAGCTTTCACCCGGTGAGGGAACTCCAGGTGCAAGCGTGCGGAAGGATTGCACCCTGGCTGTGGCATGGAGGGCGCAAGCACCTGCCTTCGCGCGGCGCGGATGTCGCGCGGGGGGAGTCCTCGCATGCGGAAGCTGCGGCTGGGCGAATGGCTGGTGCGTTGGGGACAGGTGACCAGCGAACAGGTTGACGCCGCCCTGGAGTACCAGAAGGGCTGGGGCTGCCCGTTGGGAGAAGCGCTGGTGGCGTTGGATCTGCTGGACGCGGACACGGTGCAGCGGGGCCTGTCGCGGCTGTTGGGGGTGCCCTTCGTGCGCGGTGAAGAGGTGCGCAAGGTTTCCCCGACGGTGGTGCGCATGGTTCCGCCCGCGGTGCTGCGCCGGCTGGCGGTGTTCCCGCTGCGCCTGTCCTTCCGTGGGGCCCGGGGTGAATTGCATGTGGCCACGCACCGGCCGCAGGACCTGGCGCTGATGGACGCGGTGGCGTTCGCCACGGGCCTCAAGGTGCACCCGGTGCTCGCGGTGCGGCAGGACATCGAGGACGCGCTCGACCGGCACGGGGTGACGGGCGGGGGCGGCATCGTCACCGGTGCCGAGCGGGCCATGAGCCTGCCCTGGCAGGAGGACACGGACACCTTCCAGATCCTCCGGGGCATCGAGAGCTAGCCCTCCTGTCCGCGCGCCAGCGGAGCGGACGCGACAGGAGGACGCAGGGCTTGTCCGGCTGGCAGCAGCTGGACCCGACGACCGTGGTGCGCGTGGGAAGTAGATGCCCTTCGCTCCCAGGTTGTCAGGATGATGCCTATGCGCCAGAACCTCTTGTCGGTCCACGGCGCGGCTCTGCCGGTCGCGCCTGAACCCAACCATCTCGTCCTGGTGAACCCCCCTTCTTTGGAGGAGGTCACTTCGGAACAGGCATTCATCGAAGCGCGGGAGTGGCTGGACGCGCTGCACGCCCGGATGATGCAGGGGCCGGACGAAACCCTGCACCACGGCATGGCGTCCCTGCACGGGGGCCTCATCGAACGGCGGCGGCAGTGGAGTCCGGAGGTGTGGAAGCGCTTCTGCCAGGAGCTGGCGCGCAAGCACCCGATGCGCCCCTTCCTGCACCAGTGCCCCTTCACCCGGCACGCCTTCGAGCGTCCGCGCGGCTACGCGGGGGACGCGGCCCTCATCGACTACCTGTACATGGACCACGCGGCGGACGAGCTGCACGCGGGCCGTGAAATCTACCGGTACATGCACGGGCAGCCCTCCGCGGTCAGCGTGCGCGAGCGCCGGGCCCTGCTCGCACGGATGATGGACGAGACGGCGGAGCTGCGGCCCGACGGGCGCATCCTGTCGGTGGCGTGCGGCCACCTGCGGGAGGCCGAGCAGTCGCGCGCGGTGGCGGAGCGCAGGCTCCAGGAGCTCATCGCGTTCGACCAGGACCCGGTGAGCCTGGCGGAAATTTCCCGCCTGCACCCGGACGGCATCGTGCGGCCGGTGTGCGGCTCCGTGCGCGCGCTGCTCGCCGGCAAGGTGACGTTCTCGGAGCTGGACTTCGTGTACTCGGCCGGCCTGTACGACTACCTGTCGGACTCCGTGGCCAGCCGCCTCACGTCGGTGTTCTTCCACATGCTGCGTCCGGGCGGCCGGCTGCTGGTGGCCAACTTCGCGGTGCATCCGCCGGAGACGGGCTACATGGAGGCCTTCATGGACTGGTGGCTCACCTACCGGGACGAGGACGGCATGCGCGGCCTGCTGGCGGAGACGCCGCTGGAGCAGGTGGCCAACGTGCGGCTGTTCCGCGACTCGCAGGACAACGTCATCTACCTGGAAGTGACGCGCCGGTAGTGTCCCTCCGCCCGCGCGCGCCCCTTCAGTGCATGGGCGCGCCGGAGCGGGGCAGGGTGACGGTGAAGGTGGAGCCCTTCTCCGGGGTGCTCGCGACGTCGATGCCGCCGCCCAGCGCCTGGACGATTTCGCGGACGATCCACAGCCCCAGCCCGAAGCCGCCGTAGTGGCGCACGGACACCGCGCGCTCGAAGCGCTCGAAGATGCGCGCCCGGTCCTCCTCCGCGATGCCGATGCCGTGGTCGCGCACCTGCAGGCGCACGCGGGTCGCGTCCCCATCCAGCGATATCTCCACGGGTTTGCCCGCGCCGTACTTCATCGCGTTGGTCAGGAGATTTCCCACCACCTGCTCCAGCCGCAGCGCGTCCCAGTGGCCCACGAGGCGGGGCTCGGTGGCGTGGAGTCTCACCTCGCACTCGGCGCGTGCCAGGGACTCGCGGCTGCGCTCCAGTTGTCCGCGCACCAGCGCCACCAGGTCCACGTCCTCGCGCTTGATGTGCAGCTGGCCCTGCGCGATGCGGGAGATGTCCAGCAGGTCGTTGACCAGCTTCCCCAACCGCTGCGTCTGGGAGTACGCGGACTCCAGCTTCGTGGACAGCTTCTCCGGGGCCATGGGCGCGCCCTTCGCCTTCGCCTGGAGCCCCTGGATGTGCAGCTGCAACGACGTGAGCGGCGTCTTCAGTTCGTGCGCGGCGATGGACAGGAAGTCGTCGCGGCGGCGCACCGCCTCCTGCTCTTCCCGGTAGAGCCGGCCCTGCTCCTCGGAGAGCGCGGCGATGCGCTCGAAGTTCTCCGCGTTCTCCAGCGCGGCGCCCGCGAGCACCGTCACGAAGGACGCCAGCCGCTCCTCGTCCTCGCCAAAGAGCGCGCCCACCTTGCGGTGGCTGGCCACGACGCACGCCACCGTCTTGCCGCGCACCTGCAATGGCGCGCACAAGAGGGAGCGCACGCCGAGCAGCTCCATGCTCTCGCTGATGCCGCCGGGCAGGCCCTGGCCCAGCACGGTGATGCGCCCCGTCTCCAGCGCGCGCGCCAGCGCGGTGCGGCTCAGGCCCTGCGTCTTCGCGTCCTCCTCCGACACCAGCGCGCGCGGGTCCACCACCGCGCAGCGCTCCGCGCGCAGCAGCTCCAGCATGGACACGCGCGCGGTCTCGAAGACGGCCTCGCGCGACAGGGCGGACGCGAGCCTTCGCCCCGACTCCAGCACGCGCGGGAAGCGGTCCACCAGCGACAGCGTGCCCACGCCGGACGTGCTGTCCGGCTCCGGGTGCATGCCGTCGTCCATGGCCTCCAGCTCGCGCGTGGCCACCTCCGTGTCGCGCGCTGACCCGGGCCAGCCCTGGGCCTCGCCCATCTCGCCCCGGGCCTTGAGCGTCAACGCGCGCTCCTGGCGCATCTCCAGCGCGTCGGCCACGCGCAGCGCTTCGCTCAGGAACTTCCGGGCCTGCTTGGGACGGCCCCGCAGCGCGGACAGCAGCCCGCGCTCGCGCAGCGCGTGGGGCAGGTTGTTGCGGTAGGTGCGCGCCACGGCGTGGGCCCGCTTCGCCACGGCCTCGGCTTCCGCGAGCAGGGCGTCCCGCCGCTTCGGGTTCAGGGGGCTGGCCTCCTGCGCGAGCTGCCGGCGCGCGGTGGCGAGCCAGGGGGTGATGGGCGCCACGTATTCCTGGCGCAGGTGCGCCTCCTCCACCACGCGCTCGGCGCGCTCCAGCACCTCCGCGGCGCGCGCCGGCTCCCCTTCGCGCAAGAGGCGCAGGGCCTCCGCCTGGAGCACGCCCGCGAAGGACTGCGGGTCGGTGGCGGTGGGCGCCGCCAGCTCCGTCTCCAGGAGCGCGGCGGGGATGCGGCCCCCGGTGGACTTGGCCCAGGCCTCCAGGCCCAGGCGCAGCGAGTACCGGTCCCCCAGCGTGAGCGCCGCCGCGTGCAGCTTCTGGCTCACCCCTGCGGCCTCCTTCAGGCGGCCCAGGCGGTAGAGCGACATGGCGATTTGAAAGGTGGCGTTGTTCACCTCCCACGGGTCGCCGGTGCGCTCCAGCAGGCGCACGGCCTCGCGGCACCGCTCGATGCACTCGCGGAAGCGCGACGAGGCATAGAGGGCCAGGCCATAGAAGTGCAGCGACTGGCCCTGGCCCCACACGTCGCCCAGTTGCTGGCGCAGGGCCAGCGACTTCTCCGCGTACGCATACGCGCGCTGGAACCAGGGCAGGGTGGTGAGCGCGGGCGAGTGCGCGGAGTACGCCTGCGCCAGCTCCGGCGTGGGCGGGTAGCGCTCCGCCAGGTTCATGTCGCGCAGGTGGGCCCACAGCACGGCGGCCCGGCCGCGCTGGTACCAGTAGCCGTACGCCAGCCGGCTGTAGAGGTTGACCGCGAGCAGGTCCTCCTCGCCGTCCTTCAGCGCCTTGCGGCCCAGCCACAGGCGCGGCGCCAGGGTGTGCGCGGCCTGGGTGATGATCTCCCACGCGGCGCTCGCGCCGGTGGTGAGCGCGTCGGGCGGCACCCAGCGGCCCAGCAGCTTCAGGCCCTGTTCCAGATAGGCATTGGCCTGCACCGTCTGGCCGCGCTTGAAGGCGAGCTCTCCCAGGTGGCCCAGCGTGCGGCCCTGCTCCAGCCGGTCGCGCGCCAGCCGCTGCGCGGCTTCCAATTGGAGCTGGGCCTCGTCGTAGCGGCCGCGCATCATCAGCGCGGTGCCCAGGCCGGACGCGATGAGGTAGCGGGTGTGGGCATCCGCGCCCGCCGCGCCCCGCTCCGCGATGCGGTAGTTGAGCTCCGCGGTGTCCAGGGCGAAGCGCTGGCGTGCCTGCTCCGCGGCCACCAGCGCGTGGGGCAGGGCCTGGGACGGCTCTCCCGCCGCGTCGAAGTGGTAGGCCAGCTCGAAGGGGTCGGTGGGCACCGACTGCGCGGCGGCGCGCGCGGCCAGCCGGTGCAACTCCCGCCGCTCCTCCGGGGACAGCAGGTCCAACAGCACCTCGCGCAGCTTGTCGTGCACGAAGGTGGAGCGCGTGCCCTCCATCCACAGCATGTGCCGGCGGCGCGGCGGCTCCAGCGCGGTGTTGACGGCCTCCACGGGCGTGCCGGACAGGGCCGCCACCGAGCGCGCGTCGAACGCCTTGCCCAGCACGGCGCCCACGCTCAAGACGTGCAGGGACTCCGGGGGCAACAGCCGCAGGCGCCGCACGAGGAAGGTGGCCGCCTGCCGCGAGGAGCGCGCGTGCGCCATCGCCTCCGGCTGCACTTCCCAGCCGTCCGGGCCGGGCATGAGCACGCCGTCCTCCACCAGGCCGTGCAACACCGCGGACGCCATGAAGGGGTTGCCCTCCGACAGCCGCGTCACCAGCTCCACCGCCTCCGGGGGCAGCACGCCGGCCATGGACTCCGCGAGCAGCGCCACCTCCGCCGCGCCGAACGCGGACAGCTTGAGGTGCGCCCCCGGCGACAGCCGCCGCAGCGCGTGCCCGGGCAGGATGTCCTCGCTGCGGAAGGACACCAGCAGGAGCAGGCGCCCGTCCGCCGCGCGCCGCCCCTGGCTCCAGGCCTCCAGCGCGCGCAGCGTGAGCGTGTCCGCCCACTGGCAGTCCTCCAGCACCACCACCGCGGGCGCGTCGGGGGTGCCCAGCGCGTTGAGCAGCGCGGTGAGGCACCAGACGCTGCGGCTCTCACTCAGCGACTCCGGCCCCAGGCCCTGCGTCTGGGGCTGCGGCATGCCGGGCGTCAGCACCTCCGTGAGGCGGGGCAGCACCGTGCACAGGCCCGCCTCCTGCCCGGAGAGCCGCTCGCGCAGCAGCACCCCCAGCGAGGGCTGCTCCCGGACCGCCCGCGCGATGCCCTCCGCCACGCCCGTGAAGAGCTGGAAGGGGCGCTGCGCGGCCTGGTCCTGCGCCTGTCCATGCAGCACCCATGCGCGCTGGCCGGTGGCGCGCGCGGAGAACTCCTCCAACAGCCGGCTCTTGCCGCCGCCGGACTCGCCCTCCACCACGACGGCGCGGGCGCCCTCGGTGCGCGCGAGCGACAGCTCTCGCTCCAGCGTGGCCAGCTCCTCGCGCCGGCCCACGAAGGACGGCTCGGTGAGGCTCTGGCGGTGGTCGTGCGCGCCGGTGACGAGCGCGGGCTCCGCTTCGCCCCGGGACAGCGCGGCCTCCAGCGCGTTCAGGTCCGCGAGCGCGGCCTCCGCGGACTGGTAGCGGTCGCGCGGGTCGGTCTGGCTGAGCCGGGCGATGAGCTCCTCCATCGCGAGCGGCACCTCCACGCCCACCATCCGCAGCCGGGGGTGCGCGGTGAGGTGCAGCCGCAGCACCTCGCCCACCGAATTGCCCTCCAGGGCGGGACGGCCCGCCAGCGCCTCGAAGAGCACCAGGCCCACCGCGTACAGGTCCGACGACGCCTCCACCGGCCGGTTGAGCAGCCCCGCCTGCTCCGGCGACAGGTAGCGCGCGGTGCCCACCGGCAAATCGCGCAGCGAAGGGTCCAGCCGCTCGCTGCGCGACAGGCCGAAGTCGGTGAGCCACGCGGCCGACAGCGGCTCGCCGCGCACCAGCATGTTGGACGGCTTCACGTCACGGTGCAGGACGCCCTCGTGGTGCGCCTCCACCAGCGCCTCCAGCAGGCGCTGGCCCAGGATGATGGCCTCGGGCACGGACAGGGGGCCGCGCAGCAGGCGCGCCTCCAGCGTCTCCCCTTCAATCCACGGCGTGACCAGGTAGAGCAGCTCGTCGAAGGTGCCCAGGTGGCGCACGGGCACGAGCGCCTGGCCGTTCAGCCGCGACAGGACCTCCGCCTCATGCTCCAGGCGGTGGCGGGCGGTGGGCACGAAGGCGGACAGGGAGGTGACCTTCACCAGCACCCACTCGCGGGTGAGCAGGTCCAGCCCCTGCCAGGTGGAGATGCCCCGGCCCGCCTTCAGGCGCTGGCGCAATTCGTAGCGATTGCCCAGCCGCTGGCCCGGGTGTGCCTCCCCAGGGGTGTCGCCGGCCTGTTGGAAGCCTCCCGCCATTCATTACCCTCGCGCGCCCCAACCTCGTCGCCCCGGTGTCGTGGACGGCCGGACGTCCCTCTTTCCACAACCTGGGTTGCCGCCCGGATCCCTGCCAGGGGGGAGCGCCACACGGGCTGCGTGCGGCGCTTGGGTCTTGAACAGTCGACACGTCCGCGCTTCCCTGCTTCATCCCCGGCGGCCCCCTGTCCGGCCGTGGAGCGGCCAGCCGGCCAGCGCCTCGCTTCGGGCCCTGACGTCAAGCGCGGAAGCCGCCCCTCGTGGGTTTCCACGAGGGCAGGCGTGGGGAAGTGCCCACTTTGGCCGCCCTGTCAGCAGCGAGCGTGCTACCGGCCAGCAGTGTTGCTGGAGGGGAAACGGAATGCCGCGCCGCGTTCAACGGGCGTGCTTGACTCCCCTGGAGCCCCGACGGAAAAGCCGGACAGTTCGGGCGGTCCGCCTTCCTCCCCCCCAGGCCGCCCAGGGAGCCCGGAATTGAAGCTCGCGACGCTCAAGGACGGAACCCGCGATGGTCGGCTCATCGTCGTCAAGCGGGACAACTCCGCCTACGCCCTGGCCACCAACGTGGCCCTGACGCTGCAAGCGGCATTGGATGACTGGGACGCGCGCGAGCCTCAACTGCGCGCCCTGGCGCAGCAACTGGAATCCGACGCGGTGCAGAGCCGCCCCCTGGACGTGAAGGCGCTGCACGCGCCGCTGCCGCGCGCCTACGAATGGGTGGACGGCAGCGCGTACATCAACCACGTCCTCCTGGTGCGCAAGGCGCGCAACGCGGAGCCCCCCGCCACGCTGCGCACGGATCCGCTGGTGTACCAGGGCGGCTCCGGCGACTTCCTGGCGCCCACGCAGGACATCCCCCTGCGGGATGAGGCCTGGGGCCTGGATTTCGAGAGCGAGGTCTGCGTCGTGCTGGGCGACACGCCCATGGGCACGAAGGCGGAAGACGCGGGCAAGCACATCAAGCTGGTGATGATCGCCAACGACGTGTCGCTGCGAAACCTCATCCCGGAGGAGCTGGCCAAGGGCTTCGGCTTCTTCCAGAGCAAGCCCGCCACCGCGTTCGGCCCCTTCGCGCTGACGCCGGACGAGTTGGGCTCGGCGTGGCGGGAGGGCCGGGTGCACCTGCGCATGCGCAGCACGCTCAACGGCGAACTGGTGGGGGACACCGACGCGGGCCCGGAGATGCACTTCTCCTTCCTGGACCTCATCCAGCACCTGACGCGCACGCGCGCCTTCACGGCGGGCACGGTGCTGGGCAGCGGCACGGTGTCCAACGAGGACCGCGCGCGGGGCATCTCCTGCCTCGCCGAGCGCCGGATGATTGAGACCATCGACGAGGGCAAGCCGAAGACGTCCTTCATGAAGCCCGGGGACACCATCGACATCGAGATGCTGGACGCCGAGGGCCACAGCCCCTTCGGCCGCATCTCCCAGACGGTGGTGAAGGTCCCATGAAGCACGTGCGCCTCCATGGCTACTGGCGCTCGTCCGCGTCATGGCGCGTGCGCATCGCGCTGAACCTGAAGGGCATCCCCTTCGAGTACCTGGCCGTGCACCTGGTGAAGGACGGGGGCGAGCAGCACCAGCCCGCCTACCGCGCCGTCAACCCGATGGGGCGCGTGCCCACGCTGGAGTGGACGGACGACGAGGGCCAGGAGCGCCGGCTGTCGGAGTCCATGGCCATCCTGGAGTACCTGGAGGAGCGCGGGGGCTCGCCCGCCCTCCTGCCCACGGATGCGTACCTCCGGGCGCGCACGCGGATGCTGGCGGAGATGGTGAACTCCGGCATCCAGCCGTTGCAGAACACGTCGGTGGCGCTGCGCGTCAAGGACGTGTTGAAGGGTGACGAGAAGGCCTGGGGCGCGCACTGGAACGTGCACGGGCTGACGTCCCTGGAGGCAGCGGTGCAGGCGACGGCGGGGCGTTATTGTGTGGGGGATGCCGTGTCGTTCGCGGACATCCTGCTGGTGCCCCAGCTCTACGGAGCCCGTCGGTTCGGGTTGGACCTGAAGCCCTTTCCCACGCTGCTGCGCATTGAAGCGGCGTGCAACGAACTTCCCGCCTTCCAGGCGGCGCAGCCGGACCGGCAGCCCGACGCGCAGCCGGCGTAGTCCCTACATCTTTCTCATCACGAGGAGTCAGCGACATGGCCAAGCAGGAATCGCTGGGCATCAAGGCCCTGGAGAGCATCCACTGGTACGTGCATGACCTGGAGCGGAGCCGCCAGTTCTACACGAAGGGGTTGGACTTCGCGGAGGTGGCGGTGTCCGGGCCGGAGCTGGACGCGCACGGCAAGCAGAAGTCGGCGCTGTTCCAGGCGGGTGAAATCGCGCTGGTGGTGAGCCAGCCGGTGGGTGAGGGTGGCCGGGCGTGGCGCTACCTGCGCAAGCACCCGGACGGCGTGGGGACGTTGAATTTCGAAGTGGAGGACGTGGAGAAGACGTTCAAGCTGCTGGAGTCGCGCGGCGCCACGTTCATCACGGAGATCCAGCGCTTCACGGACGCCGCGGGCGGCAAGCTGGCGTTCTTCTCCATCACCACGCCGTTCGGTGACACGACGTTCCGCTTCCTGCAGCGTGACAACTACAAGTCCATCTACCCGGGCTTCCAGGTGCATGCGCAGCCCAAGGGCGGCCAGAACAAGTATGGCTTTGGCCGGGTGGACCACGTCACGTCGAACTTCCAGACGATGAAGCCCATGCTCCTGTGGATGGAGCACGTGATGGGCTTCGAGCCCTTCTGGCATATCGAGTTCCACACCGAGGACGTGGCGTCGCAGCAGAAGCGGGACCACGGCAGCGGTCTGAAGTCGGATGTCATCTGGGATCCGAAGAGCGGCGTGAAGTTCGCGAACAACGAGCCCAAGTTCCCGTTCTTCAAGTCCAGCCAGATCAACGTCTTCAACGAGGACCACCGCGGTGACGGCGTGCAGCACCTGGCCATCACGGTGAAGGACATCCTGTCGTCGGTGAAGGACATGCGGCACAACGCGGGCATCCAGTTCATGCCCACGCCGGGCTCGTATTACGACGCGCTGCCGGAGCGCATCGAGCACCTGGGCATCAAGAAGATCGACGAGGACATCAACGTCCTGCGCGACCTGGAGATCCTCATCGACGGGGACAAGGAGCGCAGCTACATGCTCCAGATCTTCATGAAGGACGCGGCGAGCCTCTACAAGCAGCAGGACGCGGGCCCGTTCTTCTACGAAATCATCCAGCGCAAGGGTGACCAGGGCTTCGGCGGCGGCAACTTCCGCGCCCTGTTCGAGAGCATCGAGCGTCAGCAGAAGGCCGAAGGGCGCATCTAGGCTCAAGGGCCGACAGGCGTGGCCAGGGACTTGGGTTCCTGGCCACACCGGGCGGCCACCCCCGTGAGATGAACCTCATCGAACCCATCATCCTCACGGGCGCGGTGCTGGGGAGCGTGGCGGGTGCGGTGTTGGGCTTCACGTCGGGAATCGGGTGGGGCGTGGGAGGCCTGCTGTTGGGCTCCGTGGTGGGCGCGCTGGCCTTCCCCCTCCTGCTTCTCGTTCTGGGACTGCTGTTCATCCTGGTGACGCAGGGGCCCCGCCAGGTGCTGAGCCTGTTTCGCGGAACCCCCGGCCCGAAACGCTAGGGCACTACCCGTCGCAGGTCACGTCGTACGCCGCGGTGCCGGTGCTGCCCGGGCTCAAGGGTGCGCAGGAGTCCATGCACTGGTAGTTCCAGCAGCCACACAGCTCGAAGTCCTCCGGCGTCTTCGCGAGCAACTTGCAGCGGTGATAGGCCCTTGCACAGAGTTCCGGGCACGGAGGAATGGCCGAGGCCTCCATCGCCTGCGCCGCGGGGGCTGCGCACGCGAGCTTGCACTCCGCGCGCTGGGAATCGCAGAGGGCCTGCGCCTCCCGCGTCCCGGCCTCGTTGATGCAGAGCTCATGGAGGAGGTCGCACCGGAACTCGCACGGCGGCGGACGCAGGGCCTGACCCGTCACGTCGGAGTCCTGGGCCTCCGGCTCCACACCACCACAGGCCGCCAACAGCCCCACCGACAGCAGCCCCAGGAGAAGGGTCATCCGCATTTGAAGTGTCCTTGGAATGATTTGCAGGTTTGTAAAGCGTTCCAAGGATAGCATTGCCCATGCCCCCAAGGACAGACGGGGGAAGGGTGAAAGTGCGAGGCGTTGAGCGTCTGGCTTTACTGCCGGGTCAGCACGGCGGTGCACTCGGGCTGCGGCGTCTGGGGATTCGTATCCACGATGTCCCGGCAGAGGAGCTTCCGCCCCGACGACTCACGGTCCGTGAAGTTGCAGCTCCGGCTGAGGTAGGGACGCGCCTCTCCCCCGTCCGAGTCGAAGCGGCTGTAGTTCAGGCCCCAGAGCTCGCGGCCCAGGTAGCTCTCCCCGGAGGAGAGGCGGCTGCTGGGCATGCGGGGATTGACGTCGGTGGGAAGGCCCAGGCCCTCGTCCATCTCCGCGTAGGCCTCGCACGAGTCCTCTTCGGAGAACACCCGCAGGGTGCCCGCAGCGGAAGGTCCGCACGTGTTCTCCGTGACCGTATAGGTGACGGAGTCGTAGTCGTGGTTGCAGACGTCGGGGTCCGAGCACGCGACGGACAGGCACCCGAGCGCCAGGACAAGACCCTTCACTCCATGCCGCATGATGGCCTCCCCCGGTGCCACGCCATGGGCGGCGCGGCCGGGGGCCATCCTATCCGGCGGTGAAGGGCAGGGCAGCCACGGTGGCGGTGCCAGGGCCTTCCGCGAGCGTCAGCTCCGTGCCCGGCTCCAGCGAATCGCGGTGCACGTAGCCCAGCGCCACACGCTGTCCCTTCACCGGCGAGCGGACCACGCTGGTCACCCAGCCCACCTTCTTCTCACCCCGGCGCAGCTCCGTGCCGGGCGCCACGTCCGCGTCCCCGTGGCCCAAGAGCAGCCCCGCGAGCTGCCGGTTCATGCGCCCGCGGAAGGTGGCCCGCGCGATGACCTCCTGCCCGATGTAGCAGCCCTTGTTGTAGGAGATGGCGTGCGTGAGGTTCGCCTCCAGCGGGATGGTGGTGTCCACCATGTCCTGCCCGTAGCGCGGCACCCCCGCCTCCACCCGCAGCAGCTCCAGCGCGTCGAAACCCAGCGGCTTCAGCCCGTGCGCCGCACCCGCCTGTGCGAGCGCTGTCCACACCGCCTCCAGCCCCACGCGCGGCACCAGCACGTCCACGCCGGACACCCCGCCCGGCAGCGCCGTCCCCAGGAGCCACACGTCCTGCCCGGCCACCACCGCCTGCCGGCTGGCCTGGGCCGGCAGCGCTTCGAAGGGGCCTGCGAGGACGGCGGCCAGCACCTGGGCCGTCCGGGGGCCGAGCAGCCGCAGCCAGCCGGACTCCGGGGTGCCGTCGTGCAGCTCCGCGTCCTCGGAGATGAGGTACTTGTCCAGGAACTCCCGCACCTTGGTGCCCAGGCCGGGCTCCACGTCCAGGATGAGGTCGCCCTCCCGCTTGAGGATGCGCGCGTCGCCCACCATGGCGCCCTTCACCGTGATGAAGGCGGCATAGGCGGCCGAGCCCACCGGGAGGTTCTTCACCTCCTGGGTGACCATGCCGTGGAGGAAGGAGGCGCGATCCTCCCCCGTTATCCGGAGGATTTCGCGGTAGGACGCATCGTGGAGTGCCACGGCGTCCCGCGCCGCGCCATACTCCGCGCCTACGTCTCCATACCCGGCCACCACTTCACGGCCGCCCACTGAAATGAAGCGGGCACCCACTTGCTCGTGAACAAAATGCAGCGACAGCGGTTCCATGCCCGTCGCTATATAGAGGCGAAGGAGCGATTGCCACGATGGATGTGAAGCAGCTTGCGGCCTTCCAGGGCTTCTCCCTGGAGAAGCTCCAGAAGCACACCGTCTTCCAGTCCGGTCGCTTCTTCCTCGACGTCTATTGTCTGGCCCCGGGCCAGTCGCAGAAGCCCCACCGGCACGCCACGTCCGACAAGGTGTATCTCGTGCTGGATGGGAGCTGCCGCTTCCGCATCGGCGATGAGGAAGCGACGCATGGCCCCGGTTCCACCCTTTTCGCCCCCGCGGGCTCCGAACACGGCGTCGTCAACGACGGCCTGGACAATGCCCGCCTCCTCGTCCTGATGACCCCGCCTCCGGAGCACGCATGAGCAAGAAG
>NZ_RAWI01000247.1 GCF_003612125.1 Corallococcus praedator
CGGGAGCACCCCTCCATGACCGGGGGCGCGAAGCTGTACGCCGAAGGGCTCCAGAAGGCCTTCCGGGGCCGCCAGGTGGTGCGGGACGTCGCCTTCAACGTCGCCCCCGGCGAGGTGGTGGGCCTGCTGGGCCCCAACGGCGCCGGCAAGACCACGAGCTTCAACATGGTCGTGGGCCTGGTGACGCCGGACGCGGGCCGGGTGCACGTGGGCGACGAGGACCTCACCCACCTGCCCATGCACCGCCGCGCGCGCCGGGGCGTGGGCTACCTGCCGCAGGAGGCCTCCGTCTTCCGCAAGCTCACGGTGCGCGAGAACTTCCTGGCCGTGCTGGAACTCCAGAAGGGCCTGGGCAGCGCCGACCGCAAGAAGCGCGCCGACACCCTCCTGGAGGAGTTCGGCCTCACCCACGTGGCCGAGTCCTGGGGGGAGACGCTCTCCGGCGGTGAGCGCCGGCGCGCCGAAATCGCCCGCAGCCTCATTCCCGCCCCCCGCTTCATCCTCTTCGACGAGCCCTTCGCCGGCGTGGACCCCATCAACGTGGGCGACCTCCAGCGGCAGATCCACCTGCTGCGCGAGCGGGGCCTGGGCATCCTCATCACCGACCACAACGTCCAGGACACCCTGGGCATCTGTGACCGAGCCTACATCATCGCACAGGGACAGATCCTCGAAGAGGGGACCCCCGCGCAGATCGCCGGGTCCGCCCGCGCGCGCGCCGTCTACCTGGGAGACCGCTTCCGTCTCCAGGCCCCTTGACGGTTCGCACTGTTCGTACGTCTCCAGATGCTCAGCGTGAAGTTGGCCCCGCTTTTGCGTCGACGTTTGAACACAGGGCAGGCAGGCGGGGGTTGCGGCAACCTTCTGGATTTCTTGCGGATTTTTCACACTGCAAATCAAGAACCATGCGGAGGGGCACTGGACGTGGCCGGATCGCCTTGTTAGGTTGGCACGGTCCTTGATGGGAACCCCCATCGAGTCGGCACGCACGTCTTCTGGAGACGCCCCCACATGGCGATGGAACTCAAACAGAGCCTGAAGCTCGCGCAGCAGCTGGTGATGACGCCCCAGCTGCAGCAGGCCATCAAGCTCCTCCAGCTCTCTCGGATGGAACTCCTGGACCAGGTCCGGGAGGAGATGGAGCAGAACCCGCTCCTGGAGCAGCCCGAGGAGGGCATGCCGGGCGAGGTCAGTGAGAAGGAGCCGGGCGAGGCCTCGCTGGAGGCCGACAACGCCGAGGCCGTCCGCGACGGCGACATGCCTTCCGCGAATCCCGAGACGGCCCAGGATTTCAAGGCGGACGGGGAAGGCCCGCCGGAAATCGACTGGGAGGCGTACCTCAACAGCTACCAGTTCAACGAGCCCACCACCGCCTCCAACAAGGGCAACGTGGCCACGGACGACCTGCCGTCGTTCGAAGCCAACATGGTGAAGAAGGAGGACCTGGTCGACCACCTCCAGGAGCAGCTGGGCACGCTGCGGCTCAACGAGGCCGAGCGCCGCGTGGCGGTGCTCATCCTGGGCAACCTGGACGACGACGGCTACCTCAAGCTCCCGGACGTGGAGGGCGACCCGCTCATCCGCCTGTCCAACGAGGCGGACGTGCCCATGCACGTCGCCGAGCGCACCCTGCGCCGCATCCAGAACCTGGAGCCCCGCGGCTGTGGCGCGCGCGACCTCCAGGAGTGCCTGCTCATCCAGCTCCAGGCGATGAAGGACCCGAGCGCCGCGCTCATGGGCCTCATCATCAAGCGGCACATGAAGTACCTGGAATCCAAGAACCTGCCGGCCATCGCCAAGGACCTCAAGGTCACCCTGGAAGAGGTCGTGGCGGCGGCCAGGCTGCTGCCCAAGCTGGACCCGCGGCCGGGCCGCAACTTCAGCGGGGACGACGCGCAGTACATCACCCCCGACGTCTTCGTCTACAAGCTGGGCGAGGAGGACTACACCGTCGTCCTCAACGACGACGGCCTGTCCAAGCTGCGCATCTCCGGCATGTACCGGAACGCGCTGAAGAACGGCGCGGTGAGCCCTGGCCAGACGAAGGACTTCATCCAGGACAAGCTGCGCAGCGCGATGTGGCTCATCCGCTCCATCCACCAGCGGCAGCGGACCATCTACAAGGTCACCGAGAGCATCGTGAAGTTCCAGAAGGACTTCCTGGACAAGGGCATCGCGCACCTGAAGCCCCTCATCCTGCGCGACGTGGCGGAGGACATCGGCATGCACGAGTCCACCGTCAGCCGCGTGACGACGAGCAAGTACGTGCACACGCCGCAGGGCATCTTCGAGCTGAAGTACTTCTTCAACTCGTCCATCGCGCGCGTGTCCGGTGAGGACACGGCCAGCGAAGCGGTGAAGCACCACATCAAGCAGCTCGTGTCGCAGGAAGACTCGCGCAACCCGTACTCGGACCAGAAGATTGTCGAGCTGCTGCGTTCGCAGGGCACCGAAATCGCCCGGCGCACGGTGGCCAAGTACCGCGAGGTGCTGGGCATCCTCCCCAGCAGCAAGCGCAAGCGCTACTACTAGCGCTTTGTCTCAACCGGCCCTGCCCGTGAGGGCCGGAGTTGGGGCATGAAGCGGTCCATGGACCCCGTGCCCCCTGCTTCCTTCCCCGGTGACGCCGACGCTCCCCGCCGGGAGCCCCTGCCCCTGGTCGTCCCGCCTGTCACGCTGGAGGGGACCACGGTGCGGCTGGTGCCGTTGAGCACCGACCACGTGCCCGCGCTCGCGGCGCTCTGCGAGCCGGAGCTGTTCACGCACTTCTCACGCGTGCTGCGCACGGAAGCGGACGTGGCGGACTACGTCGCCTCCGCGCTCAAGGCCCGGGCCGCGGGCACCGAGCAGCCCTTCGCGATCTGCCTGCGCGAAGGCGGGGACGTGGTGGGCACCACGCGCTTCATGGAGATCCAGCGTGACTTCCGCACGCTTGAAATCGGCTCCACGTGGCTGGGCCGGCGGGTGTGGCGCTCGCGGGTGAACACCGAGTGCAAGTACCTGCTGCTTCGCCACGCGTTCGACACGCTGGCGGTGATGCGCGTGCAGTTGAAGACCGACCGGCGCAACGTGCGCTCGCGCGCGGCCATCGAGCGGCTGGGGGCCACGTTCGAGGGCCTCCTGCGCAACCACATGCTGGTGCGCGGCGGCATCGTGCGCGACAGCGCGTACTACAGCGTCCTCGACACGGAGTGGGCGGGCGTGCGGGCACGGCTCACCGGACTGCTCGCGCGGGAGTGATAGGGTCGCGGGCCCTATGTCCCTTCCCCTGTCTTCTTCGCTGTCTCGCTGGTCTGTTCGTGGAATCGGAGCCCTTGGGGCCCTCGTGTCGCTGGCCGGCTGTGGCGGCGGCGAGACGAAGGTGATGTCGCTGGCGGAGCTGTCGGGCCGCTCGCTCACCTACGCGCTGACGGACGTGGACGACGAGGAGACGCCGGACGCGCAGGGCGCGCACCGCTTCACGGTCAGCTACTCCGTGGAGGACGGCCCGTGTTCGCGCTTCGCGGACGACGTGACGGCCACCCTCAACGGCCAGCCCATGACGCTGGTGCCGGGCGGCGCGTCCGACGTGGGCGGGCGCGGGGACGCGTGCGAGAACAGCCGCGCCTACTTCAACTACGACCCGGGCGCCTGGGGCCGCGAACCGGTGGGCGACATCACCGTGCAGCTCCAGGACGCGACCCACACCGTGCGCCTGGTGCTCCAGAACGCCAAGGCCAAGCGCAGCTTCACGTTCCAGGAAGAGGGCACCCCGGACAAGCTGCGCGTCGGACAGACGTACGCCTTTCTCTGGGAGCCCGCGACGGAGGTGCCCGGTCCCGTCAGCGTGATGATCATGCGCGAGGGGGGCAGGGCGCCCGGCACCCTCACCGCCACGCAGGAGGGCGGCAAGGTGAGCCTCACGATTCCCACCACCACGCCGCAGGCGAACCATCTGCTCAGCATGGAGGCGAGCCTCGCGGGCATCGTGCGCGAGTGCGTGGGTGTGGCGTCGTGCGATGGCTCCATCTTCCACTCGCAGGACTTCGTCATCGCCGTCGTGCCCTGAAGTCTTCGCGTTTCGTCAATGGCGAAGTGCTGGGCGTGACAGGCGGGATGCTGCTCGCGTGACAGGGTGATTCACGCGGCCCGGGCCGGAAAATGGAACCCGGGTCGGAATCACCTTCACGTGGTGTGCACCGGACACAACACGTGTCCTCTGGCGGTCGCTTGCGCGGCCGCGTGTCGTGGACGGGAAGTTCCTACGTGGGGGGCCGGGTTGCTTTCGGCGTGGGCTCCGTCTCTGATCTGTGACGGAGCTTACCTCTCTCCCTAGGAGGCGACCACGCATGCAGCTCAACATCACCTTCCGTCAGTTCGGAGCGTCGGATTCCCTGAAGGAATACGCCCGTGAAAAGGTCGATCGGGTGAACCGACTGTTGGACCGGGCTGGAGAGGCCCACGTGGTCCTGTCGCTGGAGCGGCACCTGCACCACGCGGACATCACCATCCACTCGGGCGCCTGGGTCCTCCGAGGCCGCGAGAAGAGCGATGACATGTACGCCTCCATCGACCTGGCGATGGACAAGATCGAGCGCCAGCTGCGCCGCTACCGCGACAAGCTCAAGTCGCACCACGGCAAGGAGAAGGTCCATCACCGCCAGGACCTGGTGAACACCCTCAAGGTCCGCCACGACGTCTTCGAGGTCTCCGAGTCCCTGGAGTCCACCGAACCCGCCGAGGCATCGCAGCCGCCCGCCGCCACGCCGTCCCACGACACCGCGCAGGCGGCCGAGTCGGGGATCGCGCGCCTGGTGCGCACCACGCATCTGGCCATCCAGTCGCTGTCGGTGGACGACGCGGTGATGCAGATGAACCTGATGAACAACGACTTCTACGTGTTCCAGAACCAGCAGTCGCACGCGCTGTCCATCGTCTACCGCCGCAAGGAAGGCGGGTTCGGGCTCATTGAACCGCACCTGCCCTCCGAACCGGTGGCCGCCACCGGCACCTGACCCGACCTTCCAGGTTCGGAGGCTGGAGTCATGAGTCCGGTCCGCCCCCCACGCCGCTCACGCGCGGGGGGCGGGAAGGGAAGCCGTGGGCACGGGGGCAGACCCAGGGGTTCTGGCAGGCAGCGGAGCCCTGGGGGCTGATGCGCAGTGAGCGAAGCGCTTTCCACCGCCCAGGCATCCCTTGCGCGAATCCAGTGTGAGGAGTAATTGCCGGCCGAGGAATCATTGCCGGCCCGGAGCGCCAGTGCGGGAGCGCCATTGAGAATCGCCGATTTCCTCAGCCCCCAAGCAGTCGTCGCGGACATGCAGGCCCGCACGAAGCCGGAGGTGCTGCGCGAGCTGAGTGCCACGCTGGCGCGGGCGCACCCGAGTTTGCGCGAGGACCGGCTGGTGGCGGTGCTCCAGGAGCGGGAGAAGCTGGGCAGCACGGGCATTGGCGAGGGCGTGGCCATCCCCCACGGCAAGCTGGCGGGCATGGACAGTCTCCAGGCGGCCTTCTGCGTGTCGCGCACCGGGGTGGACTTCGAGGCCATCGACGGCAAGCCCACGCACCTGTTCTTCGCGCTGGTGGCGCCGGAGAACAGCGCGGGGGTGCACCTGAAGGCGCTCGCCCGCATCTCGCGCCTGTTCAAGAATCCGCGCTTCCGGGCCGCCATCCTGGAAGCTCCCACGGCGTCGGACATCCACGCCCTCATCGTCCAGGAAGACGCGCGGCCCTGAAGGCCGCACAGGAAGGCGCCCCCCCATGGACGTCGTCCTGCGTCCCATCAACGACCGCTTCTTCCACGAGCAGGTGCTGCCCTTCTTCACGCGCGCCATGGGGGATGCCTCCGGTGCGTTGGAGCTGTTGGCGAGCCAGCTCGGTGACGCGCAGGCCTTCACGCTCTGCCAGCGGCTGGCCATGTCGGCGCTGCCAGGGGGCGTGGGGTCGCTCGACTCGGATGGGTGGATGGACCTGGTGGACCGGCTCGTCTTCCAGCCCTGGCAAGAGGGGCCCGGCGGCTGGGAGGTGGCCGGCGCGCACGGGGGCTACGCGGACGAATGGGACGAGGCGCTGAACCTGGCGCTGATGGTGGAGGATCCGGCCTATCCGTACTGGGACACCCGGGCGTCGCGGGCGGTGCGGGACAGCTTCCGGCTCAGGCCGCCGGGGGAGCAGGGGCTGGCGTCGCTCCTGGCCGGGCAGTGGGATCCGTTCCCGGAGTTCCCGCCGGACCGCGTCTTCGTCACGCAGGGCCGGGGTGAGTACGCGGCGAAGGAGCGCTTCGCCTTCGCGGACTGGGCCTGGAGGCCCGCGCGAACGGTGGCGCACTGGCAGGTGAACCTGCCGCGCAAGCTGGAGCGGCTGCTGGCGCGCGAGCAGGAGCGGATGAAGCTGCTGGTGCTGCCGGAGCGCGAAGAGGTGCTGGGGTACTGGTCGGGCCGCGTGGCCCAGCCGCCGCCGCTCTCCGTGCTGTTCTCCGGGTTGGGCCCGAACGCGGCCACGTGGATCCGCGAGCTGGGCGCGCTCACCCTGCACCTGCGCACCGCGGCGCAGACGAAGCAGGGGCTGGCGGCGCTGGTGACGCGCGGGACCACCGTCCGCCTGTGACGGCCCGGGCCCGTCGCAATGGGCCTGTCGCCCGGAGGTAGTCCAACCGCAGCGCAGGCCGCTCCCACGACTTGGAGGATTCCGCCATGTTCCGTCGCTCCCTGGTTGGTTCCGTGGTTCCCCGCGCGCCCCGAGGCGGGCGCATCCTCGGCGCGCTGCTCCTCTCCTCGGCCCTGGTGACGGGAGGCTGTGCCTCCTCGAAGAAGGCGACCGAGGCTCCGCGCACGGACGTCGCGTCGCTCTATGGCCCGGATGCGGCCTATGCGGTGGGCGTCACCCAGTCGCTGTCCTTCGAGGACCCGGTCCGCCACCGCACGCTGAAGCCGCTCATCTGGTATCCGGTGGCGCCCGGTACGCCGGTGGACGACCGCGCGCCCTCGGACGTGTTCAAGCCCTTCTATGGGGCCAAGGACGCACCGCTGTCGGACGCGCAGGCGCGCTGGCCGCTGGTGTTGCTGTCACACGGCAGCGGTGGGTCGGGCATCGACCTGTCCTGGTTCGGCGCGCACCTGGCGGCGCACGGCTTCATCGTCCTGTCGCTGAACCACCCGGGCAACTCCTACAAGGACACGAGCCCGGAAGGCTTCGCGCGCGCCTATGAGCGGCCGAAGGACTTCACGGTCATCCTGGACAATCTCTTGAAGGATCCGAAGTGGGGCCCGCGCGTGGATCCGGAGCGCATCGGCGCGTCGGGACACTCCATGGGCGGCTACACGGCGATGGCGCTGGTGGGCCTGCGGCTGAACCTGGAGTGGATCGAAAAGCGCTGCACGACGCCCGGCACCCGCGAGGAGGTTGGCTGCGAGGCCCTGCGCGACGTGGACTATGGCCGCATCGACATGAAGGAGTCGCGCGCGTCGTACCTGGACCCGCGCGTGAAGGCGGCCTTCGCGATGGCGCCGGGAATGGCGGCCTCCTTCGAGGCCCAGGACACGGCGGACATCCAGAAGCCCGTGGAGCTCATCCTCGCGAAGGGCGATGAGCTGATGCCGCACGAGCAGCACGGCCTGCAACTGTCCGGGCGCCTGCCTCCAGCGACCACGACGACGGTGGTGCTGGACGACGCGGGTCACTTCACCTTCCTGCCCGAGTGCTACCCGAAGGGCTTCGAGGTCATCGCGATGCTGTGCAAGGACCCGGTGGCGGGGACGCGCGCGACGTCGCAGGCGCGCACGAAGGCGGAAGGCGTGGCGTTCTTCCGGCGCACGCTGGACGTGCGTTAGGTCGGAGCACCGGGCTTCGGCGGACTCTCCAACAGGATGGTGACGGGCCCGTCGTTGATCAGCGCGACCTTCATGTCCGCGCCGAAGATGCCGGTGCCCACGGAGAGGCCGCGCTTGCGCAGGGCTTCACATGCGCGCTCGTAGAGGGCCTTGGCCGCGACCGGTTCCATCGCGTCGATGAAGCTGGGCCGGCGGCCCTTGCGTGCATCCCCGTAGAGGGTGAACTGGCTCACGACGATGAGCTGCTTGGAGGTGTCCTCCAGCGACAGGTTCATCTTCCCGTCCGCGTCCTCGAAGATGCGCAGCAGGGCCAGCTTCTCCACCATCCACGCGAGGTCCGCGTCGGTGTCGCCCTTGCCCACGCCCAGGAGCACGAGCAGCCCGGGGCCCATCTCGCTCACGCGCTGGCCGTCCACCGTCACCGACGCTTCCAGCACCCGCTGCACCACGGCCTTCATCGCGCATCACCTCCAGAGGTCCCGCCCGTGCTTCCTGCCAGGGCGGGCCCAGGGCTTCAAGCGCGACTCACGGCCCCTGGTGACGCGGATCCATCGCGTCGCGAAGCGCATCGCCCAGCAGGTTGAAGCCCAGCACGGTGACGGCCAGGGCGATGCCGGGAAAGAGGGCCACGTGCGGCGCCACCAGCAGGTACTGCGTCCCCTGGTCCACCAGCGCGCCCCACGAAGGCGTGCCCGGTGGGACGCCCAGGCCCAGGAAGCTCAGGGACGCCTCCGCGACGATGGCCCCCGGCAGCGCGAACGTCGCCTGCACGAGCAACGGCCCCGCGGCGTTGGGCAGCAGGTGCCGCAAGAGGATGCGCCCGGGGCCGCTGCCCAGCGCGCGAGCGGCCTGCACGTAGTCACGCTCGCGCAGGGTGAGCACCTGCCCCCGCGTCAGTCGCGCGTAGCCCGTCCACCCGGTGAAGGAGAGGGCGAAGACGACGTTGGCGAGGCTGGGGCCCAGCACGGAGGTGATGAACAGCGCCAGCAGGATGCCGGGGAAGGCGAGCAGCACATCCACCAGCCGCATCAATCCCTCGTCCACGAGTCCACCCGCGTATCCCGCGATGCCGCCCAGTGTGATGCCCAGCACGCCCGACAGCAGGACCGCGAAGAAGGACACCTCCAGCGACACACGCGCGCCATGCAGCACGTGGGTGAGCACGTCGATGCCGTTCTCCCCCGTGCCCAGCAGGTGCCCCGGGCCCGGACGTGCCAGCTCCCGCGTGAGGTCGATGGTGTCCGGCGAATGGGGACTGAGCCACGGGGCGAACAGCGCGGTGAACACCCAGACGCACGCCACGGCGAGCCCGAACCGGGCACCCCACGACTGCAACCGGAAACGGCGAGGTCCGCTCATGAGCGCCTCCGCACGCGAGGATCGACCCACGCATAGGCCGCGTCCGTGAGCGTGTTCACCAGCACGTAGCAGAAGGTGAAGAGCAGCACGGTGGCGCGCACGGTGTTGTAGTCGCGCTTTTCGATGGCGGTGAGCAGCAGCGTGCCCATGCCCGGCCACGCGAACACCTTCTCCGTCACGATGGCCCCGCCCAGCAGTGCGCCGAACTCCAGGCCCAGCACGGTCACCAGCGGCAGCAGTGCGTTGCGGAAGGCGTGCTTCCACAGCACCACGCGAGGCGACAGTCCCTTGGCCCGAGCCACGGTGACGTAGTCCTCCCGCAGCGCCTCCAGCATCGTCGCGCGAGTCATCCGCGCGAGGAACGCGGCCAGCGCGGTGCCCAGCGTGAACGCCGGCAGCACGAGGTGCCGCCATGACTCCGCGCCCGACACCGGCAACCAGTCCAGCTTGAGCGCGAAGAGAATGATGAGCACCGGGCCCAGCCAGAAGCGGGGCAGGGCGACGCCCGCCACCGACACGCCCATCGCCACCGCATCCACCGGAGTGCCCCGCCGCGCCGCCGCCATCACGCCCAGGGGCAGCGCAAGCAGCAGGGACACGGCCATCGCCGCCACCGTGAGCAGCAGCGTGTACGGCAGCGCGGCGCCCAGGGCCGGCAGCACCTTGCGCTGGAACGGAGGCAAAGATGTGCGCAGCTCCCCCGTGGCCAGGTCGCGCGTGAACGTCCAGAGCTGCGCGTACCAGGGCAGGTCCAACCCCACCGCCCGTCGCAGCGCCGCGCGGTCCACCTGCGTCGCCTGTTCCCCCAGCATCACGTCCACCGGATCCCCGGGCACGAGGTACAGGAACAGCGACACCAGCAACAGCGCGCCAACGAGCGCGATGGCTGCGGACACCAGTCGCTTCCTCACGGCGCCCTCCCCATGTCGCTCATGGGTGTCATTTCAGGCACGAGGTCGCGGCGCGGCGACACCCACCGCCGTGTTCCAACGAGCGCGATGGCCGCCGGCACCCATCGCTTCCTCACGGCGCCCTCCCGGTGTCGGCCGCAGGTGTCACTTCCCGCGCCTTCGCCAGCGGCGTGAGCAGCCCGTGCGCGCTGGGCTCGAAGTCCGCGAGCCTCGACGACACCACCGCGACACTCGCCTCGTGCCACAGGGGGATGACGGGCAGGAGCGCATCCAGCTCCTGCTGCGCCCGGGCATACAGCGCCCGCCGCTCCTCGCGGGGAGCCTGCGTCGCCGCGTCCAGCACGCGGTCCAGCGCCGGCGCCTTCAGCGCACCCCGATTGAAGCCGCCCCAGTGGTTCTCCGGCCCGGGGATGTTCCCCGAATGGAACGCGCCTCGCAGCAGGTCCGGCTCCATCACGGCGGCCCACTTCAACGTGAACAGCTCGAAGCGGCCCCGGCGCACGTCCTCGAAGAACGTGCCGAACTCCAGCGCGCGCACCTCGATGGCCACGCCCCCCCGAGCAAGCTGCTCCTTGAGCACCAGCGCCACCGCGCGCCGGAACCGGTCCGTGCTCGTCTTGAAGGTGAACGCCAGCCGGGGCTTCCCCCCGGGCCCATCCGGATCCGGATACCCCGCCGCGTCCAGCAACCGCCCCGCCTCCTCCGGTGAATACCCGCACGCGGGCGTGGCCGTGAACGCCCAGTGCTCCCGAGGCAACATGCTGGACGCGGGCTCCGCCAGCCCATGCAGCTTGTGCTCCACCAGCGGGCCCACGTCGATGAGGTGGCACAGCGCCTGCCTCACGCGCACGTCCGCGAGCGGCCCCTCGCGCAGGTTGACGCCCACATAGGTGAAGCCCGTGCCCGGCTTTGTCACCACGCGCAGGTGCGGCGCCTCCCGGAGCGCGGGCAGCACCGCCGGGGACACCCCGTTGACCACCAGGTCCGCTCGGCCCTTGAGCAATTCCAGCACCCGCGTCGTCTCATCCCGCACCACCCGGAACGTCAGCCGTGAGAGCGCGGGCGTCCCGCCATGCCAGCCCGCGAAGGGCGTGAGCGTCAGGTGCTCCTCGTCCGGCCAGGACTCGAAGCGGAAGGGGCCCGCGCCCACCGGGTGCGTGGCCTGGGCCTCGATGCCCTGGGGGCCGGCGCGCTCGGCGGGGAGGATGGCCGCGGAAAGTTCCGCCAAGAGGGGCGCGTAGGGGCGCTTCAGGTGGAAGCGCACCGTGCGGGCATCCACCACCTCCACCCGCTCCAGGGGCTCGTAGCGTTCGCGCTTGGGACTGCCCAGCGCCGGGTCGCGCAGGCTGTCATAGGTGGCCTTCACGTCCTCGGCGGTGAGGGCGGTGCCGTCGTGGAAGGTGAGGCCCGGCCGCAGGACGAACTCCACCACCGTGGCGGACACGTCACGGAAGGACTCCGCCAGTTGGGGCACCGGTGAGCTGGCGTCGTCGAAGGTGAGCAGCCCCGGGCTGATGAGCTGCGCCAGCCGTTGTCCATGGGCCGTGAGGGCGAAGCGATCGTCCAGACTGTCCGGTGGCGCCTCCAGCAACACCGTGATGCCGGCCGGGGGCGCTTTTTCGCGGCAGCCGGCGTAAAGCAGCAGGGCCAGCGTGGCGGACACCACCCGGACGGCGGCGCGGAAGGGCAGGGGAGGCATGGCGTCTGTCACGGACCGGATGTCAGGGGGAACGTCCATGCTGCGACAGCATCCTCTTGGTTTCCAGGAAGCAGGCAGGCGGGCATGCCTTCTTCCGGAGGAGCGAGCGCCCAGGCATGCAGGTCGCCGGGCCCCCACCCTTGCCGCCCCTTTCATCCCTTCTTCATAATGGTTCGCGACTTCCCCGGAGCGTGCGTGCAGGTTTTTCGAGCCAGACCCTTCTGGGCAGCGATCGCCATTGCCTTGTGGCTGCCGTCCGCCACCCTTGCCGCGTCGCCGTCCAACGACAAAAAGGCTGAACGCGAGGCGCTGAAGAACGCGCTCGTGCAGGTCATGCAGCGCACCGCGCTCAAGAGCAGCCGCGTCGGCGTGCACATGCAGAGCCTGGACGACGGCACGGTGGTGTTCAGCCACAACGCGGACGAACTGCTCAACCCCGCCTCCAACGTGAAGCTCGTCACGTCCTCCGCGGCGCTCGTGGCCCTGGGGCCGGAGTACCGCTACGAGACGGAGTTCCTCGTCGAGCCGGAGCTGCCCACCGACGGCAAGGTCAAGACGCTCTACGTGCGCGGCAAGGGCGACCCCACCATCACCACGGAGCGCCTGTACGGCATCACCTCCGAGCTGCTCCACGCGGGCCTGCGCGAGGTGCAGGACATCATCGTGGACGACTCCTGGTTCGATCCCGAGCGCACCCCGCCCGGCTACGACCAGGAGGACTCCGACCGCGCGTACATGGCGCCCACCGGCGCGGTGAGCCTCAACTGGAACGCGGTGGCCGTCTATGTGCGCTCCGGTCCTGGCGGCAAGGCCGTGGTGGACATGGAGCCGCCCAGCGACTTCTTCCTCGTGGAGAACACCGTCACCAGCGGCCCCGGTCGCGCGCGGCGCGTGTCCGTGAAGTCCGACGCGTTCGGGGAACGGCAGAAGATCGTCGTGAAGGGCCAGGTGCCCGACGAGCGCGGCGCGGTGAGCGTCTGGAAGAAGATCGACAGCCCGCCCCTGTACTTCGGCAACACGCTCAAGCAACTGCTCGTCTCGCGCGGCGTGAAGGTGAAGGGCAAGGTGAAGCAGGGCCTGACGCCCTCGCGCGCCCGCATGGTGCACGTGTCCCAGTCCGACACGTTCGACATCGTCCTCAAGCGCCTCAACAAGCTGTCCAGCAACTTCGTCGCGGAGACGCTCCTCAAGACGATGGGCGCGGAGCTGCGAGGCGCGCCGGGCTCGTTCGCCAAGGGCATCGACGTGGTGGAGGAGTTCCTGGAGCGCGACGTGGGCCTGCCGCGCGGCACCTACGTGATGAAGAACGGCAGCGGTCTGAACGACGCCAACCGCTTCTCCACCGCGCAGATGGACCGGCTCCTGCGCCACATGTACGAGCGCTTCCCGCTGGCCCCGGAGTACCTGTCCTCGCTGGGCATCGCCGGCAAGGACGGCACGCTCAAGTACCGCTTCGACGGCACGGACGCCGTGGGCCGGCTGCGCGCGAAGACGGGCACCCTGGAAGGCGTCTCCGCGCTCAGCGGCTACGTGCAGTCCGCGGGCGGAGAGAAGTTCTCCTTCTCCATCATGGTCAATGACTACGCGGGCCGCGCCGGTCCCGTCGTCGCCGGCATGGATGCGCTGGGCGCGGCGGTGGCCGCCACCGGCTCCACCCTGGGGCCGGGCACCGCGGTGGCCTCGCTCGCGGACGGGCCCAAGGCCGTCGCGGGCGCCACGGCGGATGTCGCCAACCGCATCAAGACGTACCTGGAGCTGGGCAAGCAGCGCGACCAACGCAACATCGGCTTCCTGCGCACCGCATGGCGCAGCGAGCGCGACCCCGCCGTGCGCGCCGTGCTGGCGGAGAGCCTCTACCAGTCCAACCCGCACGACTACCTGGGCACGCGCACGCTCCTGGACAGCTACTCCGCGGGCGATGACGTCTACGGCCGGCTGCGGCAGGTGGCGCACACGCTGGAAGTGGGCGTCCCCGGTGTCAGCTCCATGGTGGAGCTGGCCGCGGGCGGCAACACGGAGGCCATGGCCCGGGTGATGGAGCTGTGCCGCGCCTCCGCCCTCTCCGGTGACCTGGACGCGCAGGTGGAGATGGCCAGCGGCATGGGGGAGGTCGCCCGCACGGCGCCCCAGGAGCTGGTGACGACCCTGCGCACCTCCAGCGCCGCGGAGCGCGACGCCGCCACCACGCTGCTGGCCCGGGGCCTGGTGCGCAGCGGCGACATGGAGCACCCGTTCTGGAAGTCGCTGCGCAAGCTGGGCACGGCGGGCACGGATCCCCAGGTCGTCAGCTTCGCCAAGGGCCTGGACACCACCCTCACCACCAAGTCGGCCGAAGCCCGCGCGATGAAGGCCCAGCCCGTGGAGGTGGTGGCCCCCGCGTCCAACACCCCCGGCGCACCCACCACCGCGGAAACCCGCCCGGGCGGGTAGCACCCCCTC